>NZ_JAJJPG010000055.1:0-22600 GCF_032907665.1 Intrasporangium sp.
AGCGGTCGACGCAGCGGTCGACGCAGCGAGGGGCGCACACGAGAACGCTAGGGCCGGCGGCCCGGTCTGTCTCCCGCGATTCCTGGTCGCGGTCGATTCGCTTCCTCCCGGTGCCCTGTGCGTGGCCTCCCGTCGAGTGCTCACTTCCTGTCCTCGCCCAGCCCCACGGCATACGTCTCACGTTTTTGGCGGGATGCTCGGACGTCCTAGTATCTGGTGCATGCCAGCGACGAGGTTGATGCCCACCGAAGACGCCGCCGACCTCATCGAGCTGACCCGGGAGATCTGCCGCAAGGACCTCGCCCCGAAGGTCGACGACATGGAGCGAGCCCACGAGCTGCCACGCGACGTCTTCCGCACCCTCGGCCGCGCCGGCCTGCTCTCGTTGCCCTACCCCGAGGAGCTCGGCGGCGGCGGGCAGCCCTACGAGGTCTACCTCCAGGTCGTGGAGGAGATCGCTACCGTCTGGATGAGCGTGGCCGTCGGCGTCAGCGTCCACAGCCTCACCGCCTTCCCGGTCGCCACGTTCGGCACGACCGAGCAGCAGGAGGCCCTCCTGACGGGCATGCTCTCGGGCGAACAGCTCGGCGCCTACTGTCTCTCCGAGCCCCTCGCCGGCTCGGACATCGCCTCGATGACGACCCGGGCGACGCGCTCCGACGACGGCTCCTCGTACACCCTCAAGGGCACCAAGGCCTGGACCTCGCACGCCGGGCACGCCGACTTCTACACGACCTTCGCCCGGACTGCCGACACGGGCGGCAAGGGTCTGTCGACGTTCATCGTCCCCGCTGACACCGAGGGCATGACGTTCGGCGTACCCGAGCGGAAGATGGGCCTGCACTCGGACACGGTCGGCGAGGTCCTCTTCGACGGCGCCCGGGTCGACGCGAGTCGCCGGATCGGAGAGGAGGGCCAGGGCATGATGATGGCGCTGACGGCTCTGGACTCCGGCCGCCTCGGCATCGCGGCCGCCGCGACCGGCCTGGCGCAGGCCGCGCTCGACGTCGCTGCGGGCTACGCCAAGGAGCGCGAGCAGTTCGGCCGGCCCATCGGCACCAACCAGGGTCTTGCCTTCATCCTCGCCGACATGGAGGCCGCCGTGACCTCGGCCCGCGCGACCTACCTGCACGCCGCCCGGCTCAAGGACGCCGGCCGGACGTTCAGCAAGGAGGCGGCGGTCGCCAAGATGATCTGCACCGACGCCGCGATGAAGGTGACGACCGACGCCGTCCAGGTCCTCGGTGGCGCCGGCTACACCCAGGACTTCCCGGTCGAGCGCTACTTCCGGGAGGCCAAGGTCACCCAGATCTTCGAGGGCACCAACCAGATCCAGCGCATCGTCATCTCCCGCCACGTCCTCGCCGACTGAAAGGTCTCCCCGTGCAGCTCACCCCCACCACCGTCGCGATCGTCACCGGCGGCGGCTCCGGCTTGGGCGGCGCGACCGCCCGCCGCCTCGTCGCCGACGGTGCGAAGGTCGTCATCATCGACCTCGAGTCCTCCCCCGCCGCCTCGCTCGTCGAGGAGCTCGGCGCCGACCGCGCGGCCTTCGTCCCGGCCGACGTGCGCGACGAGGCGCAGGTCCAGGCCGCCGTCGACCGCGCCACGGAGCTCGGCGAGCTGCGCGTCGTCGTGAACTGTGCCGGGGTCGCCACGCCCGGACGCGTCGTCGGCAAGAGAGGCCCGCTCCCCCTCGAGACCTTCAAGACGGTCGTGGACATCAACCTCATCGGGTCCTTCAACGTCCTGCGTCTCGCCGCTGCCGCCATGCTCGACAACGAGCCCGTCGACGGAGACCGGGGCGTCATCGTCAACACCGCGAGCATCGCGGCATACGACGGGCAGATCGGTCAGGCGGCCTACGCGGCGAGCAAGGGCGGCATCGTCGGTCTCACGCTCTCGGCCGCCCGGGACCTTGCCGACAAGCAGATCCGCGTCATGACGATCGCGCCCGGCACCTTCGAGACGCCGATGCTCGCGGGGCTTCCCGCCGAGGCGCGCACCGTACTCGAGCAGCAGGTGCCGCACCCGGCCCGCCTCGGCGACCCCACCGAGTACGCCAGCCTCGTGCGTCACATCATCGACAACGGCATGCTCAACGGCGAGGTGATCCGCCTCGACGGCGCCCTCCGCATGCCGCCCCGCTGAACCAGCCCACGACGCAACACGCCCGGCACTCCGCAACGCACACCGGATATTTCACTGGTGCGTTGCGGACTGCCGGGCGTGTTGCGTGGTCCAGCGGACAACCTTCTGCGGCGGTGGGAGCGTATAGGTCAGGTCCGCTCCCTTCGACAGGGGAAACACATGGGAACCGCAGATGACGAGGCCGACTTCACGGCCTATGTCCGGGCGAGGCAACGCCACTTCGTTCGCTTCGCCTACCTGCTGACGGGTGACCCGCACAGCGCGGAGGACCTCGTGCAGAGCGCCTTCGCCAAGGTCTACCGCAAGTGGGGAGGCATCCACGGGTCGCCCGACGCCTACGTGCGCCAGACGATCATCAACGAGCACAACAGCTGGTGGCGCCGGACCTGGCGGCACAAGGAGGTCACGGGCAGCGACCTGATCACCTACGCCGACCCGCCTGCACCCGCCGACCGCTATGCCGACGACGACCTGCGCAACCACATCCGCAACCTGCCCACGCAGCAGCGGGCCGCGATCGTGCTGCGCTACTACGAGGACCTCACCGAGGCCCAGACCGCCGAGGTGCTCGGCATCTCCGTCGGCACCGTGAAGAGCCACACCAGTCGAGCCCTCAACGCCCTCCGGATCACGATGAAGGAAGTCACGGCATGAGCCCCAACGAGCTGGACCTGCGCCAGACCCTGCAGGAGGACGCCGCGCGCATCGACGCCACGGGGGACTTCGCCACGGCCGCCATCGGTCTGGAGCGTCGTCGGACCCGGCGGCGCACCACCATCACGGCAGCAGCCGCGGCCGTTGCCGCAGCCGTCGTGCCGTTCCTCTTCTGGTCGCCGACGGGACCCACCGGAAGCCTGGCCCCCGCCACGACCCCCAGCCCGAGCGCATCGGCCTCCCCCACGCCCTCGGCGACCGCATCAGGCGCCGAGACCACGACCCCCACCGTGACGACGACGCCCCCAGCCCCGCCCGTCACGGCGACGCCCGAGAACACGTACGCCCTCGACGACACGATCGTCGTGGCCGGCAGGAAAATTCCGCTGGAGCGGGGAACGGTCGTCGAGTCGCTCGTCGTGCTGTCGAATGGCGGCTTCCTCCTCCAGTCGCACATGAGCACCGGCGCGAGTCAGAGCGAGATGGAGATTCTCGACGCCGACGGTCGAACGGTAGCGGCTCTCGGAGACTCGGGCTTCTACGCCGTCTCCCGGGACGGCACTCGGGTGCTCTACCGCAACGGTCTGGACGACACCGTCCGCGTCGCCGGGGCGGACGGCGACCCCATCGCGGAGCGCCGGGACGACCGGTCTCCGGCCGCGATCGTCGGCGACTACGCCTACCTCAACGCCGACGCCTCGCAGCCCGGGCTGGAGTGGAACTACGTCACGGGCGAGACGCGGGAGGTGCCTTCACACATCGTCGCCGTGTCCGACGACCGGACCCGCGCCGCACTCCAGTGGGAGCTGCCGAGCGATGGCCAGGAGCCGGGATGCTGGGCCATTGTGGACCTCACCCAGCAGGCGTTCCCCACGCTCGTCGAGCAGTGCGGGCCCGAGGGCAACCCAACGCATTTCCAGCCCAGTTCGTTCTCGAGCACGGGGACCTACCTCATCGGGAGCAAGTTCATCGACGGCGGCCACTGGTTCATCCCCGGTGTGTTCCGTGCGAGTGACGGCAGGGACATGCTCGGCGGCACGCCGGAGAAGCCCATCTCGGCCTGGAGCTGGCGGCTGGACGCGGACGAGCAGTCGCTTGTCATCTCGCGCAACACCGCAGCGGACGTGTTCGGAGGCGAGCCCCGCAACACGCTCCAGCGCTGCACTCTCGGGATGGACTGCACCACCCTCCAGCCGGAGCTCGAGCTGACCGACCCGCTCGGCATGAGCCCCCGGTACGTCGTCCCGAGGTAGACCCGCGCCGTCGGAGGACCCCACCACCACCCGTATGCCGCTGGGCTCGGAAACGAGTCCAGCGGCATACGGCTGCTTATTGGCTTGCACCCCTTTGCAACCATTTGAGGGAGCACCTGCATCTCCCCCGTGACTGAGCCAACCGGGTGCCGAGGGGACACATGAGCGACGTGGACGAGGAGTTCGCGGCCTTCGTCCGCGCACGACAGCACGACCTCGTCCGTTTCGGCTACCTGCTCACGGGCGACCGCATGGCGGCGGAGGACCTCACCCAGACCGCCCTGGCCCGGCTCTATCTCAAGTGGGACACGATCCGTCAGGCCGGAGCCATGGAGGCATGGGTGCGCAAGGTCATGGTCAACGAGCACACGTCGTGGTGGCGCCGGGCCTGGCGGCGTCGCGAGACCGTCGACTTCGAGTCGACGCACACCTCGCAGCGCACGTCCTCGCTCGACCCTCCCGCGCGCGACGACGGCCTCTGGCAGCACGTCCTCCGCCTGCCGCCGCGCCAGCGGGCCGCGGTGGCGCTGCGCTACTACGAGGACCTCTCCGAGGCGCAGACCGCCGAGATCCTCGGCTGCTCCATCGGCACCGTCAAGTCCCAGACCCACCGGGCCCTGGCCACCCTGCGCAGTCGCCTCGAGCAGGAGGTGCCGGCATGACGGGCGACAGGCCAGACGGCGGCAACGGCCTCGAGCGCCGCCTCGTCGACTCGCTGCACGGCCACCTCGACACGGTGACGGCGAGCACCGACCTCACGGCGGCCGCGGTCTCGCAGGCGCGCCGCCTGCGCCGGAACCGCGCGATCCTCACCGGCGTCGGCGCCGTCGTCGCTGCGTTGGCCGTCGCGAGCCCGTTCGCCCTGGGCGGCCTGCGGGACGACGGGACCCTGATCGACCCGGGTCCGGCCCGCACGGCCTCCTCGGCGACCTCCTCTGCGACGTCCCCAGCGACGACCCCAGCGACGTCCTCTGGGCCCTCCACTGCGACCACGACGCGGGGTTCGGGCACGACGGCTCCACCCACGGCGACCGCTTCTCGCACGACGGCGCCCCCCACCCCGGCGCCGACCTACGACGCCGACAGCGCACCCCTTGCCACGGCACGGCCGAGCCTGGCCGGGTCGAGCGGTTCGCCCGACGTCTCCCACGTCCACGGCACGACGGTCCGCGACCTGACGCGGGATCGCGAGGTCACCCTGGCCGTGGCGCCTGGCTCGCAGCTCGGGTCGGACATCTCCCTGTTCGCCGACGGTGCGGTGCTCGGCAGTGTGCTCGCCGGCGGGGACTGGGAGGTCGTCGTCTGGGACGGGGTGACCGGCGCGGAGCGGGCCCGGCTGGGCCGTGGGTCCGTGCTGGCGATCAACTCCGACCACACCCTCGCGTCGTATGTCGACGCGTCAGAGCGCCTCCACATCATCGCCTCGGACGGTGACGTCGTCGCGACCGCTCCCCGCGCCGGCCTGCTCGCCGAGGGCATCGTCGGCGACACGGTCTTCGTCAACGACATCCGCAGCGAACCCGTTCGCGGCTACACGTGGAACGTCCGCACCGGCGCTCTCAAGGGCTTCGACGGGCGCTTCGGGGCTGCGCACGAGGGCGCTGGTCTGGTCGTCTTCCTGCCAGAAGGTGGCACCGGTGGAGACACGTGCTTCCGGCTGCTCGACGCCGACGACCTGGCCGCCCGGTGGACGGCGTGCGGGGACTTCTTCCCCAGCGCGTTCTCGCCGTCGGGCGAGCTCCTCATCGGCGGTTCGGGTAGCGACGGCGGGTCGCCACATGACCTGTGGGTGATGCGGACGAGCGATGCCGCTCGGATCCTCCACGTCGACAGCGGCGCCAACGGGCTCCTGATGACCGGCAGCGCCATCGACGCCCGCGATCGGGCGGTCACGGTGGTGGCCCACAGCGAGACCCTCGACGAGGCGCTCCTGCGGTGCCCGCTCGACGGGTCGTCGTGCACCGTGGTCGGGGCGCCCGAGCGACTCGACACCGGCTCTGCATCGGGCATGAGCCCCCCGGCGTGGCTCGTCATGCGGTGACCGCAGCGCCGCGCGTGCCGACCGTCAGATGCCGTATGCCGCTGGGCCGGGACGTGCACGTCCGCTGAGTGGCCGAGTGGCTGGGTGGCCGAGTGGCTGGGTGGCTGAGTGGCTGGGTGGCTGAGTGGCTGGGCCTGTGGGGGCGAGCCCGACCTGCTCCGGCGCCCCGGCAGCGGTCGGGCGTCCGACCCTGAGAAGCGAGGGGCCGCCCCGTCGGCCGGCGACAGGGGGGAACGCCGGTCGCCGACGGGGCGGCACCTGTTGCCACGAGGACGAGCCCCGAAGCACCCCGGGCGGTGTGGATGCCCCCTCACCTCCCGGGTCGGGCCCTGGCGCGCACCCCTCCACGAATGCGCGCCAGGCGCCCTGGCAACCATCTCCGAGGAGATGGCCACTACCTGTTAGACGGGTAGTGGCGCTCATCATGACACGATTTCCTGTTGAATCCAGAACTTTCTCAGGGGGTGAGTCCCGCTCTGGGTTGGGCGCCCCGCTCCTTGCGGTGGGAGCAACCACGCAAACACTCCGTCAATATCACATGAATCGTACCCCCACGGGTTGGCGTTTCCTGCCCACTGGTCGGCACGCCAGCCGCGGTGGGGTCCGGTATGTCCCAACTCGCAGCAGGACCCGCGCCCGGGGGGTGCTGCGCTGTCCGTCATTCACGTTCGGCAGCCAGAACATAACCGGCGAGCGGAATGACCAGCTGACCGCCACGGAGGAACGACCGCAGCACGTCGTGCGACTCGGCCAGGATCCGGTCGAGATGCGCCTGGTCGAGGCGGTCGCGGAGCGGTGTCGCGTTCACCTCGGTGAGCACCATCGCCGCGACGTCGGGGAAGTAGGCCGGCTGGACGTGCTGATCGACCGCGGCCACGCGAAGGCCGACCTCTGCGCAGCGGTCTCGCATGAGCCCGACGTCCCCCTCGGACCAGTAGGTCCCGAGCAACTCAACGGCATCCGGTCCGGCATGACGGGCGACCAGGTCCGCCCACGGCCCGTACGCGGGCTGGGCTGACAGTGACGAGAACGCCTGCACGACGACTCGACCGCCGAGCCGGACAACCCGCTTCATCTGGGCCAGCGCCGTTGTCGGATCGGGGAAGAAGAAGATCGCCGATTGGCAGGTGACGACGTCGAAAGTGGCCTCACCGAAGGGAAGCGCCGTCACGTCGCCTTGCCTCCACTCGACTCCCGGTGCGACGCGACGAGCGACCTCGAGCATCGCCGGGTTCAGGTCCAGCCCGACCACCCGGCCGTTCGGGGCCACGAGCTCGGCGGCAGCCCGGGCCACGACGCCGGTCCCGCACGCGACGTCAAGGACTCGGTCGCCCGGACGCAGCCGTGCGGCCCGGAGGACCGGACTCACCCACTGCTGGAAGAGCGCCGGCACGAATCGGTCCTCGTAGGCCTCGGCCTGCTCGGCACTGATGAGGAACTGCTCTGTCGTCATGTGTCCAGACTCCATCGCGGGAGCCTGGGCGCGGATCGGTCAGTTGCCCCATGCAGCGTGCCCATCTGGCGCGACAATGCACCTATGGGGCCTGGCGACCTCATCCACGACGCAGACGTGAAAGCCCGGGCGGGTGACTACGTCGGCGCCCTCGCGCTGCGTGAGGCGGCATACGCGGGGTACCGCGCGGACGGTGACATCCGGAGCGCGGCACGGTTGGCGGCATACCAGATCGCCTTCGACCACCTCGCCCTCTTCGGCAACGACGCGGTGTCCCGGGGGTGGCTGGAGCGTGGCATCCGGCTCGCGGATCGGTCCGGCCCCTGCACCGAGGCCGGATGGGTCGCTCTCGCGAGGGCGCTCCACGCCTCGCGCACCGAGGATCGTGACCACTGGGTCGCAGTCGCCGAGGAGTCCGCGCGGACGTTCGGGGACGACGACCTCGGCTTCGACGCGCTCGCCTACGGCGGCCTTGCCTTGGTCGAGACCGGACGAGTCCCCGACGGCATGCGCCGGTTGGACGAGGCCGCTGCCGCCGCCTACGCCGGTGAGGTCGCCAGCCCGTCGGTCGTCGGTGAGATCTACTGCAAGCTGATGGTCGCCTGTGAGGCGACCCTGGACGTGCCGCGCGCCGAGCAATGGCACCGCGTCTTCGCCGACCTGGAGAAGCGCCTGGACCTCGCCTGGGCCTCGGCGATCTGCCGGATGCACGTGGGGGTGGTGTGGACTGCGGCTGGGCGGTGGGACGAGGCGGACCAGGAGCTGACCCGGTCGGTCGAGCTGTACGACTCGACGTACCGCGCGCTTCGCCCCGCGGCGTGTTGCCGGTTGGCCGAGCTCCGCGTCCATCAGGGCCGTTACGGCGAGGCGCAGCGGCTGCTCGCTCACGGCCGGGGCGACGCCTTCGGCCTGAGCCCGGCGGCTCGAGTGGCATGGCGGCAGGCGGTCAGCGACAGCGAACGCCGTGCTGCGGTGGCGGTCCTCGCAGAAGAGCTGGCCAGACGCGAGGGCAACCTCGGGGTGCTCCCGGCACTCGCCCTGCTCGCCGAGCTCCAGGTCGCCTGCGGGGATCTGGGGGCTGCTGCCCGGACTTTGTCCCGGATCGCCGACCTGACGGCCGGGGACGTCGGCGAGGCCCTGACCGGGCTGGCCCGGCTGGCCGATGGAGTGGTCGCCGCAGCGACTGAGGATCCGCGGGCCCGCCAGGCACTGCGCCAGGCCGTGCGCCTCCTCGGGTCTGCCCGACTCCCGCTGCAGCAAGCCCACGCCCAGCTCGCCCTGGCCGAGGCGGTCGCGAGGGACGATGCGGATGTCGCACTGGCAGAGGCCAGGCAGGCAGCCGAGACCTTCGCCTCGCTCGGTGCATCCGTCGAGCTCGGGCGTGCCTCGGCACTGCTGCGGAGCCTGGGTGGCCGACCGGCGCCGGCTCCTCGCGGGGGTGACCTCCTCACTGAACGGGAGCGCGAGGTGCTGTCGCTCGTGGCCGCCGGCTGCTCCAACCCGGAGATCGCCGCACACCTGTTCGTGAGCAGGAAGACCGTCGCCCACCACGTCAGCAACGTGCTGGCGAAGCTGGGGGTGCGCAACAGGGCCGAGGCCGCTGCCTGGGCTGCGATCCAGGAGAGCCGGCGCCTCACCCGGTAGCAGCGACGGTGGACGAACCGCACGCACAGGCTGGATGGAGTGACGACGGGCTCACCCGACCGACTGCTCAACCTGCCCAGCGGGGGACATGTTGTCCTCCCGTTCGCGCAGGTGTGCGAGCGTCTCCTGGTCTCGTTGGATCGATGCGGTCAGCCGGGCGATGTGACGCCGAAGGATCGACCGCGCCTGCGCACAGCCATTGAACTCGCCGCCCGCCGTGAGGCAGGGCCGCAGCGTGACGATGTCAGCAACGGACAGGCCCGAGGCGAGCAGCCGCTTGACCACTCGCACCTCCTCGATCGCCTGCAGCGGGAAGTCGCGATAGCCGTTCGGCCTCCGCACACTGGTGAGCAGGCCCGCGCGGTCGTAGTGCCGGATCGACCGCGGCGATGCTCCCGACCGTCTGGCCAGCTCGTCGACTCTCATGCGGGAAATGCTGTTGACCTTGACATAGGTGTACGACTTTAGCCTGCCCGGTATGACCTCTCCCTCACGAATTTCCTCCCCGTTCTCGCTCGTGCCGCACGTGACCACCGCTCTGGCGCGTTCGGCCGATGCTTCCCGTGCGGCCAGCGTTGTCGACGCGTTGTTCCGGTTCGGCCTCGCCCAGGACAGGCGTGACGACCCTGGAGCGTTTGAGCTGTTCGAGTCCGCCTTCACCGAGGATGCGGTGCTGGACTTTCGGCCCGCAGCCCACAGGTGCGGCATCGACGTCCCCCTCATGGAGGGACGGGAGATGATCAGCGGCATCATCATGAACCCGGCCACTCGCATCGACACCACGCACGTCGTGACCAACCCCAGGGTGGCCATCACCGGAAGCTCGGCCGAGATGACTGCCCTCGTCGAGGCGCAGCACCTGCCCAAGAACGACCACAGCCGGCACGCGCTCCTGAAGAACCTCTACTCGGTGACCGCGCGCGAGTCAGACGGCCTGTGGCGGATGAGCAGGGTCTACATCGACTGCGTGTGGTTCACCGGAGACCCGCGTGTCATCACTGGCGCCTGACACCGCCCCGCCGTGCCGCGCGGACGTGCCGGGCCCGGGCACCACTCCGTCGTCAGTGGTCAGCCCCGCTGGAGCCTCAGCCGATCAGTGGTCTCCCTTGAGCACCATGCGCATGATCCGGCCGTTGAAGCTGATGAATCGCGTCAGCTGGTAGGCCAGGTTCCGTCGGCCGCGCAGGGTCTGGGCCGTCGGCAGGGGGGCCTTCGACACGTCTGCGAACGGCTGCTGGTCGCGCTCTCGGGGCACGTTCTCGTTCGTCATGGTCATCACTCCGGGATGAACTGCCAGCCGATGTGGCCCTTGGCTTTGTAGAGGAACAGGTGGTGCAGCATGAGCTTGACCCAGTGCCCGGACAGCCCGATCTCACCGGTGGTCGCCTTGAGGTCGCGTCCCGTCGGATACACCGAGTAGTCCGGCACGACCGGCATCATCGTCATCGCGGCCGCTGAGCCGGTGCGCAGGTTCGCACCGGCGGAGGCGACGCACGCTGCCCCCATGTTGGCCATGGAAGCGCGGTGCGCGGGGGCGTTGCGTCCGTTGTTGATCCGGTCGACGACCGTCAGGGCAGCTGTCTTGCCCATCACCCCCGACGGCATGCCCGTGCGCGGCGGCGCGGGCGAGATCACCGTGCCACCCGGGCTGGTGCGGGGCCGCGAGATGGGGTGCGGCGGAGCGAAGGCTATTCCCACCGCGAAGACGTTGTCGTAGCCGGGAGCCTGGTACGTCTCGGGCCAGTCCCGACCGCGCCAGTCCTCATAGGGTTTCGGCGTGTAGTCGGCATCCACCTTCATGAACCCGCTCGGGGCGAACAGCTCGCTGGTGATGTCGTTGCCCTGCTTGTCGTAGGCCTTGAGGGGGACCCCACCGAACGGTGGGAGCAGCATGGCGAAGTCGAAGGGAAGGCTGTGGTGCTCGCCGTCCAGCGTCTCGTAGTGGATGACGCCTGCCTCGATTCGCTCGACATGCGCACCCAGGATCGCCCGGACGTCGCGCTCTCGGAACAGGGAGGCCGTCCACAGCTCACTCGTCGTCTGGAATCCGCTCTCCTCGAAGGTCATCCCGTCGACGCCGAAGTCGCCGAGGGCCGCCTCGTTGCTGAAGTAGATGACCTCCGCGAGGTCCCGCACCCCCGCCTCGCGCAGTTCATGATCGACGTTGAAGACGTACTCGAAGGCCGCTCCTTCGCAGGTGCAGGTGCCGTGCCCCACACCCACGACGAGCGTCTGCCGCTCGCCGGCCCGAAGCCTCTCGATGGTGGCCCTCAGCTGACCTGCTGCCTCGATCGCATGATCGGCCGTGCACACGGATGCGGTGAAGCCCTCCGGTCCGAGACCCTCCGTCGCATCGAAGCGCAGCCGTGGACCAGTGGCGTTGATGAGGTAGTCGTAGCGGAGCCGTTCCGTCTGGCCCGCTCTCCCCTGCCCGGTGTACTCGACGTCGACGGCCCCGCGGTCGCTGTCGGCGTCTCCCTGCGGGTGGATCGCGTAGGCCTTGGCCTGACGGAAAGTGATTCCCTTCTTGCGGTAGACCGGTTCGAGCGGGAAGACGACATCCTTCTTGGCCATCTTGCCCACACCCACCCAGATGTTCGACGGAATCCAGTTCCAGTGCGAATTGGGTGACACCACGGTGATGGTGTGGCCGCGCCGCAGACGGCGGCTCAGGTGCAGCGCGGCCGTGTGCCCCGCGATTCCCGCTCCCAGCACGATGACGTCTGCCATGACTCCTCCTCGGTGACCCCGATGGTGCCGCTCGTCTGCGGACCACACCCCCACCTCTATCGGGGAGCAGCGGCCCGCGGTAGGGCCCAAGGTCCCTGCGAGGCATCGATCCATCGTGCGCGCGCCCGTGAACGTCCCTCTCGGCTAGCCGCCGATCTCGTCGCAGGTGGGCAGGTCCATGGTGGCGAGCCGGCGTGGGTCGACCACGGCCACCACGTCGACGATGCGTCCATGGCGCACGGTGCACGCCATGACGCTCAGCGGTACTCCGCTGCGGCTCCAGGTCAGGACGCCGGGAGCCCCGTTGACCAGGACCCGGCGTGCCACCACTGCGGCCCGCGCACCGCGCTCGGTGGCGGCGATCACCTCGGTGACCCCGAGCGTCACCGTGACCCCATCAGGTCCGTAGGAGCGCCACGTGATGTGCGGGTCGAGCACCTGCAGGAGGGCATCGAAGTCACCGTCCCGGGCAGCCTTCAAGAAGGCATCCACCACCTGACGCTGACGCTGTCGACCATCGCTCGGAAGGTCGGCGCCGCGGACCTTGCGGCGCGCGCGGCTGGCCGACATCTTGGCGGCGTCGGTGGAGGCGCCGAGGATCTGGGCGATCTCTGCGAACGGCACCGCGAAGATGTCGTGGAGCACGAACGCCAACCGTTCGTCAGGCCCGAGCGAGTCGAGCACCACCAAGAGTGCCAGGCCCACCGCGTCGGTCGCGACCGCGGCCTCATCGGGGGCTTCGGTGTCTTCACTGACCGTGAACTCGGGTAAGTCCGCCTGGGGGACGGTGGCCACCCGGGCTCTGCGCGCCCGGAGCATGTCGATGCAGACCCGACCGGTCACCGTGGTCAGCCAGCCAGGCAGATTGTCGATCGAGCCCTGTTCCTGACGAGCCAGGCGCAGCCACACCTCCTGGACGGCATCCTCGCCATCTGCTCGGGATCCGAGCATCCGGTGGGCCATCGCCACCAGCCGCTCGCGGTGGTCATCGAACTCGGTCACCAGAGACGAGTCGCGAGTCATGGCTGTCACCTTTCGTGGCTGAGGTCCGACACCACTACGACGCACCTCGCACTGGCGAGGTAACGGAACGAGAGGAGTTGCCGTGCACACTGCCCTGTGGATCGTCACCATCATCGTTGCCACCGCGTTTGCCATCGGTGGCGTGAGTCAAGTGGCGCTGACCAAGGAGAAGTTCCGCTCGTTCGGACCCAGCCAGCACTGGGTCGACGACTTCGGTCGAGGGCACGTCAAGGCCATCGGCACGACCAAGATCATCGGGTCCGCCGGTATGGTCCTGCCGGCGCTGCTCGACGTGGCCGTCATCCTCGTACCCCTGGCCGCCTCCGGGCTGATGCTGGTGATGGCCGGTGCAGGAACAACCCGATTCCGCCGAAGCGAGTGGGGCTACCTGCTCGGCGACCTGATGTTCATCGGCCTGCTCGGCTTCATCGCCTGGGGAAGATTCGCGCTCGAGCCGCTGGGCTGACGGCCATCCCCGACTGCGTCAGCCTCGGGAGCCGCCCGCGAAATTTCCCTCCGCCCTGGCGGACGCTGGCGTCGGCTATGGCCGTGAAGCCCGCACGACGATCGCGATCGCGACCTGCGGGTGACGTTCGGGCGGGATGAGGCGTCGCATGAGGTCGATGACGTGTTCGGGAAAGAGCGGGTAGAGCGAGCAGTCGTCGATGCTCAAGGGCTCGTGGGAGACGACCTCGATGTCGCGGAAGCCGGCGCGGTCGAGCTTGTGGAGGAATCCCTCCTCGGACAGGGCGCCGGCGACGCAGCCGGCCCACGCCGCGGGCTGGGTCACGATCTCGGGCGGCAGGTGGTCCTGGTCGACCGTCAGGTCCGAAACGCAGAGCCGACCGCCTGGCCGCAGCACGCGGGCGCACTCAGCCATCGCCCGACCCTTGCGCGCCGACAGGTTGATGACCCCGTTCGAGATGACGAGGTCCACGCTCGCGTCTGGCAGCGGGATGCCCTCCATCTCTCCCAGCAACGGTTCGACGGTTTCCACGCCCGCCAAGCGGGCAGCCTGGGCGGTCCGCTCCAGCATCTCGGGCAGGAAGTCCAAGGCGATCACGCGCCCTGACGGCCCCGCCCGGTGCGCGGCGATAATGCTGTCGATCCCGCCCCCGCAGCCGACGTCGAGGACCGTGTCGCCGGGCTCGATCGTGGCCCAGCTCAGGTGATCGGCCACGCCGAGGGAGCGACAGATCGCCGACATTGGAACTCCCGCCAGGGCCTCGGGAGAGTAGATGCGACGGGCTACTGCTTCCGTCGTCGGTGGCACGTTGCGGTAGGCGTCGCGGACGATCCGCTTGATCGCCTCTGTCGGCATGAGGTCACTGCTCAACTGCCCATCTCCTCCACGGTTCGTTGGAGTCGGCTCAGCACATCAGGGGGCACCTCCATATCGGCCGATCGCGCGAGGAACCGCCTCAGCTCCTTGGTGAACTCGAGCTCCCCGCAGCAGGTCCGGCAGCGGTGAAGGTGCTCCTCGAGCGTTCGGACATCCGCCGCGGGAAGGTGCTCGTCGAGGTAGTCCCACAGCCGGCGTGTGGCCTCGGTACACGTGATCATCGGGCGTCCACCTTCTTCGTCAGCATCCCGGTGTCCTCCGCGTAGGACCACAGCTCACGCTCGAAGAGTTTGCGACCGCGGTGCAGACGCGAGAGCACCGTGCCGAGCGGGACGGAGAGCATGTCCGCGACCTCCCGCGCGAGGAACCCCTCCACGTAGACCAGTACCAACGGAATCCGGTACAGCACCGGTAGCCGCAGCAGAACGGTCCGGACATCCTGACAGGTGAACCCGGCGAGGAAGTCGAGGTGCAGCGAGTCGGAGTACGGAAACGGGTCCTCGTAGGCGATGGTCCGGTAGAGAGAGAACTCCTCAATGGCCTCGATGTCCATCGGCGCGGGGAGTCGGGCGGTCCTTCGGAGGTGGTCCCGGCAGCAGTTGACCAGGATGCTCGCCAACCAGCTCGCAGCGGACCCGTGGTCGCGCAGCTGATCGTAGTGCCGATAGGCGCGGATCAGGCACTCCTGGACGGCATCCTCCGCCGCGCTGTCACCCACCAGCCCGCGCGCGATCGCGTGCAGGCGCGGGATCTGGGCTCGCGCCAGCGCTTGATAGGTCTCGGTCTGGTCCTTGGTCAGGCGCATCCTCGGCTCCCGGGACGGTTGACCCAGTAGCGGCACTGGTGAGACGTCCCCGGCGACTGCCGTTATTGCATTTTCCGCCGAGGCAATAGCCCGTGTCATCCATGACGTCTGATCAGTGTCAACGCCAGCGCCCACCCGGTGCCGGTCAGCATCGGAAGGCATGAGTTCAGGAGGCAAGAAATGTCCAGACACGGCCGATCGAAAGTCCTGCTGCTCCTTGGCGTAGCGCTGCTGCTGCTCCTGAGCGGTGGACCGGCGACTGCCCTTGCCCCGCCTGGAACCTTGGAGTACGAGCCTTCGTACTACGAGGGCCAGACGGTGGTCCTCCAGATCCCGTCGGCCACCAGCGCCAGCCCGAGCCAGGCCCACTTCGCCTGCTTCGCGCTCGGCCCAGATCTGTCCACCTCGAGTCGCCACGCCCCGGCACCCACGCTGTACGTCGTCCTGGCGCCCGGCGCCACCCAGGTCGCGTGCGCCGACGGCACCCTCAGGCACGACCACGTCCTGTCCGCTGTGCCGGGGACCAGCGGATACACGGGCGCCTGGACGATCGTCCTCGCACTCCCGGGCGCCGCCTTCGACGTCGCCAACATGCCCTACACGAGCGTCGCTGAGGTCGAGGCCGGCGTCGCCACCGGCGAGCTCATCCTCGTCCAGACCGGAATCGCCTTCGTGGCCCCGGTCGTCGGAGGACGCTGATTGGCCGATGCAATGGGCCTCGTCGGCCGGGACGTCTCAGCGGTGTCAATGTCGGTCGTCGGCGCGGCTCTACGACAGCCCGTGGGGCCCGGGCTCGGCGCCCGCACCGGTCCCATCCATCACTCTCACCATCCGGAGGTAACGATGTCCACCACACAACGCCAGGCGACGAACGGGGTGAATGTCACCCAGCTCGCCGAAACGGTCACCGCGATCCAGCAGGACCCGACGCTGGCAACATTCCGGTTCCGAGCGGCCACCACTTGGCTCGGCGGAGGTCACTCCCGCACGTCCATCCAGGGCTTCTGGGGCGCCGGCACAGAGGACTCGTCCCGCTCCAAGCCCTTCAACCTTGACGGCGACGAGCCGCCGGTGCTGCTCGGCTCCAACCAGGCGCCCAACGCCGTCGAGACCGTGCTGCACGCCCTGGCCTCCTGCCTGGCCGTCGGCGTCGCGTACAACGCCGCGGCACAAGGCATCGAGATTCGCGCCTTGGACTTCGACCTCGAGGGCGAGCTCGACCTGCACGGCTTCCTCGGCCTGTCCCCAGACGTGCGCCCTGGCTACCAGACGGTCCGAGTGACCTACACCATCGATTCTGACGCGCCGGACGAGCAGATCGACGAACTGCTCGCCCAAGTGCAGCGAACCTCACCGGTGCTTGACATCGTCAGCAACCCGGTCACCGTCACCATGGCGCGCGGAACATGACCGATCATGCGGCGATCCAACCCCTCGACGACAACCCGGGAGACGAGTTCCCTGTCGTCCCGGGGGAGGCTCAGGCGATCGAGAGCCACGGCGGCACTGAGCCCCTGCGCCTGATCTGCCTGGACTGGTCGACCGCAGCACGATGGGAAGGAGGCACCAATGGCCAGCTCGGTTGACCCGGAGCAGCTCACGACCAAGGTCCAGCAGATGTACCAGCGCGTCGCGCAACAGCCGCACGGTACGTACCACTTCCAGCTGGGACGACCCCTGGCGGTCCGGCTCGGCTACAGCGAGCGGGTCCTCGACCGGATACCGCCCGGCGCGGTGGAGTCCTTCGCCGGCGTGGGCCACTTCTTCGACCTGGCCGCCCTCGGGCCGAGCGAAACCGTCGTGGACCTCGGCAGCGGCGCCGGGATGGACGCGTTCTACGCCGCCACGCTGGTTGGCCCGTCCGGTCGGGTCATCGGCATCGACTTCACCCCGGCCCAGGTCGAGAAGGCCCGTCGCCTCGCGGCCGACGGCGGGTTCGGGCACGTTGAGTTCCGCGGGGAACGCATCGAGAACCCTTCGGTCGACGACGCGAGTGCCGACTGCATCATCTCCAACGGCGTGATCAACCTCGCGGCCGACAAGCAGGCGGTCTTCGACGCCGCGGCCCGGATGTTGCGGCCCGGGGGTCGGATGGCCATTGCGGACATCGTCACCGAGCGCCAGCTCAGCGATGCCATCGTCGGAAACGCCGAACTGTGGGCCTCGTGCATCGGGGGCGCGGCGCAGGAGGACGCCTACCAAGAGGCCATCGAAGCGGCGGGCCTCTTCATAGCTCAGATTCGGCGCAACCGCTACGAGTTCCTCTCCGCACAGGCAGGCAGCGCCACCAGGAGGTACGGGGTGAAGAGCATCTCCGTCCTCGCCGAGAAGCGGGGGTCGTCGTGAAGCGGCCGTATGCCGGGGGGCCCGGCTCCCGCATCGGAGGGACCTCCCAGAGACGGCACTCTGTCCTGCGATCGAGCCCAGCGGCATACCGCCTCTTCAGCGCCGTCGCAGCTCGGCCGTGCACCGGGCGACCCACGTCACTGAACCCCGACGAGGGCATCTTCGGCGGTATGCAATGAACATGGTCGGCGGCGAGGCGGGCCGCCACGTGGGGACCCTCGACGGCAGCGCCGGAACCGGCGGCGGCTGCCTGATGCTCGATGATCTCACCTGGCACGGGCCTGCCATCCGCGGGCAGCGGGGTGAGCAGCCCGATCAGCTCGAAGGGGATGCCCGACGCGATGTCCACCGCGAGCCTCCGCCCGCTCTCGGGCTTCACTGGCAGCTTGGGCGCCGGCGCGAGTTGCGACAAACCCGCAGCCCCGTCGGCCCGCGATGCTGATTCGCTCCTGCACTGCGCGGTGGTAGCCGCGCATCAGCCGCCTTGACCAGGCCGGCTGCGACACGGGGCCGACGGGCTCGAACTCCCGCATGTACGGCTTGATGTCGAGGACCGGCGTCCCGTCTAGCACGTCGAGGTCGGCAACGCGCAGGTCCAAACCGTCCACGTCCAGCAGTCGACACCGCGAGACCCCGAGCCGGTTGGGCCGGAAGGGACCGTGTCCGGCGAAGACTCCCACCGGTGGCCACTGCGGGTTGCCACGCGCTGGGCGAGGATCGGTCCGGATCTTGGCCGGGTCGACGCGGTCGAACACGAAGACGATCTCCAGGTGGGAGAACGCAACGAGACAGCCGGTGGCACGAGGAACGCTGCCGCTCGTGCCACCGCGAGAACTCAGGTGCAGGGCGTCTGGCGGGGCCAGTACCGTGCCGGTCATGACCGCGGATGCGTTCGTGCCGGTCGGCTTCGATCCGCCGACCTCGCTCGTCACCGACCAGTTCCGCCTCGAACCGCTGGGGCCGCAGCACAATGAGGCCGACCATGCCGCCTGGATGTCGAGCATCGAGCACATTCGCTCCACCCCCGGGTACCCCGACGGCAACTGGCCGCCACGCAGCGGCATGACGCTCGAGGAGAACCTCGCCGACCTCCGCCGCCACGCCGATGACTTCGCGCGCGGCGTCGGCTTCACCTTCACTGTCCTTGACCCCAACGACGACGACGTCATCGGCTGCGTCTACCTGTATCCGTCTGCCTCCGAGGATTGGGACGTCACGGTGCAGTCCTGGGTGCGGGCAGACAGATCTGGCCTCGACCGGCCGCTAGCAGACGCCGTTGCACAGTGGGTCGCCACCGACTGGCCGTGGGAGCGTTTGGACCGTTGCGGTCGCTGAGTCGTGACGGCACTCCGGCCGCCGCGGTCGTAGAGTCACCACATGCCAAAGCAGTCCCCCGTCTCAGAGTCCTCCGCCCACCTGGGTCTCATCGACGCGCTCCCCGTCGTGGCCGAGTCGACGACCTCGCGGGTCCTGGTCACCAACGACGTGATGCGGATCGTCCAGTTCACCTTCGACGCCGGGGAGATGCTCACTGAGCACACCTCGCCGCGGGCCGTGGCAGTCCAGCTGGTGAGCGGCCGGATGCGCTTCACCGTCGACGGCACCGAGCACGCCATGGGGGACGGTGACATCATCTACCTGGCCCCGGGCGCTTCACACGCTCTGGTCGCCGAGACGGCGTGCCGGATGACCCTGGTGATGGTCGACCTCCCGGCCTGATCCTGCGCACCCTGCCTCAGCACCGGTTCGCGAACCCGTCAGCAGGCTACTCATCCGCCATCTACCTCATGCGAGGTTGGAGACGATGTTGAGGACGTTCCCTTCGGTGTCACGGAACACGGCAAAGACCATGCCGATCTCGGGGATAGCCGTGCGGCCTTGGACAACCGTCGCGCCGGCCTCGACCGCCATGGCCAGGGTGCCGTCGAGGTCGTCCACCCGAATCACGAGTCGAGGGTGCACAAAGTCCTCGGTGCGTGCGCTGATCTCGCCCCGGATGGCACCTTCACGCGGCGGGCCGTAGGCGTCTTCAGGCGTCCAGCCGAAGACGCGCTGGTAGAACGCCCAGGCCTTGGGCTCATCCTCCGCGGGCAGCTGGAACCACGTCACCATGTTGGTGGAACTGTCGGCCATGGGTACCTCTCCGGGTTGGCGTGAGCATCGAAGTCGATTCGCTCGGCTCGCACGTTCTTTCTACTCGAGCCTCACCGATGGCGCCCGTCCAGGCCGCGGACCTGTGCGTCCACAGCTTCATTGGGCACAGCGCGTCTTATCAGATCCACTGCTGAATTCGGCTGCGTGGCGGGACATTCACCATCACCGCACTCGGTCCGACTCCAGGCGGGAATCGTCCTCGATCGGACGGTCCCACGCATCGACGATGCGGTCCAGGGTGCGCCTGCCCCACCGGCTCATCGTCGGGTTGGAGTCGAGGTAGTACCAGACCAGCCCCATCGCCTGCTGGAACGCCCAGGCCGTCCCGCGCCGCCACTGGACGTCGCCGCATCCGAGCTCGCGGCGGAGGATACCGCGCTGGGTCTCGTCGAGGAGGTGCCAGGCGGCCACGAGGTCGAGCGCCGGGTCGGCAGGACCGAAGCCGCCGCCGTCCAGGACGCCGACGAGGCGGCCGTCGTCGACCAGGACGTTGGGCGGGATGAGGTCGCGGTGGCACATCACGTCCTCGTCGACCTCGGGCAGCGTCCGAAGCTCCGCCCAGATCCGGCGCAGGAGGGGTACGTCGAGCAGGTCCTCGCTGTGCCGGAAGCAGGTCTCGAGCCACTCGTCGTGGTCCGGGAGGTGCCCGCCGCGCCCGACGCCGTCGAAGCGTCGCCCACCGGTGTCGCGGGCGCGGATCGCGGCGATGAACTGGGCAAGGTCCTGGGCGAATGCGTTCGAGCCTGCGGGGTCCTCGACCGTCGCGTCGTGGCCGGTCAGCCAGGTCTGGACGCTCCACGGCAGCGGATACCCCGCGCCCGGCTCCCCGATCGCCACCGGCACCGGGGTGGGCACGGTGGCTGCGTCGGCCAGTTCACGCGCGGCCGCGGACTCGGCCTCCAGCGATGCCCGGACCTGCGCTGGGTCGTGACCGACCAGCGGGAAGCGGGCGGCCAGGTCGTCGCCGATCCGGAAGATCGCGTTCATCGTGCCGGGCGTGCGCAGCTCGGTGACCGGCAGTGCGCGCCATTGAGGGAACTGCACCTCGACCAGCCGGCGGACGGTCCGCGCGTCGACGTGGAGCTGGTCGGCGTGCATCGTCATGCCGCCATCCTCCCGTCGGGCGACCACGGGTGTCCTCCGACTTTCCCGCGCGGCAGGCTCGGCCTCATTGCCCGACCAGGCGCCAGCGCCCGGTCGAGACGACGTCCACCTGGTCGCCGCGGACCCGGATCGCTGAGTCGTCGTCGAGCAGGTAGAGCGGGAAATCCACGCTTGCAGCCAGCCGATCCGCCCATGCCTCGTCGCGGTTGCGGAAGGACCGGGAGCCGAGGTGCGGCTTGACGTACCAGTCGAACAGCGGGCAGGGCGGCGTGATCCGCTCTTCGCCGAGGAGGTGGAGGTCGGCGAGGTCACCGAGCAGGTCGGCCGCCCGCTCGTCGAAGCGCCGGCTGAAGATCATCGAGCCAGCGCTGGTGCCGACGTACACCTTCTCGCGCACCAGCCTCGGGAACGCCTGGGACAGTCCGGCGCGGGCGATGCTCTGAGCGAGATGGAACTGGTTGCCGCCGGTCACCCACCAGACGTCGGCCCGGCCCAGACGTCCCTCCAGCACGTCCCGCGGCAGGCCGTTGAGGTCGAGCACGTCGAGCTCGCCCCAGCCCATGCCGTGCAGGTCGGCGAGCGCGTTGACGAACCAGCCGTGATCGCCGGGCTGTCCCAGCGAGGCGGTCACGATCGCCGCGACACGGGCATCGGCGCAGGGCTTGCCCAGCAACTCCGCAAACGCCTCTCGCAGCGTTTCGTTGGACAGCCCGTTCGAGGTCAGCAGCATCCGCACGTGCCCATCCTGTCCCACACCGGCAAGCCTCAGCCCGAGACGACGATCAACACCACGGCAACGGTGTGAACTCTGAGAGGAGACTCGCTGCCTCCGAGACGTCGCCGATGGGGATGTACGTAGACACGTCGTCGTACTCCTCCCACTTGGCACCCACGACAGGGCTCTCCTCTCGGAGCACGCTTTCGGAATTCCGGGGCTCGCTGGTCAGGAGTCAGACGAGTCGATATCTGGTGGCAGTACGACGCGGTTCGCTGACAACCTCGGTGCCATGAACGTCGAGGTACGCACCATCACCGCTGGTGACTGGCCCCTCTTCCGCGACGTCAGCTTGCGGGCGCTGGCCGACTCTCCCGACGCCTTCCGCAGGACGCTCGCCGAGGCCCAGGCGCTCACGGAGGACTTCTGGCGGCAGCAGGCCGAGGGGTCAGCACCGATCCTGGTGGTGCTGGAAGACGGCCGCGGAGTCGCGGTGGGTGGCGTCTTCACTCCCCCGGACAGTGCCGTCGCCTACGTCTGGGGCATGTGGACGGCGCCCGAGGCACGCGGCCGTGGGTACGCCGCCGGGCTCCTCGGCGATCTGGTGAAATTGTGCCGCGACCGCGATCTCGGCGTACGTCTGCATGTGACCGAGGGCAACCAAGCAGCACGCCGGCTCTATACCGCCCACGGCTTCAAGTCGACCGGCGTGTGGGAACCGCTCCGGGACGGATCGGCGCTGCAAGTCGAGGAGCTGCAGCTCGTGGAGTGACTGCGTTTTCGAAGTGCGACACTCACGACGAGGCAACGCTCAGGATGCCACTACGCCCCCAGACATGCCGCTGATGGCGTGCGCGGCTCCCATCCGGACGTGCCGCGTGCGGGACAGCTCGTGTCGCTCAGCGCGCGACACAGATTTGGGATCCATCACCCGAGTAGCGAGGAGGAGCGAGGCACCGGCGAGCGCGGACCACCAGCCCAAGCAGCAGGGTCGTCGTCCTCGAGGGCGCCGTCTTGGGCGATCCCTAGGGATCCCAGAGTGAAATCCTCTCAGTTCGAGGCCACTCGTGTCCCGTGCGCCGCCTGTCGCTCACAATGACAAAACTGCAGGTCAGGGGCGCCATGCGGCCCTCTCAACATGGAGCTGGCGAGGGGACTCGAACCCCTAACCACCTGTTTACAAGA
>NZ_JAJJPG010000056.1:0-5777 GCF_032907665.1 Intrasporangium sp.
GACGAGGAGTCGCGCCTGCTCGTCGAGCGGACCCACGAGGCGATGATGCGCGGCATCAAGGCGGCCCGGCCGGGCCGCGAGATCAATGTCATCGGCCGGGTCATCGAGAGCTACGCCAAGCGGTTCGGCTACGGCGTCGTCCGCGACTTCACCGGCCACGGCATCGGCCTCGAGTTCCACTCCGGGCTCATCGTCCCCCACTACGACGCAGCGCCCCACTACGACACCGTCATGGAGCCCGGGATGACCTTCACGATCGAGCCGATGCTCAACCTCGGCGCTCCCGAGTGGGAGATGTGGGACGACAAGTGGACCGTCGTGACCAAGGACGGCCGCCGGTCCGCACAGTTCGAGCACACGATCGTCATCACCGAGGACGGGAACGAGATCCTCACCCTGCCCTGAGCGCACCTCCCTGCCGACGACTGACCACGACCCCGAGGAACCCACTGACATGGCCACGAAGGGCAACCCACTCGGCATCGACATCGGCGGCAGCGGCATCAAGGGCGCCCCCGTCGACCTCGAGACCGGCAAGCTCGTCCATCCGCGCCTTCGCATCGACACGCCGCAGCCGGCCACCCCCGACGCGGTGGCCCGGGTGGTCGACCAGATCGTCGACGCCTTCGCCGACGAGGCCGGCGACTCCCCCATCGGGGTCACCGTGCCCGCCGTGGTCATCCGCGGAACCGTGCTCTCCGCCGCCAACATCGACCCCTCGTGGGTCAACACCGACGCGCAGGCCCTCATCAAGGAGCACACGGGCCGCTCCGTCACGGTCCTCAACGACGCCGATGCCGCCGGACTGGCCGAGCTCCACTACGGCGCCGCAAAGGGCGAGAACGGCCTGGTCATCCTCACCACCCTCGGGACCGGCATCGGCACCGCGCTCATCTACGACGGCCGGCTCATCCCCAACTCCGAGCTGGGCCACCTGGAGATCGACGGCTACGACGCCGAGGACCGGGCAGCGTCCTCGGTGAAGGAGCGCGAGGGTCTTTCGTGGGACGAGTGGATCGAGCGGCTCCAGCGCTACTACGAGACGATCGAGATGCTCTTCTCCCCCGATCTCATCGTCGTCGGCGGTGGCGTCTCCCGGGAGTCGGACAAGTTCCTGCCCAAGCTGCGGCTGCGCGCACCGATCATCCCCGCCACCCTGCGCAACAAGGCGGGCATCATCGGCGCCGCGCGCCTCGCCTCGGACGTCGCGCACTGACCGACGTCAGTCCCCCCTGAGGGTCAGGAGCAGCTCCGGGGCCTGGCGCTCGTAGGCCTTCGCGCCGAGCCGGAGCCCGAGAAGGACGTAGCCGACCCCGATGGCGACCCCGCCGACGAGGGCCGGCCACCCGGCCCAATCGTTGCCGAGCCAGGCGAGCAGTCCCAGCGCCTCGACGGGGGCGGCGAGCAGGAGTGTGCCGATACTGGCGATGGTCTGCGAGAGCAGCGTCATCCCCGTCGCGCCCGGTGGGGTCTGGAACGGACTGTCTCCCGGTTTGGGCACGGGATAGGGAAGCACGACGCTCATCACCGAGGACAGGGCATAGCCGGCGCCGAGCAGGGCGGCGGAGATCCCGACGATGACGGGCAGCAGGTCCCAGCGATCACCGAGCCAGGCGCCCGCAACGGAGTAGGCGGCGATGAGCGGCACCGCGAGCAGCATGTTGGGCAGGATGCGCCCCAGCCGGTCGGCGCGGGCGGGGAGGCTCGACGCGACGTGCATCCAGAAGGCGGTCGACTCGAAGGCCACGGAGTTGTGCTCGGCCCAACCGAGGAGGAACGCGGCCAGCGGGGCCATGAGGAGCGGCACCCACACCAGGTCCGCCGTGAAGAACGGGACGAGCAGCACCAGAGGGACGAAGGGCGTGAGGAACATCGAGACCTGGTAGCGCGGGTCACGGGCCCAGTAGGTCAACGTGCGGGCGGCCACGGCCCAGGCTGGGTCGTCCGGCACCCGCCCGAGCACGCCGAGATCACCTGCCGCCGTCCCCAGCGAGCCCCGACGAGCCACCCCTCGCGGCGCCACCACCTGACGACGGACGGCCCGGTCCCAGAGGCCCACCGTCACGACGAGACCAACGAGGGCGAGGGCGAGGCGCAGCGCCCCGGTCACGCCCTCGCCCGCCGCGACGTCGCCCGGCGCCGCCCAGGCCCAGCCGAGCGGGGTCCACCCGACGACGGCCGCAGCTGTCTCGGCGAAGCCGACCCAGTCCGCTGCCGCTCTGCCCAACACCGACACGACCGGGAGCACCACGGCGAGCAGCAGGACCCCGAGGATGGCCGTCACGTCCCTGCCCCTCCGGCTCGAGACCGCACCGGTCGCCAGCAGGGACACCCACCGGCTGACGGTGACCGCGGTGAGGATGCCCACGGGCACGGCCACGAGAGCGGTGAGGGTCGACCACCCCGTCTGGGACGAGGCGACGATGACGCCGAGCCCGAGGGCCACCGACGCCAGTGCCGGGAGACCGACGAACGCCGCCAGCACGAGGCCGACGGCCAGCTGCCGCGGAGGGACCGAGAAGGTCGCGAAGCGAGCGGGGTCCACCGTCGGGTCCGAGCCGAATGCGAAGATGGGCAGCACGGACCACAGGACGATGCCTGCCGCACCCCCGAGGACCACGACGAGACGGGCCGCCTCGGGCGAGCCACGCAGGGTGGCGACAGCGACGGCCAGACCGACGACGACGAACGCACCGTAGAGCAAGCCGAGGATGAGTCCGATCGCCTGGGCACGGCTGCGGCGGAGACTGTTGCGGAGCAGGTCGACCTTCAGTCGGACGAGGTGCGCAACCACGCGAGGCCCTCCACCTCGGTCGTGCCGCCCACGAGGTCGACGAATCGGTCCTCGAGGCTGCCCCCGCCGCGCACCTCGTCCAGAGTGCCCTGGGCCAGGACGAGCCCGTCGGAGATGACCGCCACGTGCGTGCAGATCCGCTCGACGAGGTCCATGACGTGGCTCGACAGGATGACGGTCCCGCCGGTCGCGACGAAGTCGGCGAGGATCCCTCGGATCGTCGCTGCGGACACCGGGTCGACCGCCTCGAAGGGCTCGTCGAGGACGAGCACGCGGGGCGCGTGCACGAGGGCGGTGGCCAGGGTGACCTTCTTCGTCATGCCCGCGGAGTAGTCGACGACGAGCTTTCCCTGGGCCTCTGTCAGGCCGAGGGCGGCGAGCAGCTCGCCGGCCCGGGCCGTCGACACGTCGCGCGGCAGGCCGTGGAGCAGCCCTGCATAGACGATGAGCTGGAGCCCCGTGAGCCGGTCGAAGGTGCGCAGCCCGTCGGGCAGGATGCCGAGCAGTCGCTTGGCCCCGACCGGGTCGGACCACACGTCGTGTCCGAGGACGAAGACCTCGCCGGCGTCCGGTCGCAGCAGCCCAGTGGCCATCGACAGCGTTGTCGTCTTGCCGGCACCGTTGGGTCCGACGAGGCCGAAGAAGGAACCGCGCGGGACGTCGAGGTCGATCCCCTTGACGGCGATGACGTCGCCGAAGCGCTTGCCGAGCCCGCGCATGGCGATCGCAGGTCCTGCTGATGGGGCGCCTTGCGGCGCAGGCAGATCCGGTGGCTGGGTCATCTCTCTCCCCCGAGTTGGCGTGCGGCCGGTCCCGTGCTGGGCCCTGTCAGAAGGCGCCGGACTCACCGTCAGCGAGGTAGCGCAGGGTCAGTCCGTCGACCCCGGCGAACGACTCGATGTGGCCGGTGTACATCTGCTTCCCCCGGTCCGAGAGCAGCGCGTCGTGGATCGGGACGATCATCCTCGGCGCGATCCGGGCCACGAAGGCGATCGAGTCCCGGGTGGCGCACCACGGCGCGTTGAGCGGATGGGCGAGGACGTCGACGGGGCCGGGCTCGGCGTCGTAGGCATCCCCCGGATGGAAGAGGACCGGCTCGCCGTCGGCGCGAAGGACCATGCCGACATTGGGGATGCGCGGGGTCTGGTCGTGGTTGAAGGCGTGCAGCTCGCCGACCGGCCGGACCGAGACGTCGCCGATCTCGAAGGACTCGTCCTGCCGGGTCGCGACCACCTGGAGCCCTTCGGCCGCCAGCTTCTCCGCCGTCATCGAGTCGGTGTGGACGCTGGCCCGCGGGTTGGCCCGGATCACCCTCGCGGCAGGCCCCGGATCGAAGTGGTCCGGGTGGTTGTGCGTGACGAGGATGGCGTCGAGGTCCGTCAGGTCCTCGAAGCCCGCCGAGAAGTTACCCGGGTCGATGAGGATGCGCCGGTCGGCCATCTCGACGAGCAGGCAGGCATGTCCGAGGTGAGTCACTCGCATACGCCAAACCTAGGCCACGGGCTGAGTGGGGAGAACATCGACGCCGTATGCCGCTGGGCCGGCTCTGCCGCCACCCACCGTCTGCACGTGGACGCGTGGGCGGGCCCAGCGGCATACGGCATCTCGGTGGACCGGATGCCCGTCGGGCTCACGCCGTGGTCTCACCGACCGGCGCGTGATGGGTGAGCGGCTCGGGTGCGGTCAGCCACGGCACGACTCCGACGAGACACACGAGCCCGGTGACGAGGAAGGCCGTGCCGAAGCCGAAGACGTCCGCGACCACACCGATGAGGATCGGACCGACGATCGCGCCACCGTCCTGGGCCATCTGGAAGGTCGACAGGACCCGTCCCCCGTTCCGCTCGTGGCCGACGACATCGGCGACCGCGGCCTGCTGGGCCGGGTTGACCAGGCCCGCACCGACCCCGGAGAGCAGGGACAACCCGAACAGCACGGCGAGACCCACGCCGACCGACAGGGCGGGGTGCTGCGCCACACCGAGCAGCCCCATCGTCGTCCCCATGACGAGGAGCCCGCCGATGACGAGGGGCCGACGCCCGATCCGGTCGGCCAGACGCCCGGACACCTGAAGCGTCGCCGCAGTGCCCACCGCGCCGATCGCGAGGGCCGCCCCGGCGACCCACGGCTCGTCGAGGACGGCGATCGCGAGCAACGGCAGCACGGCCATCCGCACCCCGAAGTTGGTCCAGCCGTTGGCGACGCCGGAGGCGAGCACGGCGCGGTAGACCGGTGACCGCCACGCCTCGGCAAGAGTGACCACGTCGCGGTCTGCCCGGTTCTGAGCCGGCTCGAGGCGAGCGCCGCCCAAGCCGATGGCGACGACCGCGGCCGCGATGACCAGGGCGACGGCATAGACGATGAAGGGCGCTCGCAGACCCAGACCCGCGAGCAGGCCCCCCAGCACCGGGCCGATCATCCCGCCGATGAGGAACGCGGAGCCATAGGTCGAGGAGACGCGTCCCCGGGCGCTCGGCGGCGCGAGACGGACGAGCAACGCCATCGCCGAGATGGTGAACATCGTCGACCCGATGCCACCGAGCCCCCGGAAGACGAGGAGCTGGACGTACGACTGCGCGAAGGCCGTCGCGAAGGACGAGGCCGCCACGATGAGCAGGCCTGCGAGATAGATAGGACGCTCCCCCAGACGGCTGACGAGCTCGCCACCGACGGGTGCGAAGACGAGCCGGAAGAAGGCGAAGGCCGAGACGATGACGGAGGCTGCAGCGACGCCGACGTCGAAGGAGCGTGCGTAGGCCGGCAGGACCGGCGACACGATCCCGAAGCCGATCGCGATGACGAACGCGGCACCGACGAGGATCCAGATCTCCCGCGGAATGGCTGTCCGAGCAGGAGCAGTCGCTGTGGGCATCTCACCATTGTTTCGTTCGAGTGGATTCCGGTGGCTGGGCCACCAGTGGGGTCAGGGCGGGTCTAGCGGGTCGGGAACGGGGGTGAACGGAGTCAGGAGGCCGGTCAGGAG
>NZ_JAJJPG010000056.1:5877-7384 GCF_032907665.1 Intrasporangium sp.
GTCAGGAGGCCGGTCAGGAGTCCGGGAGGAGTCCCGCTGCTGTGAGCAACGCGGGCACGGCCACCAGTAGTCCCGCGAGGAGCGCTGGGGCGCCCAGGACTCCGAGCAGCACACCCCCTTGGTGCAGACCGTGACGCCTCGAGTAGGAGATCGCCAGCACGCCGAAGCCGACGGCGAAGTAGACGGAGCCGAGCAGGTAGAGGATCCCAGCCCTGTCGATCTGGTCGGGGCTGCCCGCCAGCCCGGTCATCATGCCGATCGCCTTGACAACCGTGCCGACGGAGTAGATGGCCAGCAGGGCGAAGGCTCCCCACAGCAGCACCGTCATCACGGACGAGGGGACGGACATCGCGAGCTGGGTGACCGACAGGACGGCCACCGCCACACCGAGGAGCTTGAGGCCGAAGACAAGCCAGTTCATCACCGCGAGACCGGCCGCCATGTCCGGCCGGTCGGCGAAGGCGCCGGTGGCCTCGAAGACGACGTTGACCACGGCGAAGGCAAACATGCCCAGGGCCATCGCGGCCGCGGTGGCGGTCACGAGGGGGGCGGCACGCCGTGGCTCGACCGTCCGGGGTGGGGTTCGGCTGACATCCATGCACACGACACTAAATCGGGCCGGGCCTGGTCGCGAAGTTCTTTGTTCGTGACTCAGCCGCCCGCGAGACCCTCCTCCCCGGCGAGACGGTCAGATACGCAAGGACGTGGGACTCAACCTCGATCAGCCCCTCGACGCCGACGCGATCGTTGGCACGCTGGCTCGGTCGCCGGTCACCCGTCCGGGACGGCGAGTCGTCGCCAACGATTGAGGAGGAGCAGGATGACCGATGCTGCCGTCGGCGCGGTTGCGGTCGAGAGTCGTCGGGCACGAACCGGAACCCGTGCGCTCTCGGTCGTGCTCGGCGTCGTTGCGGGTATCGCCATCGTCTACGGGCTCGGGGTCATGCACGGGTCGGGCGACCCGTGGGCGGGCACGACGGTCCTGACCCCGGCGACGTCGCTGGGGGCCGCCTCCCTGTGCTATCTCGCTGCGGCAGCGGTGGGCATCCGGTGGGTTGCGTGGGCCGCCCTGCCGATCGCGGCGAACCTGCCCTTCCTCGGCCTGCTCGCACCGATCCCGTGGTGGGGTGTCGTGGCGATCGTCTCCGGTCTCGTGACCGTCGTCGGTCTTTGGCGGAACCGCCACGCCACCGTGGTTCAGGCCGTTGCCATGCTCGCCTACTTCGGGCTCGGTGTCGCCGCGCTGTCCCTCGCCTCCTCCGCGGGACTTGCCCTCGCGGGGGCAGCGCTGACAGCACACGTCGCCTGGAACGTGCACCACCATCGCAAGGACACCGTCGTGACCCGTTCGTTCGCGGTCTGGTGCGCCGCCCTCGACCTGACCGTCGGCGGCATCAGCCTCGTCCTGGCCGTGACCGGCACGGCAGCCTGATTCCCGCGGACCGCGGACGAGCCGGTCGGCGAGTGTCCGATCTGTGCGGACGTGCTCGTCGTAGGGGTAGGAGGC
>NZ_JAJJPG010000056.1:7484-22566 GCF_032907665.1 Intrasporangium sp.
GCCGGTCGGCGAGTGTCCGATCTGTGCGGACGTGCTCGTCGTAGGGGTAGGAGGCTGCCCACGGGGGGCACCTGTTGATGAGAAGGGGCACGTGCTCATGAAACTGACGACGACGACACAGGTCTCCGTCGACGGCGTGGCGCAGGGGAACGGCGGCCGGCATCCGGACCTGGACCCTGGGTTCGAGCGTGGCGGATGGGCCAGGCCGCTCTTTGACGACGAGGCCATGACGTACGTGAACGAGGTGTACCAGCGCGCTGAAGCGTTCCTCTTCGGACGACGCACCTACCAGCTCTTCGCGGGCTACTGGGGGGTGCGGGAAGACCTGGACAACCCCATCGTCGGCGCACTGAACACGCGGCCCAAGTACGTCGCGTCGAACACGCTCACGGAGGCTCGCTGGGCGGACACCACCATCCTCTCCGGTGACCTCGCGGCGGCTATCGCCGAACTCAAGACCAGGCCGGGCGGTGAGCTGCAGGTGCACGGCAGCGGTGCCCTGACCCGCTGGCTGCTCCAGAAGGACCTCGTCGACGAGCTGATCCTGCTGGTCTGCCCGGTGGTCGTCGGCCAGGGCACCCGGCTGTTCCCCGACTCCGGTCCGGATGTCGCGCTCGACCTGGTCGAATCGCGAGTCTTCCCGAAGGGGATCACCCTCCAGGTGTTCCGGCCGGCCGGCCGGCCGCAGTACGCCCTCGACTGAGGGTCCCGTCGAGCTCGTAGGCCTCACGGACCCAGCCGAGCAGGGTGTCGTCGATGTCCGCAGTCGTCCGCACATCGACGCTGTGCTTGTATGACGTGTTGCTGATGCGAGCGGATCGCGTCACCTTGGAACTCGTGAGCTGACGTCTCAGGGCGAACCGGATCTCCAGGCGATCCCGCTTGGGGAGTACGGCCAGGAAGTCATGGTCTCCGACGAGATGGATGCAACAGGGCAACGACAGCACCTGACACTGCCCCACCGTCTGGTTCACCTCGTCGACGAGGTGGTCGAAAAGGGCTCGCAGGTCACGGTCGCGAAGATGGCTCTCCAGGCTCACGGACCGACAGCTGTGCGGTTGCCTCGATCGTCGGAAGCTCCGATGGCAGTTGGGACACTGCCACGCCGCCGCTCGTGGCACTGATGCTGTGTTGGCGACACCCATCGTCGTCCTTCCCCGCGACGCCACCCCACCCTCTCCTGGGACGTGACGGTGGCGTCACCCTTCGGCACTCGATGCCAATGTGCGAGGCGCGACGCACCGTGACCAGAGGCGATGGTCCCGAGAGCCATGCCCTCATCCCACCGACACTGACGGTTACACCACGTGGAACTCGACGCGGTAGACCAAGGTGTCGTCGTGGATCGGTCCCGAGTGAGCGGCACGATCACGGAGAGCCTCACGGTCGGCTTCGCCAGAGGCTCGCACGTCGCCGTCGGTCAGCGCGGAGAAGGGCAGCAGCTCGAGGGAGTCGATCTCGATGACGACGCCCGCAGTGGGGTAACGGCCACCCGCCTTCACTCTCGGGCGGCTCCAGAGCCGGATCGAGACCGTGATCTCACCCCGTGCCACCGCGTCGCGCAGGTCTCGACTGAACATCATCCCGACACGTTACGTCGGCGTGGTCAACAGACCGGCTGTGCGGGCGCCCACCAACAGACTGTGCGGGCGCCCACCAACAGACTGTGCGGGCAGCCAGCCGCCAGGAGGCTCCAGGGTTGGTTCAGTCTCTGCTCGAGTCGCGCCCGACAAATCGGTGGGGACCTCGAGGTCCCGTGCGCGACACTGACCGATGTGGATGAGGTCGAGATGGTTGTGGCCCATCACGAGCGCGTGACTCTCCGCGTCGGCGAGGTGTTCCTGAAGATCGACGCTGACCAGTCGCGCACCGACGTCGAGGTCCAGGCGATGACACTGGCGCCGATTCCGACTCCAGCGGTGCTGTGGCGGAAGCCGCCCGTGCTGGCCCTCGCTGCTCTCCGGGGGACGGCGCTCGGTCGCCTGGGCGAGCCGTCAACCGCATCGGCGGCGGCGTGGGCCGCGGCAGGCGCCGCTGTGCGGAGGCTGCACGAGGCGCCGCTGCCACCGTGGCCCGGGGTGAGCCTCGATGAGACGGCATCGAGCCTCGACAGCGAATGCACGTGGCTCCTGGCGAACGGTGTCGTTCCCGCCGACCTGGTCACGCGCAACCGCCGGATCGCCGAGGCGGCCCTGAGACCGTGGACACCGGTGTTCACACACGGTGACCTGCAGGTTGCCCACGTGTTCGTCGACGGTGACGAGATCACCGGCGTGGTCGACTGGTCCGAGGCGGGTCGCGGCGACGCCCTGTACGACCTCGCCATCCTCACGCTCGGCCACCCGGAGCACCTCAGTGATGTCGTCGCTGGTTACGGCGTGGACGTCGACCTCGATGTGATCCGCGCCTGGTGGTCCCTGCGCAGCCTGACGTCGATCCGGTGGCTCGTCGCGCACGGCTTCGACCCGTCCTCACCGGGTTGCGAGGTCGACGTGCTGAGGTCCCAGATGTGAGTCGCCCGCACGCGCCGTGACGGCAGGAGCCTCACCCAGCGAGGTGGCCCCACCTGCCAGACAGCTCGCGCCACGGTGCGGTCTCGACCACTCGACCACCGTCGAGGACGACGACCCGGTCGGCCTGGGCCAGCGCGGCCGCCTTGCTGGTCGCGCCGATGACCGTTGCCCCAGTGGCGCGCAATGCGGCCCAGAGCTCGATCTCGGTGGCCGCATCGAGCGCCGAGGACACGTCGTCGGCCAGCAGCAGGTCCGCCTCGCACGCGAGCGCTCGGGCGAGGGCCACCCGCTGCACCTGCCCACCGGAGAGCCGGACCCCTCGGTGGCCGACCACCGCCTGCGACCCGCCGGCCTCGGCGACGTCCCGCTCCAGCCGAGCCGTCGCGAGTGCGGGCTCCACCTGTCGGTCGGCGTGGTCGAGGGCGATGTTGTCGATGAAGGTGCCAGACAGCACCCGCGGCACCTGGGCGATGTGGGAGACGCGACCGGGCCGCAGCTCGAGCTCCGCCTCGGCCAGGGCGCGGCCGTTCCAGAGCACCTGGCCGGTGTGGGAGGTCAGCCCGGCCAGCGAGGAGAGCAGGCTGGACTTGCCCGAGCCGACCTGACCGAGCAGGAGCACGAGCTCGCCCGCCTCGACGGTGAGGTCGACGTCCTGCACGCCGATGGTGCCGTCGTCGTGCACCGCGGTGAGGCTCTGCAGGCTGAGGGTTCGCAAGGGCTCACGCGGCCCCGGCTCCGGCTCGTCGGCGGTGCCGTGGACCAGGTCCAAACCCGGCGGCAGGTCCATGAGGTCGCCGCCACCAGCGAGCTCGCTCGTGGCGTCCATCCATGCCCGCACGCCGGGCGCCTCGGTCACGACCGACCCCGCGACCCGGCCGAACCAGTCGAAGCCGCTGACGGCGTTGGCGACGAGCAGCGTGGTGGCGAGGGGCCACGTGCCGTGGAGGAAACCCGCCCAGGCGGCGACGACCCCGCACTGGACCATGACGATCGGCACGCCGTCGAGCAGGGCCTGGACCCGGTGCTCGCGGACCGCCGCGTCGACTCGGCCTCCGTCGACCTGGCGCAGGTGCTGGTGCACCTGTGGAGTGGCAGCGGCGAGCTTGACCGTGCGGATGGACTCGAGCGCCGAGACCAGTGATCGCCCGAAGTCGGCCCGGGCCGTCGAGGCGGCCGCTGCCGAGCGCCCCGCCACCGGCCGGCCCAAGGTCGAGGCGAGCGCCGAGGCAACCATCACCACGAGGAGGACCGCGCCGGCGAGCCAGGTGCCGGCGATGAGGGCTGTCATCGAGGCGACGACGAGACCGTTGACGAAGTCGACCCACCGGTCGGTGTAGCGGGCGAGGCGATCGGCGTCCATGGTGCGCGCAACCACCTCGCCAGGCGGCGTGCGCACGAGTCGACGCTGCGCGGTCTGGCCCGCGAGCACCGCAGCGCGCACCCGCAGCCGAACCTCGATCCACCAGTGGGGATAGGTGCGGAAGGCCTGCGAGAGGAAGAGCGGGCCGATGACGAGTGAGGCGACCAGCGCTGCGGTGAGCCAGCCGGGATTCTTCCCGGCCTGCAGCGCGGTGACGACGAGACCCCAGATCCAGCCGGTGACTGCGCCGAACGCCCCGGTGAGTGAGGCGAGCAGGAAGAGGGAGGCGCCCAGCAGCCCCCACTGGGGCTGGATGCGCACGGTGTGGAGCACCTGCCGCGCGAGGCTCGGGCTCGGAGCCAGCGCCGGAGGCGGCGGCGGGGTGGTGCTGCGACGCACCGAGCCGATCGCGGCATCCTCGTGGTGGTGCTCCTCGACGGCCACCTCGTGGGCGGCCGCATCGAGGAGTCGACGGAACGGTCCGTCCCCGTCGACCAATCGGCGGCGTGGCCCCTGCTCGATGATGCGACCCGCCTCGAGAACGGCCACGTGCTCGGCTCGCTCGGTCGTCGAGAGGCGGTGGGCGACGAGGATCCCGGTGCGCCCCGAGATCAGCCGGTCCGCGGCCCGGACCACCCGCGCCTCCGTGACCGGGTCCATGCGGGCCGTGGCCTCGTCCAGCACGACGACGCGCACGTCACGCACGAGCAGTCGCGCGAATGCCACGAGCTGCTCCTCTCCGGCCGAGAGGGTCGTGCCGCCCGGGCCGAGCATCGTGTCGAGACCGTCCGGCAGCCCGGCCACCCACTCGGTGAGGCCCAGCTCCGCCACCGCGGCCTCGACGCGGGCGCGCGGCACGTCACCGAAGAGCGTCATGTTCTCGGCCAGGGTGCCCGCGAGCACCTCGGTGCGCTGGGTGACGACGCCGACCGCGGCGCGCAGTTGCTGCAGGTCGAGGTCACAGACGTCTGTGCCCCCGAGCAGCACGGTGCCACGCGGCGGCTCAACAGCTCGCGACAGCAGCGAGGCGAGGGTGGACTTGCCGGAGCCGGTGCGTCCGACGAGCGCGCAGGTGTGCCCTGCCGGGACGACCAGGTTGACGTCCCGCAGCGCGAACGTGCCCGTGCCGTAGCTGAACGCCAGGTCGCGGAACTCCACGTCGAGGGGGCCGTCATGCAGCGGGAGCCCGCCGGTCGGCTCTGCCGGAGAGGCCAGCATCGCCCGCAACCGCAGGACGGCGCCGAAGCCCTCTTGCAGGTCGGGCAGATGACGGGCCAACATGTCGACGCCGCCGACGAACATCGTCGTGACGAGGAACAGGGTGACCAGCCGGGCGGTCGACAGATCGTCGGCCACCACGAGGGCCGTGCCGACGACCGCCACGCCCGCCAGCGCGCCGTGGAGCAGCCCGCCGCTGCGCCTGGTGATCCGGACCTCGACCTGCAGCACCCTGTCGAGAGCGGCATGGACCCGAGCCGCCATTCGGGCGTTGCGACGCAGCACGTGCGCCTGGCCCAGGGCTGTCCGCAGGTCGTCGCGGGCGGCGATCCCCTCCTCCGTGGCGGCTGCATGGTCGGTCCACGCCGCCTCCTCGACCACCTTGCGCTCGGCGACCTGGGGCAACAGCCTGCGGACGACCCAGTACGTCGCGAACCCCGTGAGTGGGAAGAGGAACGCTGCAGGCCACCATGCGAGGCTCGCGACGACCCACAACGGGCCCGACGCGAGGAAGGTGCGCACGGCCTGCCACACGCCCCAGCGCATCAGCTGGCCGACCTCCCACGTGTCGTCGTCGATGCGGTCCAGGACCTCGCCCACGGCTTGCTCGGACAGCTCGGACAGCGGCTGCGCCATCGCGGCGTCGAGCAGGTCGGCGCGCAACGTGCCCTCGGCACGGTCGCACACCATCGCCCAGATCGTCTTGGCGGCGGTGTCGATGACCGCCCCGCCGACGACGCACAGCGCCAGCAGCATCACCAACGTCGAGGTGGCCTGCTCGGCGAGCCTGCCCGCGACCATCGACCCGAGGGAGGCCGCGACCGCGCCGAGCAGGGACATCGCGAAGCACACGACCGTGAGCGGACGACGGACCCGGCGCCAGTCGACGGGGATCCGAGTCGGCGGCAGGCCGGCAGCCCGAGGGGCCCCGTCGTGAAGAGTGCCTCGGGTCTCGCCATCTGCCACCGTGGTCATGGTCACAATCACCACACGCTAGCGACGACCACCGACCGGCCGCCTGCCGTTTTCCTGTCAGCCCCGGGGGCTTCCGCCCCCAACTCGGCGGGGCGGCCGGTGCATCGGCAGCCCGGTGGGTCCAGCTGGCCAACAGGCAGGGGCTGCCGCAACGTCGCATCGGCTAGCCTGCCGTCATGGCGAGCGCCGAGCTGGACGAGTTGATCGTCGCGGACGCCGAGGCGCTGCGCGCGTGGTTGTCGGCCAACCACGCCACGTCGCCCGGCGTCTGGCTGGCCCTGACAAAGAAGGGCGGCGCAGTCACCACACTGACGTGGCAGCAGGCGGTCGACGAGGCCCTGTGCTTCGGCTGGATCGACGGCCAGACCCGGAAGCGGGATCAGGAGACCTCTTGGATCCGGTTCACCCCTCGTAGACCTCGCAGCACCTGGTCACAACGCAACACCGCCCACGTGGCCCGGCTGGAAGCACAGGGGCGAATGCTGCCCCCAGGCCGCGCCGCTGTAGACGCGGCGAAAGCGGACGGGCGGTGGACGACCGCCTACGCCCCGCCGTCGGAAGCCGAGGCACCGGCCGACCTCCTCGCCGCCATCGCTGCCGTCCCGGCCGCCCAAGCGATGTTCGACGTACTCACCAAGGCCAACCGGTTCGCTCTCATCTACCGCGTCAATGCCGTCAAACGGGCGCAGACCCGAGAGCGAAAGATCGGCGAGTTCGTCGCCATGCTGGCCCGCCACGAGACGATCCACCCGCAGAAGGCAAGGCCTCCGAACTCGCCATAGTCGGCCACTTGACAACCGCGTGAACTGATCTGCAGCAATGGGATCGCTTGTCGCTGGGAGCGCTACGGATCGGCGGTGCCCATCAGATCCACGATCTGGTGGGCGATTCCTGACGGGTCCCTCATGAAGGCGAGATGACCGCCTGGAATCTGCGCTGCGGGCCAGTGCATGCTTCGGGCGAAGGAGAGCTCGTCGGCGTATGTATCGCCGAACGCGAGATAGCAGTTGGCGGCGCCGGCCCAACCGGGAGGGACGCGGACGCTCGTCTCGAAGTAGCTCAGCGGCAGTCGCGGGCATTCCGCGTCAACCTGCTCGAACACCTCGTCCGGGATGGCTCCGGCCATCACATCCCGGGGCCACCAGCGCGTCCATGGCGGGAGCAGGCCAGAGGGCCGGTCGGCCTTCAAGGCCAGCTCGGACAGGAACCGCTCAGGCGCGGGCCGGGTATCTCCCTCAACGGGAGGGAGAGCTGCGTCCATGAACAGCACCAGCTGAGCTGATCCGATGGCCGATCGGACCCCTGGGGCGAGGTAGCCGGCGTTGCTGTGCGCGATGAGCTTCATGCCGGGCGACGCGGCCGCCGCCCAGCGATCGATGAGCTGGTCACCGGACCGGGGGTCGGATGCGTCCGCCAGTGCGCAGTGACAGCCGCGCTCACGCAAGGCGCTGAGCACGTCGAGATAGACGCTCGCCGGCAAGAGTGGGCTCGGCAGCAGCATGGCGTCGGGCGACACCCCAGCAACCTACCAACGCTCCTCAGACGGAATCGTCCTCATATCCTCGAGGGCTCTCCGGTGCGCGCCGTCCCCGACTCTTGAACCAGTCGTCGGAGCCTTCGAGCCAGGCTGTGCTGCGACGCGTGTCCGTGGCGCCACAGTTGCCACATCGGTCGTGAGCGGGGCTACTTTCCCACTGGCCGACATCGCGGTCTTGAATCCGACAGGTGTTGCACTGGTCAGGCTGCTCGGCCCGCTACGTGCGATTGCGGCTCTCAGGTTGTCCTAGACTCGCGCGGCGTAGACGGCGTGCAGCGGTGTGGACGTGACCTGCTGGACGTTCGCGAAACCCGCCTCGTGGAGGACGTCGGTGATACCGGCCGGCCCACCCTGAGCCCCAAGCGTTGCCTGGCCCGGCTCTGACATGGAGTGTGGTACGCACATGAACGTGGAGGCCGTGTAGTGGAGCAGTGCGGCCGGGTTCTCGCGGATGTTCGCCTCTGGCGGGTCCACGGCGAATGGTTCGACCACGGCCACGATGCCGCCCTCGGCCAGCCGTTCACGAGACGCTGCCGCTGCCGTCACCGGATCGCCGAGGTCGTGCAGGACGTCGAAGAACCAGATCAGGTCGAACGGGCCGTCCGGCAGCGCGCTCGTATTCGTGAGCTCGAAGCTGACTCTTTCGGCGACTCCGGCCTCCACGGCTCGCTGACGAGCGGCCGCGAGAGAGGCTTCGTGAGAGTCGATCCCGACGAAGGTCGAGCGCGGGAACGCGTCGGCGAGAAGGACAGTGGTCACACCCTGGCCGCAGCCCACGTCGACGACCCGGGCGCCGTGGGCCAGTGCGTTCTCGACGCCGAGTGCGGGTATCCACTCGGAGATGAGGCTGCGCTCGTACGCGGCCCCGAAGAACTCTGCGACGCCCTGGTGCAGCGTCGGGCCGTGCTCTCCCCAGGGGATGCCTCGGGCAGAACGGAACTCGTCGGCCAGCCTGTCCGTCTCGCCGGCCAGGGCGGTCAACACGGCGAACCCGCCCATGAACGATGCATCGGTAGGTCCGCACCCAAGAGCGGGGGCGTGCTCAGCCGGCAGTGAGAACCGACCAGTGGTCGGGTCGTGGTCCAGGACGCCCGCAGCTGTCTGCTGTGCGAGCCACTCACGGAGATAGCGTTCCGCACACCCGGTGCGGGAGCCGAGCTCTCCCGGGGTCGCCGGCCCCTGCGCCAGGGCTCGGTACAGGCCGAGCCGGTCCCCGAGGTGGGTCATCACCGTCGTGGCGGTGGCGGCAAGGCCGGCCTGAACGGCAGAGATGAAGGCCTCGGCACGTGAAGCGTCGACTGGCGTCATGGGGCACTCCCAGCGCTGCTGGACCGTGTGGTCGGTTGACAGGACCCCCATGACGCTAGGCGCGTCGACTCTCCACGGCATCGGTGTGAGCACGCACGTCCCGGCCTTGTCCTGTCGGGCAGCACGTAGTCCCGGACGGGCCGCGCCTACCGGCTATCCAACCTACTCACGTACGCTGCGGCCGCGGCGCGACCGGTGCGGCCGGACAGGCCCAACTTGGCGTACGCGTTGGAGAGGTGGCGCTCCACCGTGCGGGGACTGAGTACGAGCTCGTCGGCAATTGTCTCGTTGGTCAGCCCGGTGGCCGCGAGCCGGAGCACCTCGAGCTCCCGCTCGGTGAGGCCGTGCGGGTCGGCACAGGGTGTGCTGGCCGCGCCGTCCCGATCGACGTGCAGGGCCTCGTCGTATGGCCCGCCCAGGAAGCGGGACATCTCAGCGACGAACTGGTGCCACGCGGGCTCTGTCTCGAGGAGCGCATGGTTGCGGCCCTCGAGCGGCAGGAACCGGGCTCCGGGGATCTCGGCGGCCAGCAGCCGGCCCTCCTCCACAGGCACTGCTCGGTCGCCGTTGGCATGAGCCACGAGCGTCGGCACCTGAAGAGATCCGATCCGCCCGGTCAGGTCGATTTCGTCCCACACCGCCCGCACCCGTGCGGCGATCGCCTGTGTGGCCGAGGCCCGCATCAGCTGCTCCAACCACGCACGCTGCTCGGCCGTTGCCTCCGGGACCAGCATCCCAGAGAAGACGTCCCGGAAGACCGGCGTGTCGGCGTCCCAGCCCACTTGGGCGATGCTCTGCAACAGTTCCGCCTCCCTGCGCTGGCGCGGTGACGGGTTGCGCCGAAGACGCCCCCGCGCGTATGAACCGCAGAGCACCAAGCGGTCGACGCGCTCCGGGTGCGTGAGGGCGTAGGTGATCGCCACCGGACCGCCTTGCGAGATGCCGAGCAACGAGACCTTCTCCAGCCCCGCTGCGTCGACGACTGCCGCGAGGTCCCCCACCAGTGCCTGAAGGTCGAGCCGGTCGGGGTCACGGTCCGACAACCCGCACCCGCGCTGGTCGTACCGGATCACCCGGTGCATGCGGCCGAGCGCGACCCACCAGTGCCGCCACAACGGACTGAGCCAGTCGAGCTCGACGTGGGTGAACCAGTGTGCGACCTTCACCAAGGGCGAGCCTCGCCCATGGGTCGCATAGGCCAACCGCACCCCGTCCTCGGCGCGGCAGAACCGGATCTGCTGCTCCATCGGCCAAGCGTAGTGAGCAGCACCGGACGATGCGTGACGAAAGGCCCCAACTTTTCGATGAGAGCGTGGTCGACGGCCAGCCCGACGTGGTGCTCCCAGGTGAACTGCGGGTAGGTCAAGAAGCTGGAGAGCCGGCCGACGTCCTCGGACCTGCCTTGGACGGGACGCTCGGAGACCGGACACGGGGTCCATGCCTCCGCCTCCCTGGCTGTCCCTCTGTCACGGCGTGCTGTATGCGACGGCAGAAGTCCCGGCTACGACCACCGCGCACGGAGATGGCAAGACCTGGCGTTCGCCAAAAGGCGACGTCGCCCACGCCCTGGCCGAAAGTGGATGAGTCGGCCGATACGCCGGGTTCTGTCCCGCGTCCCGTTGCCGGTGACGCGGTGACGGCCATCCATCTCGGCCGGCCATTGCTGACCGGCTCCAGCGCCCTACCCGCGCACTCGACCGGGCCGGTCTCGAACGTGCGCTGTCTGGGCTTGCTCCGGGTGGGGTTTACCGAGCCGCCCCAGTCACCTGGGGCGCTGGTGGTCTCTTACACCACCGTTTCACCCTTACCAGCCGAGGCTGGCGGTTTGTTTTCTGTGGCACTGTCCCGCGGGTCACCCCGGGTGGCTGTTGGCCACCACCCTGCCCTTCGGAGCCCGGACGTTCCTCGGCAGGAGTCTCCTCCTGACGCGGCCGCCTGGCCGACTCATCCATCTCCCATGATAGATGCCGTATGCCGCTGGGCTCGCCACCCCCCGCATCTGCCTCGAGCGGGTGGCTGGGCGGTCGGCCCCCACACCAGCGGGCGTGACGTGCCTCACAACCGCGCCGGGCGGTCAACGAAGAGTGGGGGCCGTTCGTCATCCCGGGGAGACCGCTGACCGCAACCGCACCAGGACATGAGCGAGCAACTGAAGACCGACGCTGCCCCCACCACCCACAGAGCGACGTTGCTCGACCTCTCCCCGACCCAGCTCGTTGCCGGCTCGATGGCAGCCGCGACGGCCGCCGCGCTCGGCTCGCGCCTCGGCCTCGTCGGCACGATCACCGGCGCCGCTGTCGGCTCGGTCGTCAGCGCTGTCGCGGCGAACCTCTACACGATGTCGATGGTCCGCGCGCACGAGGCCCTGCGATGGCAGAAGCTCCCCCCGCGAGAACGGCGTGCAGGTCTGCACCACGTGCCGGCACCTGCTCCGCCGGACGGGCCGAATGCTCGCGTCCGCCCCGCACGGAGCCTCCTCGCCGCGGCCGCCGTCCTCTTCGCGGTGGCAACCGCGTTCCTCACGGGCCTTCAGCTGGCCACCGGCACCGACGTGACGGGCACCTCCCTGGGCACGCGACAGACCACGAGCCGGCTCGATCCGGGGGCACCCACGGGCGCCGAGCAGGGTCGCACGCCGGCGGCAACGGATCCACAGGTGACACCGGAGCCGACCCTCCCAGCGCCGGCCGGGTCGTCCCCGCCGGACCCGGCCGGTGTGGCCGAGCCGGTCCCGGAGACGACCGATCCGCCGGACCCTGCCGCCCCGAGTGCGACGGAGTCGGTTCCCACCGACCCCGCCACGACGGGGACCCCGACCCAGCCGGCCGACCCGCCGAGCACGCCGACGCCGGCCGGCTGAGCGGCATACGGCCCCGACCCGTCGGGAGGGCACTCAGGCGACGACGCTGAGCTCGAGCCGGCCCGTCTCGATCTCGGCGGCGTCGACGCGGACCTGGACGGTCCTGCCCTCAGCTGCCTGCCCGCTCGCCTTCGCGACCACGGCGAAGTCGATGAGCTGCACGACGACACCCTTGTCGTTCTGGTCGACGACGACGCCCTCCAGGGTCGACCCCACGTGCGACCGCAACTCAGCAGCCTCGACGGCGTCGGTGCACGCACGCTCCACCCCGCCCGCCGTGCGGTCCGAGGTGGTCATGATCTCCGGGATGGCCGGCAGCGCCTCCAGAACCCACTGCGGCACCGCCACCCCAGCCGAGAGGGCCTCGCAGACGACGAGGCCGAAGCGGTCGACGAGGCGTCTCAGCGGGGCCGTCACGTGGGCGTAGGGATTGGCGACGGCGGAGTGGTGCGGCTGCTTGGGGGCGGCGCCGTTGAAGGGGGTGTACCCAGCCCCCCGGAAGAGGGACGTCGCCTCGTGGATCAGCGCCAGGTGCCGCGGGTTGGTCCGGTCGAGGGTGCGGAGGAACTCCCCGTAGGCGAGGCCCTGCGGCCACGGGATGCCGGCGCCGGACGCCTGTCTCCTGAACCGCTTGACGTCCCGCGGGTCGGGGTCGGGCATCGTGCGCAGGATGCCCACCCTGCCGCGGAGCATGAGGTCCGCGGCGCCCATGCCGGTGAGCAGGGAGATCTGTGCGTTCCAGTCCTCGGAGGCGAGCAGCGGCCGGAAGCTGACGCTGAACCCGCCCTTCCCGTCCTCCTCGACCTCCTGCTCCGGCATGGGGAGAGAGGCGCCACCGCGCTCGCGCTCCAGGGCGATTCGCCGCTCCCCCACCTCCTTGAGAAGCAACAGCACATCCTCCGCCGAGCCGTCGTCGACGAGGTTCTGCACCTCCACGTAGTCGTAGCGCCGCACGCTGCGAACCATCGCCCGCGCCACGCTGACATCGATCCCCTCGCCATCGGCGGCGAGCACCATGTCCCAGACGAAAGCCGGCCGCACCTCGCCCGGCAGCAGGCTGGCTGCGCCCTCACTGATCTCGCTCGGGTGGAGCTGGACGCGCTTGTCCGGGCAGTAGATCGTCTGGCCGCGGCGACGTGACTCGGCGTCGATCGCACCCTCCGGCCGCACGAAGGCGGGGACGTCGGCGATGGCGTAACGGACGCGGTACCCGTCACCGTGCCGCTCGATGTGCATGGCCTGGTCGAGGTCCGTCGCCGTCGGCGGGTCGATGGTGACGAACGGGATGTCCGTGGCGTCCGTGGCGGGCAGGTCTGGCCCGTCCGCCGCGCGGGTGGCTTCGGCGATGACATCCGGGGGAAACGTCTCCGACACGTCGAACTCGGTGCGGATCGCCTCGAAGCGAGCTGCGAGGGTGACTCCGGCACCGCCCGGCGGCTCGGTGCGGCGATAGACAATGTGTCGCTTGGCCATGGCGCCACCCTACGCAGCGGGGCCCCGGCCGCGGCCTAGGCTGGCGGCGTGCTCATCCTCCTGCCCCCCTCCGAGGGCAAGACCCAGCGTCGCCGTGGTCGGACGCTCGATCTCGCGACACTGTCGTTCCCGGAGCTGACGCAGATGCGCGCAGCCGTCATCGACCGGGTCGGGGAGCTCAGCAGGGGGCCCGATGCGCACCGCCGGCTCATGGTGAGCCCGCGGCTCGTCGAGGAGGTCGCCCGCAACACCCGCCTCCTGACCGCCGCCACGGCGCCGGCGGGCGAGGTCTACAGCGGTGTCCTCTACGGTGCGCTCGACCTCCCCTCCCTCGACGCCGCGGCGAAGAGGCGAGCCAACCGCCGGATCGTCATCCTCACGGCCATGTTCGGAGCGCTGCGGCCCACCGACCGCATCCCGGCCTACCGGCTCCACCCCTGCGTCCACCTGCCCGACCTGGGCGAGGCCACGCAGGCGTGGCGCCCGGTGCTCGCGCCGGTCCTCGAGCAGGAGGCTCGCGCCCGGCGCGTCATCGTCGACTGCCGGTCGGGCACCTATGTGTCGATGTGGAAGCCCAAGGGAGCACTGGCCGAGCGCCGAGTCCTGATCACCGTGCCCGGTGCGTCGCACATGGCCAAGCACACTCGGGGGCTCGTGGCCCGGCACCTGGTCGAGTCGGCGGCGCGGCCGCGCCACCCCGAGGACCTCGTGGAGATCCTGGCCGACGCCTTCGACGTGCGGATCACCGAGCCGGAGCGCCCGGGGCACCCGTGGCAGCTGGCGGCAAGCCCGCGCCCCTGAGCCGCCCCCCACCCCCGGTCGAGTGGCCCCAAACGCCGGGCCCACCCAGTCGAGTGGCCCCAAACGCCGGGCCCACCCAGTCGAGTGGCCCCAAACGCAAGGCCCACCCAGTCGAGTGGCCCCAAATGCGGACGCGACGGGGCTTTTGGGGCCACTCGACCCGGCTTTTGGGGCCACTCGACTTCAGGAGGGTGGGGGCGTTCATCACCGCGAACGCGTCCGACTTGCCGCCGTCGATCTCGAAGGTCACGACGGTTCCCCCAGCGTCACACCGCATAGCTCAAGCGTGCGAGTAACGCACAGCGCCCATCAGGCGAGATGGTCCGTCCGATTGGTGAAAGCGACCGATGCCGTGCCGTCCGCCCACACCTCGACCCCGGTGAGACTGCCCGGTGCGGTCGCGAGACTCCAGAACCGCTCCGGCCCCAGCCCGAGGACCTCCGCGAGCACCGTGACGATGCCGCGCCGTGAGGTCACGACGACGACCGTGCCGCCGCTACGCCTCAGGCGCCCGTATGCCGCTGAGCTCGCTGCGTCGGCGGGCTGGCTCCCAGCCTTCCCGGCATCGGCGGCCCAGTCGGCCGAGACCTCGACCTCCGCGCCCACTGCGTCGGCGACGGCGCGAGCGGCCTGCTGCGCCATGGGGTCAGGGGAGCTGATGACGCGGCTGTCCGAGTCGAGCAGGTGGCGGGTCGCGGCGACGATGCGGTCGACGGCGCCCTCGGTCGAGGGCTCCTGGACGAGCAGCAGACGAAGGTCCTGCCGCTCCGCCTCGTCGTCGGGGGCATCCGGGGCGTCCGCGAGCTCTGGCATCTCGACGTCGGACGGCAGCGGCTCGGTCGACGGCGTGCGGCGCACCGAGTGCCCGTCCATGCCCTCGTTGGAGAGCAGGTCGGCCGCCCGGTTGCGGTCCCGCGGGACCCACTCGAAGTCGACGGTCCCTCCAGCCGCCTCGATGCCGCGCAGCACGGCGCGCACCTCTGCCGCGAGCCGCCGCATGTCCTCGTGCTTGACCTTCCACCGGCCCGACATCTGCT
>NZ_JAJJPG010000057.1:0-22467 GCF_032907665.1 Intrasporangium sp.
CTCCACCGCCCGCTCCACCCTCCCCCGCGCCGCCCACCCGATCACCCGTGCCCAGCCTCGACGACGCCGCGATCGACGCCTTCCTCCAGGGACGCAACGGCCAGCCGCACGACCTGCTCGGCCACCACCTCGGCCCCGGCGGACTGACCATCACGTGCTACCGCCCGCTCGCGACGTCGGTCCGGGCACGCCTCGGCTCCGGCGAGCACGTCGAGCTGCAGCACGTGCGAGACGGCATCTGGTCGATGACCTCGCCGGACTTCAGCACCACCCACGACTACCGCCTGCTGGTGGCCTACGGCGACGGGGTCGAGCACGAGCAGGACGACCCCTACCGCTTCGCCCCCACCCTCGGCGAGATCGACCGGCACCTCATCAACGAGGGTCGCCACGAGCAGCTGTGGACCGTGCTCGGAGCCCACCTGCGCCACTACGAGGGGCCCCTCGGCGACGTCCAGGGTGCGTCGTTCGCCCTCTGGGCGCCGCGGGCCAGGGCCGTGCACGTCATCGGCGACTTCAACGGCTGGGACCGGCGCTCCCACCCGATGCGCGCCCTCGGCGAGACCGGCATCTGGGAGCTGTTCCTGCCGGGCGCACGCGAGGGGATGAACTACCAGTTCGCGGTCCGCGGCGCCGATGACATCGTCCGGCTCAAGAGCGACCCCATGGCGCGGATGACCGAGGTGGCCCCGAAGCAGGCCGCCATCGTCACCCAGTCGCACTACACCTGGCGTGACGACGCGTGGATGGATCAGCGTCGGAACGTAGACGCCCACACGGGACCGATGAGCGTCTACGAGGTCCACATCGGCTCGTGGCGCCAGGGCCTCGGCTACCGGGGCCTGGCCGAGCACCTCGTCAACTACGTCCGGGACGCCGGCTTCACCCACGTCGAGTTCCTCCCGGTCATGGAGCACCCCTACGTCCCGTCGTGGGGCTACCATGTCACCGGCTACTACGCCCCGAGCTCCCGCTGGGGCACGCCCGACGACTTCCGCCATCTCGTCGACCAGCTGCACCAGGCCGGGATCGGGGTCATCCTCGACTGGGTTCCGGGACACTTCGCCACGGACGACTGGGCGCTCGCCCGGTTCGACGGGCAGCCCCTCTACGAGCACCCGGACAAGCGTCTCGGCTGGCACCCGGAGTGGGGTTCCAACATCTTCGACTACGGCCGACCCGAGGTGCGCAACTTCCTCGTCGCCAACGCGATCTACTGGCTCGAGGAGTTCCACGTCGACGGTCTGCGCGTCGACGGCGTCGCCTCGATGCTCTACCTCGACTACGCCCGCAACGCCGGTGAGTGGGTGCCCAACCGGGAGGGCGGGCGGGAGAACCTCGAGGCCGTCGACCTCATCAAGGAGATCAACGCGACAGCCTACAAGCGTGTCGGTGGCATCGTCACCATCGCGGAGGAGTCGACGTCGTGGCCCGGTGTCACGAAGCCGACGAACGAGGGGGGCCTCGGCTTCGGCTTCAAATGGAACATGGGGTGGATGAACGACTCCCTGAGCTACCTCGCCCAGGACCCGATCTATCGCAGCCACCACCACGGCAAGCTGACCTTCGCGCTGATGTACGCCTTCACCGAGAACTACGTCCTCCCGATCAGCCACGACGAGGTGGTCCACGGCAAGGGCTCGCTGCTGCGCAAGTCCCGGGGCACCCGCGAGGAGCAGGTCGCGACGCTGCGGGCCTTCCTCGCCTACCTGTGGGGTCACCCCGGCAAGCAGCTGCTCTTCATGGGCTGTGAGTTCGGCCAGGAGTCCGAGTGGTCGGAGGGCCGCAGCCTCGACTGGTGGCTGCTCGAGCAGCCGCTCCACTACCGCATCCACAACCTCGTCAAGGACCTCAACGGGATCTACCGGGCCAACCCCGCCCTGTGGGAGCTCGACAGCAGCCCCGCCGGCTTCCAGTGGCTGGAGGCGGACGACGCCGCCCACAACACCTTCGCGTGGCTGCGCTTCGGAACGGGGGACCATGCCCGCGACGCAACTGTCGTCGCCTGCGTGGTCAACTTCAGCGGAGAGACCCAGGACGGCTACCGGGTCGGCCTGCCTCGCGGCGGACGGTGGCGCGTCGTGCTCGACACGGCGGGCTACCACCCCGGCGCACCGAGCAGCACGGGTGTCGTCGTCGAGGCGCATCCCGAGTCCTGGCAGGGCCAGCCCTTCTCCGCGTCGATCACGGTCCCGCGGCTCTCCGGGGTGTGGCTCATCCCGGATCCGGGATCGGACGAGCGGGCGCAGGGCGGCAGCCACCCGGCCGACGCCGGGGACACCGTCGCCCCGGCAGCCGCCCCGCCCGACGCTGCGCCCGGACCCCCGACATCGACCCGAAGGACCACTCCATGACGCACGCCCGCGCCGGACAGCCCGCCCAGGCGGACGACCTCGTCGACCTCGATGCCCTCGTCAGCGCGTACTACGACCGTCACCCCGACCCGGACGACCCCGACGAGCAGGTCGCCTTCGGCACGTCGGGCCACCGGGGCTCGAGCCTGCGCACGGCCTTCAACGAGGACCACATCCTCGCCACGACCCAGGCCATCTGCGACTACCGGTCCGCGCAGGGCTACGACGGTCCGCTCTTCATCGGCCGGGACACGCACGGCCTGTCCGAGCCGGCGTGGCGCACTGCGCTCGAGGTGCTCGTCGCGAACGGCGTGCACGTCCTCGTCGACGACCGCGACGGCTACACGCCGACGCCGGCGATCTCCCACGCGATCCTCCGTGCCAACCGATCCCGTGCCTCCGGTGCCTCCAGTGCCTCCGGCGCCTCCGGGGCCGGCGGTCCCGCCGACGGGATCGTCGTCACGCCGTCCCACAACCCGCCGTCCGACGGCGGCTTCAAGTACAACCCGCCCCATGGCGGTCCCGCCGACACGGACGCGACGTCGGCCATCGCGGAGCGCGCGAACGAGCTGATCCGCGGGGGCCTCAAGGACGTCCAGCGGGTCCCCTACGAGCGCGCGCGAGCCAGCGCAGCGGCATACGACTTCATGGGGACCTACGTCGACGACCTGCCCAACGTCGTCGACCTCGCCCGGATCCGGGAGGCCGGCGTGCGCATCGGGGCCGACCCACTCGGCGGCGCCTCCGTGGCGTACTGGGGCGAGATCGCAGAGCGCCACGGTATCGACCTCACCGTGGTCAACCCCACGGTCGACCCGCGATGGTCGTTCATGACCCTCGACTGGGACGGCAAGATCCGCATGGACTGCTCGTCACCGTCGGCGATGGCCTCGCTCATCGCCAACAAGGACCGCTACGACATCTCGACCGGCAACGACGCCGACAGCGACCGCCACGGCATCGTCACACCGGATGGCGGCCTGATGAATCCCAACCACTTCCTCGCGGTGGCGATCCAGTACCTCTTCGGGGGATCGCGACCCGGCTGGGGCGCGGAGGCGGCGGTGGGCAAGACGGTCGTGTCGTCGTCGATGATCGACCGAGTCGCTGCGGAACTCGGCAAGACCCTCCTCGAGGTACCCGTCGGCTTCAAGTGGTTCGTGCCCGGCCTGCTCGACGGTTCCGTCGGCTTCGGAGGCGAGGAGTCGGCCGGGGCGAGCTTCCTCCGGTTCGACGGCACCGTGTGGTCGACCGACAAGGACGGCATCATCCTGGCCCTGCTCGCCTCCGAGATCCTCGCCGCGACCGGCAGGACTCCCAGCCAGCACTACGCCGACCTGGCGGAACGCCACGGGGCACCCGCCTATGCCCGCATCGACGCCCCGGCGGACCGTGAGCAGAAGGCCAAGCTGTCCGCCCTGTCAGCCGCGGACGTGTCAGCGGACTCCCTTGCGGGAGAGCCGATCACCGCCAAGCTGACCGAGGCGCCGGGCAACGGAGCGAAGCTCGGTGGTCTCAAGGTCGTCACGGACAGCGCGTGGTTCGCGGCCCGGCCGTCGGGGACCGAGGACGTCTACAAGATCTACGCCGAGTCCTTCCGCGGCGCCGAACACCTCGCGCAGGTGCAGGCAGAGGCAAAGGACGTCGTCGACGCCGCGCTGCGCGGATGAGCGACGAGTCGCCGCGCCGCGGCCGGCTCTTCCTCGTCACCGCCCCGTCGGAGGACGGAGCGGCTGCAGTCGCGCTCGGGCTCGGGCGCCTGCTGCCGCGGGCCTTCGTCATCGCGGGGTCGCAGGTCGAGTCCATGGTCGTCAGCGGTGGCGCCCCCGATCAGGGAGCCGGGCTGGAAGCCGTGAGACAGCGGCTGCTCCGGTGGTCGGCCTGCCTCGCGGCCGCGGAGACCTACCAGCTCGAGGGGTTCGACGCCGTCGTGCATGACGTCGTGGTGGGCGAGCACCTCGAGGACTTCCTCGACCTCGCCGCTCCCGAAACGGTTCACCTCGTCGTGCTCGACGAGCCTCAAGGCTCGCCCACGCCCCGTTGGGGGCTGTGGCTGGAGCCCGGCTCCGCGCCGGACCACCAGCTCGCTCAGGCGGCCCTCGAGCGACTCGACGAGGCGGCCGTCCTGACGGCCGAACCAGCCGAACCAGCCGAACCGGCCGGACCAGCCGAACCAGCCGAACCGGCCGGACCAGCCGAACCGGCCGAGGGCTCACACTCGGGGTGACCGGCCGATCCCCCGACCCCGCTCGCGCCACGACCGGACGACGAGGGCCTCAGAAGAGGGCGCTCATCAGCGACTTGCGCGCCTTGACCACCCGCTCGTCCGTGGTGCCGACGATGTCGAAGAGCTCGACGAGATGCTCGCGTGCCTTGTTGCGATCGGCGTCGCTCGTCACCCGCACGGTGTCGATGAGCCGCAGGAAGGCGTCCTCGACATGTCCCCCGAGCAGGTCGAGGTCTGCGACGAGGATCTGGGCATCGACGTCGGCGGGTGCCGTCGCCGCTGCCGCACGAGCAGCGGCGACGTCCGCGCCAGCCGTGCGCTGGAGCAGGCCGACCTGGGCGAGGCCGAGCTTCGCCTCGGTGTCGGCCGGATTCTGTGCGAGGGCCTCGCGGTAGGCATCGGCCGCCGTGTCGAGCTCGCCCGCCTCGATGGCGTCGAACGCCTTCTGGTGCAGCGGCGGCAATGGCGCGGTTGCCTCGGCGGCCTCGCCGTCGTCGGCGACCTCGCCGGCAGGGGCCTCGGGCTGGGCTGCCACGGTCCCGGTGACGCCGTTCTGGGCGGCGAGGGCGAGCACCTGGTCGATGACGGCGGCGAGCTGGGCCTCCGGCTGCGCGCCCTCGAAGAGCGGAACCGGCTGCCCCTGGATCAGCGCGAAGCTCACCGGGACGGCCTGGACCTGGAAGGCCTGAAGGGTCGCCGGGTTGACGTCGACGTCGACCGTCACGAGCTGGAAGCGGCCGCCGTAGCGTTGCGCCACCTGCTTCGCGGTGGTGACGTAGCTCGCCGACTCGGTGAGCCGGGACGACCAGAGGACGAGCACCACCGGGTGGCGCGCGCTCGCCGCGATGATGTCACGAAGCGTCGAGTCCGAACCCTCGACGACGACGCCGGCAGCGTCCGCGGAGGTGGTGGAGGCGGCCCCCGCGGCGGAGGCGGGGCCAGCCTGCGGGGCCGGACGCTTGAGTGAGGAGAGGTCTACGGCACCGCGCAACGCTGCTGCGGTAAAGGGCTGCTGACTCATGGATCAATCCTGCCTCACCGGCCCCTGCCGGCGACGAGCTGGTCGGATGCCGCCACGACTCGGGCAGCTCCGGAGGTCGGGATGACGAAGGCGATGATCTCGTTGGACGTCAGGCTCGCCTCCGTGGTGATGCGCTTGACGCCCGTGAGAATCGTGAAGTCCTTGGAGGGAGTGAGCTTGGTCGCCTCACGCAGGGCGATGTTGTCCGTTCGGACGATGTGGCCGAAGACGATCGCGCCCGCGCCGTCCTTGAGCCGGAGGCCGCCGATGACGTCCTTCGGCTCGTGGATCTGGCTGAACGCTCCGCTGGCGGAGATGGCCTTGTCCTGCGCCTTGGCGGACTGACGCAGCTGGGCCGACAGCGGGTCCTCGACGAGCTGGGAGGTCTCGGAGGGGTCGGGGAAGCGCACCGAGTCGGCAAAGGCCTGCATGACGTCCTCGGGAGTCATGGCGAGTCCTTCCCCGGACCCGATGGCCGGGGAGCCGGTCGACGTCGGGTCGAGGGCATCGACGCGCGCCTCCGCGAGCATGGGGGTCAGGGCCGCGACCTTGAAGCCCGTGCCGGTCGAGCCGCCGGACGTACCGGGCGTGCCGGGCGTGCCGGTGGAGCCGGTCGAGCCGGTCGAGCCGGTCGAGCCACCAGGCGTGCCGGCCGTGCCGGAGTCCTCGACGAGGAGCGCGAGGACGGCAGCATTCGACTTCTCGAGCGCCGTCTCGACGAGCAGCTGTTTCGGCTCGTCGCCGAGGCGCGACACGCCGATGACCTCCGCGCCGGTGGCGGCGAGCTGCATGTCGGCCTTCTGCTCGGCGGTCTTGCCCGGCAGCGTCTTGGCCCATGCGTGCGCCGACTCGAGTGCCGGCCCGGTGAACGCGGCCTCCCGGGCTGCTTCACCCGTGGGCGTGGTGTCGGCCAGGGCAGCGACGGCTGCCGCGAGAGTCGCGTCCGCAGTCGAGATGGCCGCGGTCGCGGCCACGGCCGGCGTCGGGCCCGAGGCCTCCGCACCGTCGTCGACGTTCCCGGTGCAGGCGCTCAACACCGCCACGCTGGCGAGCGCGGCGACGAGAGCACGTCGGCGGGTGACGGGACGGGACATACGGGGGCCTTTCAGTCATGCGTGACGATCGCACGGCGGACACGATCGAGCGGCCGGGGGACGACCGCCCTCCACCATACGCAGAGCCTGCCGGGGCTCACCAAATCCGGGGCCGCGCTACGCGGTGGTGCCGGCGGTGCGCTCGATGGCCGCCTCGAGCCGCTCCAGCTTGCCGTCGAGCTCCCCGCTGAAACCGGGTCGGATATCGGCCTTGAGGACCAGGCCCACACGCGGCGAGGCCTCGGCGATGACGTCACAGCAGCGCTTGACGACGGACATGCACTCGTCCCACTCCCCCTCGATCGTGGTGAACATCGCGTCGGTGCGGTGGGGCAGTCCCGACTCCCGGACCACGGTGATGGCGCGGGCGACGGCGTCACTGACCGACCCGGTGTCGTCGGCGGCAACGGCGGGGGCGACGGAGAAGGCGATCAACATGCCCCACACCGTATGCCGCTGAGGTCCTCCCTGCCCACGCCGGGGTTGCGCTCCTGCCGCTCTCACGACGTCGAGTGGCCCCGAACGCCCAGGGGATTCCAGCGGAACGCGGGGATTCGGGGCCACTCGACCGGAGGCCTGGCCCCCCGGGGAAGGGCGGACCCTCAGATGTCGATCTGCGTCAGGAGCGTGTCAGCAGCCGTGTAGGGGTCGGTCTGGCCGTCGACGACGCGGGCAGCGAGGGTGTCGAGGCCCTCATGTCCGCCGATGTGCCCGAACCGCGCACGGAGAGAGGCGAGCGCGATGGACTCGATCTCGTCCGCGGCCCGACGCTCGCGCCTGCGGCGCAGGTCCCCGTTGGCCTCGATGTGGGCCCAGTGCTTGTCGAGCGCCTCCATGACCTCGTCGACGCCGGCCTTCTGCGCGGCGATGGTCTTGACGACAGGCGGTCGCCAGAGCCCGGGTTCGGTGCGGTCGCCCAGCGAGATCATGTGCCGCAGGTCGCGCACCGTGGCATCGGCGCCTTCCCGGTCGGCCTTGTTGACGACGAAGACGTCGCCGATCTCGAGAATGCCGGCCTTCGCAGCCTGCACGCCGTCACCCATGCCGGGGGCGAGCAGGACGACGGAGGTGTCGGCCAGACCGGCGATCTCGACCTCGGACTGCCCGACGCCGACAGTCTCGACGAGGATCACCTCGCAGCCGGCGGCATCGAGGACGCGGATGGCCTGAGGCGTGGTCCACGAGAGGCCCCCGAGGTGGCCGCGTGAGGCCATGGACCGGATGTAGACCTCCGGGTCGAGGGCGTGGTCCTGCATGCGGATCCGGTCGCCGAGCAGAGCCCCGCCCGAGAACGGCGATGACGGGTCCACGGCCAGGACGCCGACGCGCAACCCACGCTCCCGGAAGGCCCCGACGAGCATCGTCGTCGAGGTGGACTTTCCGACACCGGGCGAGCCGGTGAGGCCGATGACCCAGGCCCCGCCGGTGTGTGGCGCGAGGGCCGCCATGACCTCGCGCAGGGCAGGATGGCCGTCCTCGACGAGCGAGATGAGGCGCGCGACCGCGCGCGGTGAGCCCGCCCTGGCCGCGTCGACCAGGGCGGGCACGTCAACCGTGCGTCGTGACGTCACTGGGGCAGCAGGCACCGTGGGCGACGCCGCGGTCAGGCCGACTTCGGGACGCGCACGATGAGCGCGTCACCCTGGCCGCCACCGCCGCAGAGCGCCGCCGCGCCGACGCCGCCACCGCGCCGCTGGAGCTCGAGCGCGAGGTGCAGCGCGATCCGAGCGCCGGACATCCCGATCGGGTGCCCGAGGGCGATGGCACCACCGTTGACGTTGACCTTCTCGAGGTCGATGCCGAGCTCCTTGGCGGAGGCGAGGCCGACGGCGGCGAAGGCCTCGTTGATCTCGATGAGGTCGAGGTCGGCGGGGGTGATGCCCTCCTTCTCGCAGGCCTTGGCGATGGCCCGTGCCGGCTGCTGCTGGAGTGTCGAGTCCGGTCCGGCGACGACGCCGTGCGCACCGATCTCGGCGACCCAGGTCAAGCCCAGCTCCTCGGCCTTGGCCTTGCTCATGACGACGACGGCTGCAGCGCCGTCGGAGATCTGCGATGCGGAGCCGGCCGTGATCGTCCCGTCCTTCGCGAACGCCGGACGCAGGCCCGCGAGGGAGGCCGCCGTCGTGTCGGCGCGGATGCCCTCGTCGGTCTTGAACTCGATCGGGTCGCCCTTGCGCTGGGGGATGGACACGGAGACGACCTCGTCGTCGAAGATGCCGTCCTTCCAGCCCTTGGCTGCCAGCTGGTGCGACCGGGCGGAGAACTCGTCCTGCTCCTCACGCGTGAAGGCCTGGTCGCCGACGTTGGCCTGCTCGGTGAGGGCACCCATGGCCTGGTCGGTGAAGGCGTCCCACAGGCCGTCGTAGGCCATGTGGTCCCGCATGGTCACGTCGCCGTACTTGTAGCCCTCGCGGGACTTCGTCATCAGGTGCGGGGCGTTGGTCATCGACTCCTGGCCACCGGCGACGACGACCTCGAACTCGCCCGCACGGATCAGCTGGTCGGCCATCGCGATGGCGTTGATGCCCGACAGGCAGACCTTGTTGATGGTCAGCGCGGGCACCGTCATGGGGATGCCGGCCTTCTGCGCGGCCTGGCGGGCAGGGATCTGTCCGGCGCCGGCTTGGAGGACCTGGCCCATGATGACGTACTCGACCTGCTCGGGCTGGACGCCCGCCTTCTCGAGTGCGCCCTTGATGGCCATGCCACCGAGGTCGGCGCCGGAGAAGTCCTTGAGCGATCCCAGCAGCCGGCCCATCGGCGTGCGGGCTCCGGCGACGATCACGGACACGGGACGGTCAGTCATGGCAATGCCTCTCCAACGTCATTGGGGATGTCTGGTCCACTCTAGACGCGACGCCTGAGAAGGCTCCTGCCGCATGACCAACCGCACACGCCGGTCGTATGCCGCTGGGCCGGCTCCCGCTCCCGGCCCTCAAGCTGCCCTCCGCCCCCCGACCTCCCCTCCCGCTGCAACACGCCCGGCAGTGCGCAACTCACCGTGAAATATCCGGCGTGCGATGCGAGGTGCCGGGCGTGTTGCTGTGTCGAGGCAGGGGTCGACGGGGCAGGGGTCAACGGGCGCGGCGACCCACGTCCCGCGCGTAGGCGTCCAGGACCCCGAGGACGTCGGGGGCCCGCCACAGGGTTCGGCGGCTCTTGTGGTGCGACGCCGGAACCAGCACCCCCGCATCCACGAGCACCTTGAGGTGCCGATGGACGTTGGTCTCGGCGACCCCGAGATGCCGGGCGGCGGTCTTCGCGTCGACGACCGGCTTGGCGATGAGCAGGTCGGCCAGGTGCCAGACGGCGGAGTCACTGCGGGCCCGGACCCGTTCACGCCAGTCGTTGCGCACCACGGCGAGCCGGGCGCGCATCGTCCGTCCGTGCTGGACGGCTCGGAGCCCGGCGATCGCGAAGGCGCTGACGATCGGGGCGATGTCGCCGTCCCGATACGCGTCTAGGGCCTCGACGTATTGCTCCCGGTCGTGCAGGAGCCCACCCGAGAGCGGGACGGTGACGTGACGGGTGACACCCTTGGCTCTGAGGAGGGCGTGGACGAGGGCCCGGCCGGTGCGACCGTTGCCGTCGGCGAAGGGGTGGATCGTCTCGAACTGCGCGTGCGCGACGGCGGCCTGGGCAAGGACGGGCAGGTCGTCGCGGCCGCAGAACTCGACGAGATCGTCGATGGCTTCGGGGATACGTGAGTGGTGCGGGGGCACGAAGTCGGCGGTGAGGGGCGTGCTGCCTCCCGGCCCGATCCAGACGGCATCGGTGCGCCAGCCGACGAGATGAGGCGCCGACCCTCGCAGCAGCGCCTCCTGCATGCCCAGAATGGCAGCTGCGTCGAGCCGGTCGGCGAGCTCGACGGCGGCCACCATCGCCTCCGCGTTGGCGGCGATGACGGCAGCGTTGCCGCGACCTGCCTGAGTGACCTCGGCCTCGGCCACCGCCCGCGCGGACGCGGTGAGATGCTCGATCTGCGACGAGGACGCCGACTCGCTGCGCAGGAGGATGGCATCGAGGCTCGCGAGCTCCCCCGTGGTCTCGGCGTCGAAGGCCCGGATCTCAGCGACGGCCTCCTCCGCCTGCGCGACCACGCGTGCACTCACGTCGACATCGCGCCCCGCGATCCTGGCCGGGATCGCGGCTCGATAGCTCCGCCCGACAGCCGAGCGCTCTGCACGCGTCACCCCGACGAGTGACGGCGGCGGATCCCAGACGTGCTCCTCCCACGAGACAGCCGGCCAGCGCATCTCACCTCCGGATGTGAGAGTCGGTTCTGCTCAGGTTATCACTTAGCTCGATATCTGATAATGGCATGCGGATCGGGACGTGGTGAAGGGCACGCACGTGCGGGTGGCAACCCAGCGGCATACGGCCCTACCTTGGGCCCATGACCGCACTCGCAGGCCCGCTCTTCACTCACATCGACCACGTCGGCATCGCCGTGCCCGACCTCGACGAGGCGATCGACTTCTACCGCGAGAAGTACGGCATGGCGCTCCTCCACGAGGAGACCAACGAGGAGCAGGGCGTCCGCGAGGCGATGATGGGGGTCGGCGACTCCGGCTCGGCGATCCAGCTGCTCGCGCCACTCTCCCCCGAGTCGACCATCGCGAAGTTCCTCGACCGCAGCGGGCCGGGGATGCAGCAGCTCGCCTACCGGGTCACCGACATCGACGCGGTCTGCGACACGTTGCGCGAGCGTGGGCTGCGGCTGCTCTATGACGTGCCGAAGCGCGGCACGAGCAACAGCAGGGTGAACTTCATCCACCCCAAGGACGCCGGAGGGGTGCTCGTCGAGCTCGTCGAACCGGCCGGGGAAGGACACTGATCGCCGCTGACCGCCACTGAAACGCCACGGACGGCCCGCGCCGCCCTCACCCGGCGGCGAGCTCGGCCTCGATGAGGACGAGCAGGGCAGCGGTCCAGGCGAGCGGCGCCGGGCCGGCCGGACTGCCGTCGGGCAGCACCTTCTCGGGCAGGCTCCCCCAGTCCGTTGCCTGCTGGACGAGCCAGTCCCGCCAGCGGGTGGCCGTGGCCAGGTCGCCCGATGCGGCCGCCGTGTAGGCGACCAGCGCGGTCTCGGGCGTCCACGACACGCCGTCCGACCTCCAGGCCACCCCGGGCGCCAGGCCGCCCGCCGGCCGGGTGGCCTCGGCGGCGTAGGCCTGCACCGCGGCGAGCACCTCCGGGTCCACCGTGTCGGCGAACGGCGGGAGCAGCATCGCTGCGCCGGCATCGTGACCACCGCGGTCACCGTGTCGCTCGTAGCCCGGGCCGAAGTGCTCACGGATGACGGTCCTCAGCGCCGCGGCGGCCCTGCCTGATCGCTGGGCTCGCCCCGAATCCCCCTCTGCGGCAAAGCTCCTGGCAGAAGCCTCGAGACCGGCCGCCAGCGGAGCAACCGTGCCCAGAGTGACCCGGGCCTCGCGCACCTCCCAGTAGTCCGGGGACGCTGGTGGAAGCCGTCTCCCATCGGAGGTGAGCTCGAGAATGCGGTCGGTGGCGCGGTCCCGCAGCCGACGCAGGTCGGCGGGCACGGGCTGCTGCACCTCGGCGCGGACGGCGTCGATCGCCCAGAGGAGCCACCCCCCGCCGTCCGTCTGCCGGGGGCGGTCATCAGGCGGGCCGGAGCCGTCGAGGGCGTAACGCGCCTCGAAGCCACCGTCGGCGAGCTGGGCACCGACGAAGAAGCTGAGGGTCCGCCACGCGTCGTCCGGGTGACCGCTCACGGCGTGGGCGACCGCGACGAAGGCGTTGTCCCGTGGCCAGGCGTGAGCCCACGGACCGGAGGGGCCTGCCGCGACCGCGCCGGTGGGCTGCGTGAGGGCACGCAGGTCGAGCAGGGCCTGGGCCGCCACGTCGTGGTGAACCGGCTCGCCGGGCAGCCGGCCGCGCTGCGCCTTCTGGTCGTGCGGGACGTCCTCGGCTCGCCCTGAGGCGCGCCAGTCGGCGCCGTTCTGCAGGGTGGGCAGCGGCTCGGCCCGACCGGCGCCGAGCTGAACTGCCGCCGTCACGACGACGGCTCCCAGGGAGCCGAGCAGCAGATGACGGCGCATGGGCCCCTTTCGTGTCGGCGGCCAGTCTCGCACGACAGCTGACACCAGGCCGCCGGTTCGTCCGACTCCCGCAGCGTCCTTGACGTGGCAGGAATACTCGGTATAGGTTCCGGCTCGTTGCAGCACATACCCGGTATGCAGGGAGTCTCGGATGTCAGTCAGGCAAGGGCTCATGGCCCTCCTCGCCCAGGAGCCGATGTACGGCGCTCGGCTTCGCACCGAGTTCGAGGCCCGCACCGGCGGCACGTGGCCGCTCAATGTCGGACAGGTCTACACGACCCTGGCCCGCCTCGAGCGGGACGGCCTCGTCGTCGCTTCAGGGGGCGACGACGAGGGCCGCATCGAGTACGCCCTCACCGACGCGGGCCGGGCCGAGACCTCCCGATGGTGGCTGACGCCCGTGACCCGCGAGGCGTCGCCTCGCGACGAGCTCGTCATCAAGCTGGCGCTGGCCGTCACCCTGCCGGGGGTCGACGTCGCAGCGGTCGTCCAGGCCCAGCGCACGGCGACCCTCAGGCACCTGCGGGACCTCACCCGGCTCAAGGCACGCTCCGAGGAGCCCGCCGATGGGCGAGACCTCGCGTGGTCCCTCGTCCTGGAGAACCACCTCTTCGCCGCCGAGGCGGAGGCGCGCTGGCTCGACCACATCGAGACGGCGTTGGCTCGCCACCGAGACCGTATGCCGCTGGGCTCGCCACCGCCGTCACCGGACCGAGACGACGTGGCTGAGTCGAGAACCGTTGCTGCTCACGGTGAGTCGAAGGGGAACCGGTGATGGGGACGCCGATGCTCGTCATCGAGGACGCGACCCGGGTGCACGGCTCCGGCGAGACCGAGGTGCGGGCCCTCGACGGGGTCAGCCTCACGGTGGCGACGGGTGAGCTCGTCGCGGTGATGGGACCGTCGGGGTCGGGCAAGTCGACACTGCTCAACCTTGCCGGGGGCCTCGACCGGGCGACGTCCGGCTCCGTGCGGGTGGCCGGCACCGAGCTGGGGTCGCTCCGCCCGCATGAGCTCGCCAAGCTCCGCCGCCGGAAGGTCGGGTTTGTCTTCCAGGACCTCAACCTCGTCCCCTCGCTCACCGCGGCGGAGAACATCGGCCTCCCCCTGGAGCTCGACGGCGACTCGGTGCGACGCTCGCGGCGCAATGCCCTGGACGCCCTCGACCAGCTCGGCCTTCGCGAGCTCGCCGACCGCTACCCCGACCAGATGTCGGGCGGCCAGCAGCAGCGGGTGGCGATCGCCCGGGCGCTCGTCGGGTCACGCCGCCTCGTGCTCGCGGACGAGCCCACGGGCGCACTGGACTCGACGACCGGCGAGGGTGTGCTTCGGGTCCTGCGGTCCCGGGTCGATGCGGGCGCGGCAGGCCTGCTCGTGACACACGAGGCCAGGCACGCGGCCTGGGCCGATCGCGTGGTCTTCCTCCGCGACGGGCGGATCGTCGACACGACCGGATCCCCGGCCGAGCCCGACGTGCTGCTCGACGGCGCGGCCCGCTGAGCGGGGGCAGACGATGGCGACGCCAGGGCTTGAGGCACCCGCGGCCGAGGCCGTGCCCGCGGGGGACGAGGAGGGATTCCGGCCGGGTGGCCGGTGGGCTCGGTGGTGGGTGTCATGGCGCGTCGCGGTTCGGATGGCTCGACGTGACGTGCGACGGCACAAGGGTCGCAGCGCTCTCATCGCGCTCATGGTGGCCCTGCCGGTACTGGCTCTGGTCGGCGGTGCCGTCGTCTACGCGACGAACGACCTCGACCCGAAGGAGCGGCTCCCCCTCGCCCTGGGAGGAGCTCAGGCGTCCCTCTTCCACTTCCCGGGGGCTTCCGTCGCCGTCCAGGATGCCAACCTCGAGGGTACGGGGTTCGAGCAGACGCCGGCGAAACCGATCCCTGGGTTCGCGCCCGGTTCGGAGGTGGCCGCCCTGTCGGCACTGACCGGGGGCCGCGTCACCGCCGTGACCAACGCGAGTGCCGTGGTCTCGCTCGAGTCCAAGGCGCACCGGGTCGACTACCTCGGCATCGACGGCTCGGACTGGCCTGCCGGCGCGGAGCGGGTCCGGCTGCTGGCTGGCCGGTGGCCGACATCTTCCGACGAGGTCCTCGTCACCGAGACCGGGATCCACCAGGGCCTGCCATCGTCCGGGACGATGCGGCTGCGGATCGACGATGGGGACAACGAGGCCCGTGACGTGACCGTGGTCGGGACTGGGTCGGGGTTCGTGCAGCAGCACGGCCACGTCGCCACGGCGGAGATCATCGGCATGCCGATCGAAGTCACCGTCTTCAATGGCCCCGGCCCCGAGTACCTGCTCGACCGACCGGAGCCCGTGCTGGCCGACGAGGTCAAGCGGCTCAACGAGCACGGCATCCTCGTCCTCAGCCGCGCCGTGGTGATGGATCCGAGCAGCCCCGGCGGCTTCTCCGACGGCATGATGGCGGACAACTCGAGCGTGACACAGCGCAAGGACGTCCAGTTCGCGGGCGTCGCTGCGCTCGCCGGCGTGGGACTGCTTCTGCTCACGAGCCTGCTCGCCGGGCCTGCCTTCGCGGTCAGCGCCGCACGGCAACGGCGCACCCTGGCCTTGGCAGCGAGCAACGGCGCGGACCACAAGCAGCTGCGACGAACCGTGCTCGGGCAGGCGCTCGTGCTCGGGGTCGGAGCAACGGTCGTGGCGCTGGCAGTCGGACTCGCCGTTGCCTGGGCCGTCGTGACCTGGTTGCGGACCACCCGGCCCACCGAGTTCTTCGGTCCGTTCGACATCCCGTGGCTCGCAGTCCTGGTCGTCGTGGTGGCAGCCGTGGTCAGCAGCGTCGTCTCTGCGCTCCTGCCCGCGAGGGGACTGGCACGACTGGACATCGTGGCTGTGCTGCGCGGCCAGAACGTGTCACCACGACTGCGCCGACGCGTTCCGGCGGCCGGCCTGTTCATCGCTGCTGCAGGAGCGGTTGCCATCCTGTGGGCTGCGACCGTGAACAGCCCCAACACCATGGCGGCCGGATCCGTCGCGCTCGTCATCGGGACGCTGCTCATCGTCCCGCTGCTGCTCGTCTGGCTCGCCCGGCTCACCGGCCGGGCGCCCGTTGCGGTGCGGATGGCGACTCGGGACGCGGCACGGCAACGCGGCCGGGCGACGCCCACAGTGGCGGCGATTCTCGCTGGTGCCGCTGCTCTGTCGACGCTCCTCGTCGTGCTGGCCAGCGCCACCGCCCTCGACGCTCGCTTCTACGTTCCCCGGACTCCGGCTGGAACGGGACTGGTGTACGCCCAGCACTCACCCGACCAAGTGCTGCAGGTGATCCGGGGCGCCGCGCCGGGCGTCACCGCCTCACCGATGTGGCGCGCCTCGACGTTCGAGCAACGGCCCTCAGTCGGCCAGGGAGAGGTCCACATCGACGCGGTCCGGCCGGGCTGCGAACCTGGTGACGCCATCATGGGTCAAGAGGTGTCGGTCGGAACAGACGGGAAGGCCACTCCCCCGACGACGACCTGCGCGACGCTCAAGGCGATGCCGTACGGCCCATACTCGACCATCGCTGTCGCTGACGCGGAGATCCTGGCCGAGCGCCTCGTCCTGAGCACGGCGCAGATCAGGATGCTGGAGTCCGGCGGGCTCGTCGTCGCCGACGGCAAGGGTGTGCCCGAGAAGGTCATCCCGATGGATGATGGCTGGACGTCGCATCCAGCTCACGCCCAGGTAGACATCGTCGATGGCAGGGTTGGCTTCATTCGCTATGTCGTTACCTGGGGCAACAACGGGCCGGAGGTCGGCGAGATCTCTGCCTTTGCCTCAGCGCCGGCCCTCTCGGCTCCGCGCGCCTCGTTCGCTGCGGCATTCCCGGACCGGGACATCGGGGGCGTCATGACCCCGGAGACCGCCCGCCGCCTCGGCTTCCCGCTCGAGTTCTCCGGCATCGCCCTCGACTCCCCGGGCGGCGTGACGGTGGCGGACGAGGACGCCATTCGCGCGGCCCTGGACAGCGCCGCGCCGGACAGCGACGTCTACGTGGAGCGGGGCTTCCGGCCCGACACCGCCATCGTCTTCACCATCGCCGTCGGGATCGTCGGCTTCATCATCCTCGTCGCGACGCTCATCGCCACGGCACTGTCGCAGGTCGAGGGCCAGGCCATGTCCGGCACACTGGCGGCGGTCGGCGCCACCCGCCTGACCCGGCGGGGTCTTGCAGCGGCACAGGCCGGACTCTTCGCCCTGCTCGGGATGGCACTCGGGGTTCTCGTCGGGTTGGTCCCCGGCGTCGCAGTGGCCTGGTCGAGCACGGTGACGAACTGGCAGGCCCGGGAGAACGGCCTCACCGACCCCACGATCGTCGTGCCGTGGCTCCAGCTTCTCAGCCCCGTGGTTGTCGTCCCGCTCGTCGCGGCGGCCATCGCCTGGCTCTCGATCCGCCGCCACCCCACGGTGACCCGCCGACTCACGTGACCCCGGTCGCCACAAACTCGAGTGGCCCCGTTCTCCCCACCCCGCTCGAGTGGCCCCGTTCTCCCCACCCCCGCTCGAGTGGCCCCGTTCTCCCCACGTTCGTGCTGTGGACACGAGGGCCACTCGAGCGAGTTGGAGTGGGCGCGAGGGCACTCGAGTGAGTTGGAGCGGGGCGCGAGGGGCCACTCGTGTGGTGAGGGGGCTTCGGGAGGCTGGGACCCGACGGGCGTGCGGGAGCGAGCTCAGCGGCATACGGCCTGACCGTCCGTGTCCCAACCCACCACGATCTCGCCGTCTCCGCGTGGTCCGCCACGCTCGTGACTGACGTCACCTGTGGTGGGAATCTCAGATGAGTGCAAGCCTGATGACACATGGTTACGTTCGGGTAGCAGCCCATGACGCCAGCGACCAAAGGACCTCACATGCAGGCCATCCGCGACGCCATCCTCTCCGGTGACCGGAGCGAAGAGACGTTCTCGACCATCGCCATCCCCGAGAGCTACCGGGGAGCCACTGTCCACAAGGACGAGATCGGGATGTTCGAGGGTCTCGCCACCAAGGACAAGGACCCGCGCAAGTCTCTCCACATCGACGAGGTGCCGGTGCCCGAGCTCGCGCCCGGCGAGGCCCTCGTGGCCGTGATGGCGAGCGCCATCAACTACAACACGGTGTGGACCTCGATCTTCGAGCCGGTGCCGACCTTCGGCTTCCTCGAGCGCTACGGGCGCACCTCGGTCTATGCCCAGCGCCACGACCTGCCCTACCACGTCGTCGGCTCCGACCTCTCCGGCGTCATCCTGCGCACCGGTCCGGGCGTCTCCAAGTGGAAGCCCGGTGAGGAGGTCGTCGCGCACTGTCTCTCCGTCGAGCTCGAGGACGCCGACGGCCACAACGACACGATGCTCGACCCGCAGCAGCGGATCTGGGGCTTCGAGACGAACTTCGGCGGTCTGGCCGAGCTCGCCATCGTCAAGGCCAACCAGCTCATGCACAAGCCTGACCACCTCACCTGGGAGGAGGCCGCCTCCCCGGGGCTCGTCAACTCGACCGCCTACCGCCAGCTCATCTCGAAGAACGGCGCGGCGATGAAGCTCGGTGACCGGGTCCTCATCTGGGGCGCCTCGGGTGGACTCGGCTCCTACGCCACCCAGATGGCGCTGGCCGGCGGCGCGACCCCGATCTGTGTGGTGTCCTCCCCCGAGAAGGCCGAGATCTGCCGGGCCATGGGAGCCGACCTCATCATCGACCGCTCCGCCGAGGGGTACAAGTTCTGGAAGGACGAGCAGACCCAGGACCCCAAGGAGTGGCAGCGACTCGGCAAGCGGATCCGCGAGCTGACCGGCGGCTACGACGTCGACATCGTCTTCGAGCACCCCGGCCGGGAGACCTTCGGGGCGAGCGTCTACGTCGCGCGCAAGGGCGGCACCATCGTCACCTGCGCCTCGACGTCGGGCTACATGCACGAGTACGACAACCGCTACCTGTGGATGAACCTCAAGCGGATCGTGTCGTCGCACTTCGCCAACTACCGCGAGGCATGGGAGGCGAACGAGCTGATCAACCGAGGCCTCATCCACCCCACCCTGTCCCAGACCTACCGTCTCGAGGACGTGGGGCAGGCAGCGCTCGACGTCCACCGCAACGCCCACCAGGGCAAGGTCGGCGTCCTCACCCTGTCGCCGGAGGAGGGCCTCGGCGTGACCAACGCCGGCAAGCGAGCCCGGTTCGCCGCGGAGATCAACCGCTTCCGCGGGGAGTGACGAGTCGGGTCGGTCCGCATCGGGACACGCCCCCTCCGACCGCCGTCACGCCGGGTGCCTCGCGTAGGCTCCCGGCGTGACCTTCTGGCGGCGGTGGACGCGGTATCGGCGCGCTCAGCGTGACCGCCTGGCCGGGCTGCGCGCGCAGCAGCGCGGGGTCGAGCCGGCCGGGTCTCCCGGTTCCGGCACGACCGCCGGCTCCGGATTCCCCGTCGGCCAGACCGACGCAGAGGAGAGCCGCGCACCGGACGTTCCCAGCGAGCCGACGCAGCCGGACCTGCTCGGCACGACCCTGCCGATCGGGGAGTCCGGGCCGGGGGAGCCGGGACACGCCCATGCGTCCATGCACGAGTCGGGCGATCGCCCCGGCCGTGGGTTCGGTGGGTTCGGCAACGGCCGGGGCCGCGACTTCGGCAGGGCGGGGACCCCGTTCAACCGCCAGTCACCCTTCTACGTCGGTTTCGTCGGCGCCATCGGCGTCCTGACGGCCTACGCCGTCGTCCAGGCGATCGGCAGGCTCGACACGACGATCACCCTGCTCGTCGTCTCGCTCTTCCTCACCCTCGCCCTCAACCCGCTCGTCGAGGGGCTCACCCGCCAGCGGATGCGGCGGGGCTTCGCCGTGACCATCGTGTTCCTCGGCCTGCTGGCCGTCTTCACCCTCCTCGGCATGGTCGTCGTCCCGCCGGTGGCGACCCAGGGCACCGAGCTGGCGGAGAACGCGCCCCGCATGCTGGACGACCTCCTGCGCAACCCCTGGGTCCAGGACCTCGACCACCGCTACCAGGTGATCCAGCGGATCCAGGAGGAGATCAACAAGCGGATCGCCGACGGCAACCTCTGGGCGGGGATCTTCGGGGGCGTCCTCGATGCGGGCCGGATCATCGCCTCTGGTGTCTTCAGCGTCCTGACCGTGCTCGTCCTCACGCTCTACTTCCTCGCCTCGCTGCCGTCGGTCAAGCAGGCCGCCTACGCGCTCGTGCCCGCCAGCCGTCGTCCCCGCTTCATCTCGCTCGCGGAGGAGATCATGCGCCGGGTGGGCTCCTACGCCATCGGGCAGGTAGCCGTGGCCGCGACCAACGCGTTCTTCGCCTGGATCATGATGAGCCTGCTCGACCTCCAGTTCGCGGCGGTCCTGGCGGTGGCGGTCGGACTGCTCGGCCTCATCCCGATGATCGGCGCGACCCTCGGCGCCTCCGTCGTCGCGCTCGTCGCCTTCTTCGACGAGCCGCAGAAGGCGCTCATCGTCATCATCTACTTCATCGTCTACCAGCAGCTCGAGAACTACGCCGTGATGCCGCGGATCATGCAGCAGACAGTCGCCGTGCCCGGCGCGCTCACCGTCGTCGCCGCCCTCGCCGGAGGCACCTTGCTCGGCATCCTCGGCGCTCTGCTCGCGATCCCCTTCGCCGCCGGGGCGCTGCTCATCTACGAGGAGGTCCTCGTCCCCCGACAGCGCCAGCACTGACTTCCCGCAGAAGCCGATGCAGCCGTATGCCGCTGTGCCGGCTCCCGCGCCATCCGTGGCCCCAGCAGGTGCCCCGGGACCGAGGCCGGCCCGACACGGTCAGACGAGGCGGAGCTCGACGTAGCCGACGTCGTCGCCGTCGAGCACGTAGCGGTCGACCTCGACGAAGCCGCGGGACAGGGCGAAGTGCAGGCCGTCCGTGTTGCTCTCGAGGACGACCGTCATGATCACCTCGGCTCCGAGGTCCCGGGCTGCGGCGAGCTCGCGCTCGTAGAACTGCGAGCCGATGCCCTGCCTGCGGTGCGGGGGCAGGACCCGGACGATGACCGTCGCGGTGCGCGCGTCGGCGAGCGGCGGCCGCACGGTGGAGCAGCCGACGAGGACGTCGCCGACCCACGCGACCTGGAGCCGGTTGCGGCCCATGCGCTCGCGCACCTCGTCGGTCGACAAGGGCGAGACCGGGATGATCTCGTTGTGCACGCGGCGCCAGGCCTCGAGGGTCGACTCGGTCACCGTTTCGAAGCGGACGCCGATCACGGGCCCCAGCCTAGACAACGCGTCGGTCGTCAGCGGTAGGCATTTCCCGAGGGCCGGGCATCACGGCGCTGCCAGCAGCCGGTGTGCCAGTGCCGTCGGTCGTCCAGACCGCCCACCCCCTCGGCCGGCCAGACGACGACGTGGGGCAAGCCCGGCGCGATGTCCTGCTGGCAGCCCGGGCACAGGTAGGCACGTGTGGCCGATGCGCCGCTGACGGCGCGCACGGTCCACCGTGCCCCGCGATAGGAGTCCTCCCGGGTCGCTCCGCCCTGGAGCCGGACGACGTCGAGCGGCACGTGCTGGCGCGCGTGCTTGCTCGGGCGGCGTTTCGGGGACACGTCCACCATTCTCGCCGATGAGAACCGGGCACGCGCACGGGTCGCCTCCCGCGCGCGAGCGGGCCCAGCGGCATACGGCCCGGTGTCAGGCGTACGTGCGGAACCCACGTCCCGTCTTGCGGCCGAGGTAGCCCGCCGTGACGAGGTGCTCGAGCAGGGGGGCCGGGGCGTACCCCCGCTCCCGGAACTCGAGGTAGAGCTCGCGCTCGATCGCGAGGGAGACGTCGAGGCCGACGACGTCGAGCAGCTCGAACGGCCCCATCGGCAGGGAGCAGCCCGTCTTCATCGCGGTGTCGATGTCGTCAGCGGTCGAGTAGTTGGCCTCGAGCATCTTCACCGCGTCGTTGAGGTACGGGAAGAGCAGCGCGTTGACGATGAACCCGGCCCGGTCGCCACAGGTGACCGGGTGCTTGCCGATCTTCCGGCACAGGTCCTGCACCGTCGCGACGACGTCGTCCGCCGTCGAGACCGTGTGCACGACCTCGACGAGCTTCATCACCTGGGCGGGGTTGAAGAAGTGCATGCCGACGACGTCCTGCGGGCGCTTCGTCGCGGAGCCGCAGTCGATGACCGGCAGGGACGAGGTGGTCGTCGCGAGAATCGCACCCGGCTTGCAGATCTCGTCGAGGTTCTCGAAGAGGACCTTCTTCACCTCGAGGTCCTCGACGACCGCCTCGACGACGATGTCGACGTCGCTGAGGTCGTCGAGACGGGTCGTGCCGGTGATCCTCGCGAGCGCCGCGTCGCGGTCCTCCTCGGTCGCCTTGCCGCGCTGCACCGCCTTCTCGAGGCTCTTGGTGATCGCTGCGCGGACGGCCTTGACCTTGGAGTCGGCGCGCGCGACGTAGGTGACGTCGTAGCCGGCCTTGGCGAACACCTCGATGATGCCGGTCGCCATGGTGCCCGAGCCGACGACACCGACCTTCGAGATCGGCCGCAGCGGGATGTCGTGCTCGCCGTTGGGCTTGGGCGTCTGCGCGTCGTCGACGACCTGGGAGCTGCCGGGTGCCGCATAGGTGTAGAAGCCCCGCCCGGTCTTGCGGCCCTTGAGGCCGGCGCTCACCATCTGCTTGATGATCGGGCTCGGTGCGTGCAGCCGGTCGCGACCCTGCCTGTACATCGTGTCGAGGATCTCGTAGGCGGTGTCGAGGCCGATGAGGTCCATGAG
>NZ_JAJJPG010000058.1:0-12939 GCF_032907665.1 Intrasporangium sp.
GTGTCGGGAATGGGGGCGGGGGACTCGTCGCTCACCCGTGTGACGCTAGCGCGTCTCGGGTGCATCGGTCCCCGATCACCAGCCAGTGTCGTATGCCGCTGGGCCCGGTCCGTGGCAGGGTGGCCGCCGTGGGTGGCGCGGGTCATGGGGCCGCCGCCGTCAAGGCGCATGGCTTCATGGCCTCAGGGCGACCCAGCGCTCGCCGTCGAGGACCTGGGTGACCACGTCGCCCCAGGGACCCTGTGGCGGCCGCCCGGTGACCGTGGCGCGCACGAACTGCGCGGCGACCGCGTCGAAGACGTGGTGGTGCCGCAGCATCGAGTGGCTGCCGCCGTGCACGGTGACGAAGCCGACACGGGCGGTCTCGCCGAGGTCGCGGGCGACGGTGGTCGCGTTGGCGATACTGGCGATGCGGTCCTGGTCCCCGTGCACGATGAGCACGTCGCGTCCGGATGCCTCGAGCCGGCCCTCGTGGGGGTGGACCCACGGGGCCAGGGCGACGACCGAGCGGACCGGCGGCATCCGGGACGCCAGCAGGGCGGCTCTGCCGCCGAGGGAGTGGCCCACGAGCGAGACTGGCAGGTCGCGCCCGAAGCGTCGCCTCGCCTCCTCGATCGCCCAGGCGACGTCACGCACCGGCGTGTGATGGGTGTCCCACCCCCGGAAGGAGTTGAGCAGACGCTGAACGACGAGGTCCGGCGCGGCGCGGGCGATGCGAGCTGCCACGGGGACCATCCGGAGGACGGAGAGCTGGGCGGGACTGACGCGCATCGACCGTCTGCGAGCGCCACCGCCGTGGAGCACGAGGACGATGCCACGCGGGTCCTGGGGCACCTGGCTGTCGATGAGTCGTGGAGAAGCCCGCATCATGCCGGCCCTGCCGTGCAGCCGTCCCATTCTGCCGTCATGCGGATGCCGTACCCGCTCGCGGTGACCCGCTCCCTTCTGCCGTGACCACGCCACTGTGCCGTCGGCAGGCGTCGGGAAGTGGCCGCCGGCAGGCTGCCGTGGTGGGAGGATGAGCAGGTTCTGGCGTGAGCAGGATGGTGGAAGGGTGATGTCGTGGGGAAGCGTTCTCGGGGCCACAAGCGGGGCGATGCACGCCTGCGCATCCTTCGCGACGGCGATGCGCCGCCGACCAAGCGCGGCACCACCCAGCCAGGTGACGCCCTTCAGCCGCTCGTGCTCGAGCTCCGCAAGCGCCTGAGGAACCCCGATCCCTGGGAGCTGCTGGCGTTCGTGTCCACCATCGTCACGGCGACGGAAGGTGCGGCTGCCCCGGAGGTCTCCGGCAACGCCCTGCACGGCCTCGTCGAGTCCTTCATCGGCGTCGATCTGGCTGAGACGACTGCTGCCCTCCACGTCCTCGCCGTCCTCGTCAGGGACGAGGATTTGGTGCGTGAGATCGACGCGGAGCTGGGCCACCGAACCCAACCGATGCCTTTGTGGCTCAGGGATATTCGTGACACCCGCGTCAGGCGAGCAGCGGTGGTGAGTGCCGAGGACGACATCGGCGAGGACATCATCCTCGGCATCGAGTGGGCCGGCGCCGGGGAGGCGTCCTTCCTCACCTACATCGACCATGCCGCAGGGACGGTCGTCAAGGACGCCTTCCCAGCGCCCATGTCAGTGGCCGACGCCCTCGTCCACCTCGAAGGGGTGCCTGATGACGATGCCGACGTGGAGCTCGAGGAGCTGGACCTCGGTGTCGCTCGGGCCCTCCTCGAGGACGCCCTGGACCAGGGCGACGACCTCGACAACGACTTCGAGTCGGACACGTGGCCGAGCAGCCGTCCGATCCTCGAGTGGCTGCTGTCCGCCCTGCCCGAGATCGAGGTCGACCTCCGTGGCGGCCCGGGAGTCGAGGACGTCGACGACTTCGCCGAGATGGTCCTGCGGGAGCGCGCCGACGTCATCGAGGAGTTCTCCCGCTCCGCGGAGGCGGCGAGGGTCGGTCTCGGGCTCACGCCCGATGGGCAGGGTCGCGACGACATCGCGATCTCCCTCATCGTCGGGGCCGACGTCCTCCTTCCACCGGAGGACTTCAGGCGGTGGACCCCAGAGCGGGTCCACGAGCTGCTGCTCACGGTGCTGCCGGCGAACGTCCTCGTGGACGAGCCCGTCGCCGAGCGGATCCCCCAGGTCCTCAAGGCCTTCGGGACGTGGTCGCTGACGGGCCTCGATGCTCCGGGCGCGGACGTGACGGCCCTCGCCGACGCCATCGACCGCGACGGGCGCGAGTACGTCGCGCTCGCCACCTCCCGTGAGGCGGGGAACCTGCGCGAGGCGATCCGCGCCTACGAGCGGCTGACCGGGCTCGAGGACCTCGCATTGCCGATCCTCGAGAGCGACGACGCCAGCACGCGGTGACGCCTCGTCGGCCGAGTGCCCGAGCCCGGCCCGTGGGCTCGGCAGACCGGACCGGCGAGCGCCTCCCGACAGGGCCGTGTCCATGCTCTCTGGGAGCATGGACACGGCCCTCTCCCCGACGGGGTCACGTGGTCACTCGTGCGGGTTGCTCACGAAGTCGCCCCGCTCGCGGATGGTGTCGGCCGGTTCCGTGCTGGCGGTCCAGAGGGACCCGTCTGCCGCTGCGGTGAGCACGGCCATGCCGGTGACCTCGGCGTGCTTGGCGAGGTAGCCGTTGGACTTCGCCCCGATGCCGCCGCGGACCTCGAAGAGGACCGACGTCGAGCCGAGCAGGCCGTACGCGTTGCGCGCAATGCCCGGGGTGGACGTGCTCGGGTAACGCGTGATGTTGGCGTAGCCGTACTGCTCGAGCGACGTCAGCATGACCGACACGGCGCGTTTGGACATGGTGATGGTCTCGGCGAACTCGTCGGCAATGCCGAGACGCTCTGCCTCCTCCGTCGCGTTGGGCCACATGATCGAGCCGGTGATGAGGCGGCCGTCCTCGTCGACATACGAACCCTGGTGGTGGAAGTCGATGACGACCGCGGGCCGGCGCTCGTCCCAGAGCAGGCGCATCGCGATGGCCTCCGGCACCGGGTTGTCGGTGTCCGCACCGGGCTTGTACGGGTGGTCGTAGGCGCTCTCGACGTAGGAGTGGTAACGGTTGATGTCGTAGCCCCGGCCCGCGAGGTAGAAGCCACAGAAGGCGGTACACGTCGGATCCCAGTTCTGCCGCCACGGCGTGGTGGCGCCCCGTGAGTCGACGACGTCGCCGTCGAAGCCGTCGACGTTGACCCGCGGCACGATGGTGACGGTGAGCGCGTCCCGAATCGCCTGGGCCTGTGGCGAGTTGCCGGCGAGCATCCGCACAATGGACAGCATGCCCTCGCTGACGACGTACTCGTTGCCGTGCTGGTTGGCGATGAACATGATGTCGACCGGCCCGTCACCGATGGTGGCGACGGGGATGTCCCGGCCGAGGTTGGACTGCAGCGGCGCCGGGGCGACGGCGACCGCGCCGTCCGAGCTGCGCTCGATGGAGCGCAGGGTGTCCCAGAGCTGCTCGTAGCTGTGGATGGCTTGGACATTCTCCTGGCCGTCGTCCCAGGGTCCGCCCGGCGTGGTCGTCGGATCGGCGACCGACGGGCCTGCGAGGGCGAGGGACAGGCCGGCCGCAAGGGCGACACCGATGGCTTTGAAGCGCATGACTTTTCTCCTTCAAGGCGTCCGTGCTCAGAAGGGTGGAGGGTGTGCAGCGCGCTCGAATTGCCCGGGTTTCAGACGGTTTTCAGTGTTCCAGCGAGCGGGATCACCGTCAAGGCGGCCGCCTGCGCTGGAGGTCAGTCGGCGGGCCGTCGGTCCGCCCACGGGCGGGCCTGCTCGAGCTGCGCCGCGAGCCGCAGCAGGAGGCCCTCGGAGCCGAGGCGGCCGACGAACTGCGAGCCGATGGGGACACCGTCGGCCGTCCAGTGGAGCGGCACCGACATGGCCGGCCGTCCGGTGATGTTGGCGAGCTGGGTGTAGGGAACCCAGCCGAGTTGCTCCCGGATGAGACGGTCGATGACCGGCGTGAAGCGAAGCAGCCCCGCCCCTCGGATCTTGACCAGGGCCGCCTGCGCGGACTGGAGTCGCGCCGGGAGGTCGAGCCCGCCGATGAGCGGCGGTGGCGTCGCGGTGGTCGGGGTGAGCAGGAGGTCGTGGGTCTCGTGGAAGGCGACGAGCCGGCGCGTGTGCAGGTGCCGGTTCTCGGTGGCACGGATCAGGTCGACGGGTTTGGTCGCCCGGCCCAGGGCGGCCATGACAAGGGTGTCCGCCTCGAACTGTGAGTCGTCGGCGCCGGTGATTTCCTTGGCCAGCTCCACCTGGTAGGCGGCGTAGGCGAACCACGTGGTGAGGAAGTCCTTGGCCAGGGCGGCATCGTCGAACGGAGCCCGGTCGAGCTCGATGACGTCGTGGCCGAGCTCGGTGAGCAGCTCCGCGGTGGCTCGCGCGGCGGCGATCGCCTCGGGATGCGGGTCCGGGTTGATGGAGCTCGCGGTGCAGAGCGCGATGCGCAGCCGACCGGGATCCTGACCGAGCTCGTCGGCGTAGGGGGTGTCCGGCACAGCGGGGAGGTAGCCGGAGTCGGGCGACGGCCCGACGAGCACGTCGAGCATCGCCGCGGTGTCGCGCACGGACCTCGAGATGACGCCGTTGGTCGCCGTGCCGCCGAGCGCCTCGGAGATCAACGGACCGGCGGGCACGAGGCCCCGCGATGGCTTGAGCCCGAAGAGACCGCATGCGGAGGCGGGGATGCGGATCGAACCGCCTCCGTCACTGGCAGCCGCACAGGGCACGATTCCGGCGGCCACGGCGGCCGCGGCCCCACCGGAGGATCCGCCGGGGGTGCGCGCGGTGTCCCACGGGTTGCGGGCGGGTCCGTAGAGCGCGGGCTCGGTGATGCCCTTCGCACCGAACTCCGGCGTGTTGGTCCTCCCGAAGATGACGAGCCCGGCGTCGAGCCAACGCCGGACCACCGTGGCCGTCTCGCGGCGCGGGGTGGTGGCGAGGGATCGGGAGCCGTCGCTCGTCGGATGGCCGGCGAGGTCCTGGGCGAGGTCCTTGAGCAGGAAAGGCACCCCAGCGAAGGGCGCATCAGGTGCATCGACGGACACCGGCGGGTCGAGGTCGGCGACCACGGCGTTGATCCGCGGGTTCACCTCGTCGCGGCGCCGACGGGCCGCGTCGAGGAGCTCGGCCGGCGTGACCTCGCCCTTGCGGACCAGGCTGGCGAGGCCGACAGCGTCGTGAGTCCGGTAGTCGTCCATGTTCCACCTCTCGGGCCGTATGCCGCGGAGCCTAGCGCCGCGGCATACGACGTCGTGCGTCAGTCGGCACGACGGCCCGCGGCCGCGTACCCTGCACACTCACCCTTGCACCGGGGGCCCTCGAAGCTCAGGAGCGAAAGTCCCCGCGGAGGGCTTCTTTGCCGGCAGGCCGGCAGCGCGGTCAGGGCGCGGAGCAGGTCAGCGTCGAGACCGGGAACGTCCATGGCGACGACGAGCTCGGACTGACTGGACAGAAGTGGCAGAGCCTCGTCCCGGGCGTCGAAGGTGGGTTCACCTGCCGCACTGGTTCAGCGGGTCGACGTTTGTCCGCGATGTCGGCCCGGCACGTGCCGTGGTCGTTGCGCATACCTCGAGGGTGGCGCGGCCGACCAGATTCATGATTCAGGTCACAGCAGGTGTCCCCACGTTCTACCGTGATGGGTTGTGGCCGTCAGCGCCACCCCGGCGAAGGGATGCCTTCGATGCCCATCAGCCAGACTTCCGGCGCCTCCCGCCGCGGCGTCCTCAAAGGAGGCGCCCTCGGCCTCGGCTCCGTCGCCGGAGCCTTCGCTCTCAGCGGCGTCAGCTCCCAAGCAGCAGAAGCAGGGCTCGTGCCCGCGCAGGCCGGGCTGGCCGCAGCTGCGTTGGGCGGGCCTGCGGACTACTACCTCCGCATCGACGACATCAAGGGCGAGAGCGCAGACGAAGCGCACCGCGACTGGATCGAGGTCCTCTCCTACTCATGGGGTGCATCCAGCGCCAGCGCAGCCGCCACGGGGGCAGGTGCGGCCGCCGCCCGATCGACCATCAGCCCACTCAACGTCATGACGGGCCTGAGCGCTGCGTCGCCGCTGCTGTTCCTCGCGACGATGGACGGCCGGCACATCGCGTCCGCAGTGCTCGAAGGCGTCACCGCCGACGAGACCCGCAACCGGTTTCTTGAGCTGCGGATGGCCGATGTCGTGATCACCTCGTACCAGTCGAGCGGCAGCAGCAGTGCGCCCACCGACAGCGCCTCGCTGACGTTCTCCAGGATCATGTACTCCTACTGGCAGCAGAAGTCGGACGGCAGCGTCGGCGCCAAGACCAGCGTCACCTGGGACGTGGTCCGGGGCCAGGGGTCCTGACCGAGGTCTGGCGCCAGGCACGCTCAGGCGCGGGCCATCTCGCAGACCCAGCCGTCCGGCATACGGCCGCTTGCCATGACCTCCCTCAGCTCCTGCCCCGGATCACCCTCGAGCACGGTGTCTGCCTGGGGGTAGAGGATGCGCTCCTCCTTGAGGTTGTGCGCCTCGAGTCTCGGCATGAGGTCGTCCAGGAGCCCAGCGGTCGCGTCACCGGCGGGGTCACGGGCGAGCTCGGCTTCCAGCGCGTCGAGCAGCCGCCACATCTGCCCGTGCTCACGGAGCATGACGAGCACCGGCGCCATCAGCCCGGCCGCCCGCAGCGGCGGGAAGAACAGCTCCTCCTCGAGGTAGATGTGCCGCCTCAGGCCTGCGACCGCCTGCGCCAGCGCGGCCGTGTCTGGCTCGCCCGTCCCACGCGAGGCCGCGAACGCCTCCAGCCCCTCGTCGATCTCACGGTGCTCACGCTCCAGCGCAGCCGCCAGGGTCTCCGTCATGGTGCACCTCCTCGTGCCACCTTATGACGACCATCAAGCCGTATGCCGCTGTGCCCCAACGCGAAGAGCCCCCTGCGGGGAGGTCGCTGATGACGTGTAGCCCCGATCGGGGCCGCGGACCACCTCCCCTGGATGCCCGGCCGCCCGACGCTTCCCCGGGCTAGCGTGGCGACGTGGGTGACCCGGACCTCGCGACGAGCGACCTTCCGGCCGCGACGACGGTGAGCGTGACTGTCAGACGGCCGTTCCGGGCGCGCCTGTCCCAGCCCCGGTCTGCCGGTCCCGGCACCTGCCCTGTCGTCGCCTTCGGCCACGGCTTCACCCAGCACCCGCGTCGCTATGACTCGATTCTCACCCGCCTCGCTGCCCGCGGCTACGTCGTCATCGCCCCCGACTCGCAGACCGGCCTGCTGCCCAGTCACCGCCGCCTCGCCGAGAGCCTCTGGGATGCCATCGTCTGGTCTCGCGCCCACGTCACCGCCGCGCACCGCACCCTCGCGGCGTTCGCCGGGCACTCGATGGGCGGTGGAGCGGCCATCCTCGCCGCGGCCCGACATCCCGAGGTGGGCGCCGTCGCGACCCTCGCCGCTGCGCAGACCCGGCCCTCCGCAGCGAAGGCGATGACCGGCCTGCGGGTACCCGCCCTCTTCATCGTCGGCGCCGAGGACCGGATCGTCCCGCCGGACCGCACCCGCCCGCTGTATGCCGCGACTCCTGCCCCGGCGACCTGGGTGTCCATCGCGGGCGGCTACCACTGCGGGTTCGTCGACTCGACGTCCTTCGGTGGTCTGGGCTGCGACCACGGCTCGATCCCCCGCGACACCCAGCTCGCGCTCGTGGCCGGGCTGCTCGGCGACTGGCTCGACGAGACCCTGCACGGTGCCGCCGTCCACCCTGCGCCGACGGGTGTGGTCGTCGAGCGGCGCTGCTGAGAGAGCCACCCTCGCTCGCAGGGCCCCTGTCGGGCCCTGTCAAGGGCACTGTCGGGTCCTGAGGCATCGACCCCTGGGCGCGACCGGACGGGTCCGGTCCTCGCGCGCCGCGTCGTGCGACGGTTGAGCCGTGCGCCCAGGCCACATCACCTGCTCCCACGACTGCGGCACTGCTCCCCGAGGGTGAGCAGTGCCGCAGTCCTGTTCGTCCAGAACCGCCGTGCGATCAGCGCGGTCCGCGAAGGACGTTCACCGAGTAGTCGTACGAGGCGTCGAGCGTGGACAGGTCGCTCGCGTCCTCGGCCGCCGGCATGTTGGAGACCACGAGCGCGAAGTCGTCCTGCTTGCCGTTGGCACACTTCGTGTCGAGGACATCGGTGGTTCCCTCGGCACCGTCGTACCGGTACACGTAGTTGCCTGCGTCGTCCGTCAGCTCGTTGTCCGAGTCGACGCCCGGGGTCAGGTCACAGGTCGAGATGACCTGCCACGACCAGTCGTTGTCCTGGACCCCGTCCGTCAGGATGAACGGCTTGTCGCCCTCGCCTGCGACGTCAACCGGCGAGCCGTCGACAGCGACATCGTCGATGAACCAGCCCGTGTCGAGGTAGGCCGCGTCAGTCGAGTAGCGGAACCGAACGTCGGTCGCGCCAGCAGGCAGCACCGCCTGGTACTCGACGTACATCGGCTCGTCGACGAAGTACTCGCCGCCGGAGGTGCCGGTGATGCCGTTGCCCTCGGTGTTGTTGCCGTGCGGGTCGTCATTCGTCGAGACCGGGTTGCCGGCCATGTCGGTCACGGGAACCGTCACCCACTCGCCGCCGACGAGCGCCTCGACGAAGCCGTAGTCCCAGCCCTCCTCGATGAAGTGCCAGTTCCAGAAGCTCACCGTCTCGCCGCCGGTGATGCCGGCGCCGTCATCGACGCCCAGGAGGTGGTCGGCCTGGCTCTCCGCTCCGCCCCACCAGTGGTCAGGATCGGAACGAGGTGCCACCTCGGTCGTTTCCTCGCCCTCGAAGGAGAGCGTCACATACGGACCGGGGTTGCGGAACGTCTCGTAGGAGACACCGAACGGCAGCGCACTCGACGACGGCCGGTTGCCCGGCTTGTTGAACTTCGGGTCCGGCTGGGCGCCCTTGTAGTAGCCGCGGTCGTCCCAGAAGACATCATTGGCGATGTCGATCGTCCACCCGCCCGAGGCCGGGCCGAGGTCGAAGTTGACGAGGTTCCAGCGCTCCGAGTTCTCGTCGTCGAGCTTCATCGTGATGGCCCAGTCCTCGAACAGGTCCTTGGCCGAGCGGAGGTCGCTGCCGGTCGCGGCGTTGTAGTCGTCGATCGCCTTCTGGACGCCGGCCATGTCGTTGGCCTGCTCCTCGAAGATCAGCTTGATGAGCAGGTCGCCGGCGGTGCCGTCGTAGACCTGGTCAGGCTCGAGACTGCCTCCGCCGTTGCCGCCCGCCTGCTCCCAGAGGTAGAGGAAGTAGCTGAACGAGGCGCCGTAGTTCTCCAGGCCCCCGCCCCAGCGGGTCAGCGACGTCTCGCGGTGGAACACCTGCTGGTAGGTCAGGTGGCTACCCGTCATGTCGTAGCCGTTGAGGAAGGCCGCCATGTCGGCGAGGCCCTCGTCGACCCACGACAGCTCGCCCGGGTCGGAGTAGTTCATGAGAAGGTGCTCGAGCTCGTGCGCGATGACACCCTCGTAGAGCTCGGGCCGGTCGTTGGCCGCGTTGCCGTCGCTCCACGGTGCGGTGCTCGGGTCCTCACCCACGCGGTTGGCCCAGTCGAAGGCGTCAAGCGTGATGACGTTCATCCCGAGGCTCGTCATGAAGTCGGGCGCGAAGTAGCCCGCGGTGTAGCTCGTGACCGAGCAGTCGTAGTAGCTGTCGTCCTGGACGTTGTAGACGAGGGTCACGAGCGAGTCGCTCGCGTCGTCCGCCGGGTCAGCGGCGTCCATCGGGCCGAAGTGGGCCTCGTCGACGGCGACGATCTGGTCCCTCAGCTGGTCACCGAGGTAGTCGATCTGCCCCTGGGTGAGCGTGAACTCTGAGGCGAGCTTGTCCTCGCACGGCACGAACTCGTCGGCCGGGTTGTGGTCGAAGGCCGGGTCGAGGCTGTGGACCCCGTCGGGCGCCGAGCCGTCGAGCGGCGTGCCCTGCGGCACGTAGATGTAGACCGGCGTGCCCGCGTCGGTGGTGTCCGCGTAGACCCGAGTAAAGGGCTGGTAGTAGGTGCCGCCGGCAGCACTGTCGTTGACCGGCACCCAGATCGTGGTGTCGCCGGCGCTGCCCGGATCGGCCGGAGGATCGTAGACGTGGTCCGCCATCGCGGGGGCGCCCAGTCCGAGGCTGACCATCGTCGCGGCTGCCGCGCAGGCGGCTAGCCTGCGGAATCTCTTTGTTCGCAAGGGTATTCCCTCCCAACCCCGCTTCGTTGCGGAGTCGACTTCGGCGTGGGTCCGGGGCGGGCCGTCGTCTTCAGCCACTCCCAGACGTGAGGCCACCCGTTCCCGAAGGTGGCGCCCACCCATCGGACGATATCCCGACTTCACCGCTCTCGAAGGTAACGAAACGGTCACGGGCACACGCAGCCCCGGCCCAGCCGGCATACGGCCTGGCTTGGGGTGGCACACCCCTCCCACGTCACCGGGGGTTGGCACGATCCGGTGTTGGCCCTACCGTCAGGGGCGACCGCCCCTGCGGCTGCGCACCGCTCGACGAGGAGGGTTTCCCATGTCCGTCCTGTCCGACCTCACCGCGGCACTGGCCTCGGGCTCCGTCCGGGTCATCGACCTGACCGCCCCGCTCTCCAGCGAGACCCCGCTGCTCGAGCTGCCCCCGGAGCTCGGGCAGACGGCGCGGTTCGAGCTCGAGGAGATCAGCCGCTACGACGACCGCGGCCCGGCCTGGTACTGGAACAACTTCCACACCGGCGAACACACGGGCACCCACTTCGACGCGCCGATCCACTGGATCAGCGGCAGGGACCGCGACGACATCGCCTCCGTCCCCGTGGCCGCCTTCGTCGCGCCCGCGGTCGTCCTGGACGTGACGAACCGCGTGGCGGACAACCCGGACTTCCTCATCGAGATCGCCGACATCGAGGCCTTCGTCGCCGAGCACGGGCCGCTGCCGCAGGGTGGGTGGCTCCTGTGCCGCACCGGATGGTCGGCCCGGGTGACCCAGGACGAGATGATCAATCGCACCGAGACCGGACCGAGCAGCCCCGGCCTGTCATCCGAGTGCGCGCGGTGGGTCGCGGAGGAGTCGCCGCTGCAGGGTATCGGCGTCGAGACGGTCGGGACCGACGCCGGCGCGGCCCACTCGTTCGACCCCGCCTTCCCGTGCCACTCGTTCCTCCTCGGCGCGGGCAAGTACGGCCTGGCGCAGCTGCAGAACCTCGACCAGCTCCCCCCGGTGGGCGCCGTCATCGTTGCCTCGCCACTGAAGATCATCCGCGGGTCAGGCTCACCGACCCGCGTGCTCGCGCTCGTCGAGGACTGACCGTGCTCGTCGCCGAGGCGGTGGGGCGGGCCCTGGTCGCGGCGGGGATCGACCACGTCTTCGGGGTCGTGGGGTCCGGGAACTTCCATGTCACCAATGCGATGGTGGCCGCCGGAGCCCGCTTCGTCGCCAGCCGGCACGAGGGCGGCGGGGCGACGATGGCCGACGCCTACGCGCGGACGAGCGGACGACCGGCTGCCCTCACCGTGCACCAGGGCTGTGGCCTGACCAACGCGATGACGGGGATCGCCGAGGCAGCGAAGTCGCGGACCCCCCTCGTCGTCGTTGCCGCCGAGGCGACTCAGCCCCGGTCGAACTTCTACGTCGACCAGCCCGGGCTGGCCGCGGCCGTCGGCGCTGTGGCGCGGCGGGTGACCTCGGCGGATTCGGCGGTGACAGACACGGTGGCGGCGGTGGCCACGGCAGTGCACCAGCGCGTCACCGTCGTGCTCAACCTCCCGCTGGACGTCCAGGGCCTCGAGGTTCCCCCCGAGTCGCGTCCCGACGCCGCGGTCCTCCCGCCCCCGCCCCCACCCCCCGCGCCCTCCACCGCCGACGTGGAGCGGCTGGCCGCTGCGGTCTCGGGCGCCGAACGGCCGGTGTTCGTCGCCGGCCGCGGAGCCCGGTCGGGCACCGCCCGCGACGCGCTGGTCGCCGTCGCGGAGCGGTCGGGAGCGCTCCTCGCGACCTCGGCCGTGGCGAAGGGGCTCTTCCACGACGACCCGTGGTCCCTGGACGTCTCCGGCGGTTTCGCCTCGCCTCTCGCCGTCGAGCTGATCCGCGGTGCCGATCTCGTCGTCGGGTGGGGCTGCGCCCTGAACATGTGGACGATGCGCCATGGGACGCTGATCGCGCCCGGCGCGACGGTGGTCCAGGTCGATGACACGGCCGAGGCGCTGGGCGCCCACCGAGAGCTGACCTTCGCGGTGCACGGCGACGTGGCACTGACGGCTGCGGCCCTCGACGAGGCGCTGCTCGGCGCCGACCTGGGCGACGGCGCCGCCGGGCGCCCGGGCTATCGCTCCCCCGAGGTCGGTGAGCGGCTGCGCCGCGAACTGGGCTGGCACCACGTGCCGTTCGAGGACACGAGCACCTCCGACCTCATCGACCCGAGGACGTTGTCCCTGGCCCTGGACGACGTGCTGCCGTCAGAGCGCGTCGTGGCCGTGGACTCGGGCAACTTCATGGGCTACCCGAGCATGTACCTACGGGTCCCCGACGAGCGGGGTTTCTGCTTCACCCAGGCGTTCCAGTCCATCGGGTTGGGTCTCGCGACCGCGATCGGGGCCGCGCTGGCCCAGCCGGACCGGCTGCCGGTCGCCGCCCTCGGCGACGGTGGCCTCCTCATGAGTGCCGCCGAGCTCGACACCGTCCGCCGCCTCGGCCTGCCGATGGTGGTCGTCGTCTACAACGACGAGGCCTACGGAGCCGAGGTGCATCATTTCGGCCCCGGCGGCCACCCCCTCGACACCGTCACCTTCCCGGAGACGGACCTTGCGGCGATCGCGCGCGGCTACGGGTTCACCGGCGTCACCGTGCGGACCGCCGACGACCTCACGAGCATCAGGGAATGGCTCGACGGCCCGCGCGACACGCCCCTGCTCGTCGATGCCAAGGTCCGCGGCGACCGGCCCTCCTGGTGGCTCGAGGAGGCCTTCCGCGGACACTGA
>NZ_JAJJPG010000058.1:13039-22149 GCF_032907665.1 Intrasporangium sp.
TCAGGGCACCACCGCCTGGACCACGAGCCAGCCGAGCGCACCAGCCGCGACGGCACCGGTGAGGCTGAGCAGGACGTTGCTCGCGGCAGCCGCCCAGGCCCCCTCCTCGACAAGCCGCACCGTCTCGAAGGTGAAGGTGGAGTACGTCGTCAGGGCCCCGCACAGTCCGGTCCCGACGAGCGCCATGGTCTCGGCCGGCACCGACCCAGAGGCCGCCAGTCCCAGCACCGCGCCGAGCACCAGAGATCCGAGGACGTTCACCGTGAAGGTGCCCCATGGGAACCGGCCGCCGTGCCAGCGTTGCACGGCGAGGTCGATGACGTAGCGCAGCGGTGCTCCGACGGCCCCGCCCACCATGACGAGCACGAGGGTCATCGGACGGTCACCCGGGTCCGCGTCAGGGCCTGCGCGACGATGGCGCCCACCAGGACCCCGCCGACGGCCAGCACGAGCGTCGCCAGCACGTAGACCCCGGCGGCTCCGACTCGCCCCTCCTCGAGCAGCGCGCGCGTGTCGAGCGCATACGTGGAGAAGGTCGTGAACCCACCGAGCACCCCGACGCCGAGGAACGGCCGGACATAACGCCTCGGTGGCCACACGTCGGTGACGTAGACCATGAGCAGACCGAGGAGAAACGAGCCGATCACGTTGACGGCGAAGGTCGCCCACGGCACCTCCCCCGGCGTCGACGGCCAGGCCTGCCCCGCTGCGTACCGCGCCGCCGCCCCCACGGCGCCACCGAGGGCGATGACGGCGAGCACGTCGAGCCGGTCGCGGACGATGGCGTGGTCGACCTCGCTCGTGCGCACGTCCTCCGGGGTGACGTCGGGGTCGACGGGCCCGTGCACCGGACCGTGAACCGGGTGCGAGTCCATTCGTGTCCTCTCCTGCCCACCGGCATACTCGTGCCGTCCCGTCGTCCCTCCGAGGAAAGGGTATGCCGCTGAGCTCGCTGCCCTCCTACGTGACCATCGCGGGTCGATCCACAGCCGAGATCGAGGTGCGACGGTCCCGTTTCGTCTGCGACCTCGCGCGCGTGGAGACGGAGGAGGCAGCGCGTGAGTTCATCGATGCCGTCCGGGCCACCAGCCGCGACGCCCGCCACCACTGCACTGCCTTCATCCTGGGACCCGACGGGGCGACCCAGCGCAGCAACGACGACGGCGAGCCCTCCGGCACGGCGGGGGCTCCCATGCTCGACACGCTCAGGGGCCGGGGGCTGAGCGACGTCGTCGCGGTCGTCACGCGCTGGTTCGGCGGCGTGCTCCTCGGCACGGGTGGACTGGCCCGCGCCTATGGCGAGGCCGTCACTGCCGCGATCGACGCGGCCACCCTCGTCCAGCGGCAGCGCCGAACCGTCCTCGGTGTCACCGCCTCGCACGCGACGGCTCCGCGCCTCGAGCACGCCCTGCGCGGCCGGGCCGACGTGACCGTCACCGATGTCACCCACGGCGCCCGGGACGTCACGCTGGCGCTCGGCGTCGACCCTTCCTCCCGCGGCGCCGTCGAGGCCCTCGTGGCCGAGGTGTCCAGCGGCGGGGCAGGCATCGTCGCACTCGGCGAAACCTGGGTCGACGTCACTGCGTGACGCTTCCCGACCACCGGGACAGCGGGACCCTGGCCTTGTCCGTACCGCCCGGGCACGGCAGCCTGAGGTCATGGATGGCACCCGCATCGCCCTCGTCCTGACCCTCTGGGTCGCCATCGGCCTGGTCACGGGCCTGTGGATGACCCGGCGCGGCCACGACGCATGGTGGACCGCGATCGCCGTGGTGCTCGGACCGCTCTTCGTGCCCATCGCGCTCAGTCGAGTCGAGCGACAACCGCGGGTGGCCGAGACCGGACCCGACGGCTCTCCCGGGTCCCGCGCCGAGACCCCTGGCGGGCCCCGCGTCCTCGTGGGCCTCGACGGGTCCGAGGAGTCGCAGTCCGCCCTGGACCGGGCCCTCGACGTCCTCGGGGACCATTACGGCGTCCTCGTCCTCGCCGAGGTCGTGAGCTATGACGCCAACGAGGAGACGCAGAGCGAGCCGTTGGACCGTGCCCGCGAGCGCCTCGCCTCCGCCGCGGATCGGCTGGGTCGTCCACGCGTGAACTGTGAGGTCCTCGCGGGCCCACCCGCGGAGGCACTGCGTGCCTATGCGGTCGAAGAGGACATGGACCTCGTCGTCGTGGGTCGGCGCGGCCGGGGGTTGAGCGACCTCATCCTCGGCAGCGTGTCCAGCGAGCTGATCCGCCACAGCTGCATCCCGGTCCTCGTCGTCGACTGCACCGACACGCTCGGCTCGGCCGACGCTCCGGAGCGCGAGCAGGCACAACTCGGCGACGGCGGGGGGTGACAGGACGCCCAGGCGCCGTCCTCAGGCGCCTCGGAGCTCGTCGCCCGGGAGCCGGGCTCGCGGCATACGACAAGATGGTGGTCATGGCACTCCACCTCGCGACGACCGACGAGGGCAACGCCCTCCTCGAGCGCGACCCGCTCGCGCTCCTGCTCGGCATGCAGCTCGACCAGCAGATCCCGATGGAGAAGGCGTTCACGTCGCCGAGCGTCCTCGCCGAGCGGATCGGCACCGACCACCTCGACGCGGCGACGATCGCGACTCTGCCCCCGGAGTCGCTGCTCGAGCACTTCCGCACGCCACCCGCGCTGCACCGCTTCCCCGGCTCGATGGCGACGCGCACCCAGCAGCTGTGCCAGGCCATCGTCGACGAGTGGGACGGCGACGCGTCGAACGTCTGGGCCGGCGTCGAGTCGGGCGCTGAGCTCGTCAAGCGGATCGGCAGCCTGCCCGGCTTCGGCGAGCAGAAGGCGAAGATCTTCGCAGCTCTCCTCGCCAAGCAGTTCGGGGTCACCCCGCCGGGCTGGCAGGAGGCGACCGGCGACTACGGCCGGCCCGGGCATCGCTCGATCGCCGACGTCGTCGATGACGAGTCGCGCGTCAAGGTGCGCGAGTACAAGAAGGCGCAGAAGGCCGCGCTCAAGGGCTGACGCCGGCCCGGGTCACGGGGCAAGCAAGCGCGGTATGCCGCTGGGCCCGCTCCCCGGCGGAGGCGACCACCCACTCGGGTGAGCTTCCGTCGGGGGCGAGCCCAGCGGCATACGACCATCAGGACTCAGCCGTCAGATCAGCCGTCAGTAGTCCACCCCCACGGTGTAGGAGCCCGACCCGTAGTAGGAGTCGACGACGATGCGGTAGTAGCCCGTCGTGTTGCTGTAGGTGAACGACTCGTCCGCGCCGGACGAGATGCCCCGAGCCACGGTGTACCAGGAGTAGCCGCTGTACTTCTGCAGGTAGACGTCGAAGTCCGCGCCGGACGGACCGTCGAGGCAGACCCGGATCTGGCCGGACGTGCTGTCGTAGAAGTACGGCAGCGTCTGGGTCTGGCCGTTCGACAGCGTTCCGGTCCGTACGCTGCGCATCCCGGCGCACTGGCTGCCGCCCCCGCCGTTCACCGTCCACGAGAACGACGCGGAGGCCGTCGCGCCCGAGGAGTCGCGCACCGTCACCGTGACGCTCGACGTGCCAGCGGTCGAGGGCGTGCCCGTGATGGTGCCCGTGGACGAGCTGATCGACAGACCAGCAGGCAGGCCGGTCGCCGAGAAGGTGTACGGCGTGCTGCCGCCCGTCGCGCCCGTGGACACGTTCACGGCTGTGCCCACCGTGCTCGTCTGGCTGCCCGGGTTCGTCACGCGAAGCTCACCCGGCTGCGTCCCACCGAGGAGGAACTCGGTGTTGAGAAGCCGGTTCGGGGTGCCGCTCGGGACGCCCGTGAGGGTGTTGCTCACGCTGTTGCCGACGATCGCCGAGTGGACCTGCGCCGACGACGCACCGGGGTTGGCGCCGAGGTAGAGGGCGACGGCACCAGCGACGTGCGGGCTCGCCATGGACGTGCCCGAGATCGTCCGCGTCGCCGTGTTGGAGTCGTACCACGCCGACGTGATGCTCGTGCCCGGCGCGAAGAGGTCCTGGCACGAGCCCCAGGCGCTGCTCGAGGCCTTCGCGTCGGAGCTCGTCGAGTTGCCCACGGTGAGGGCTTCGGGGACCCGCTGCGGGCTGTAGTAGCACGTGTCGTCGTTGCCGTTGCCTCCGGCCTGGACCCACATGACGCCGCTCGCGACGAGGGACTTCACCGCGTTGTCCATCGTCGTGTCGGAGCAGCGAGAGCTGCAGCCGATGCTGTAGTTGACGACGGCGGGCTTGATGGCGTTGGACTTGATCCAGTTGATGCCGGCGATGATGTCGGTGTTCGAGCCCGAGCCGGAGCAGCTGAGGACCCGGACGGCGTGGACGGTCGCCCGCTTGGCCAGCCCATAGTTCGTGCCGGCAGCGGTGCCGGCGACGTGCGTGCCGTGCCCGTTGCAGTCCGACGGGTTGCTGTCGTCGTCGACGTAGTCGATGCCGCCGCCGGTGCGACCGGTGAACTCCGTGTGGTTGAGGTTGACGCCCGTGTCCATGACGTAGACGTGGACACCTGAACCGGCAGTGCTCGGGTAGCGGTAGCGCTGGTTGAGCGGCAGGTCCTGCTGGTCGACGCGGTCGAGGCCCCAGCTGCCGGGATTGACCTGCTCGTCGGCGATCTCGACCCGGTAGGCCTGCTCGACCCGCTCGACGGCGGGGTCGGCTGCGACGGCGAGCGCCTGCGCCTCGGTCATCGTCGCGGCGTAGCCGTCGATGACCGCACCGTAGGTGTGCTTGACGCGGCCGCCGTGCTTCGCGGCCATCGCCGTCGCGGACCGGTTGTTGGCCGCGATGCTCTGGCCCTGGTTCTTGAAGACGACGACGTACTCGCCCTCGATGGCGTCCGGACTGTTCGCCCCGACGATCGGGTCCGCCGACGCGGTAGCGGCGGCGCCGGTCGAGACCCCGCTCACGACGCCGGATGAGAGGCCGGACGAGACGCCGGTAGCGGGAAGAGCGTGGAAGGCCAAGGCGATCGAGGCGGCCACGGCGGCGGTGGCCGCCCGTGACGCTCGGCGGCGCCACACGGTGTGGTTCATGCGGGAGCTCCTTCACTGGGGGGAGTGACGAGGACGGGCACGAGGTTGGTGTCGCGTCCGCGCCGGACGCTATTGAGCGCAGCCCCGGGCGAACAGGGCGCAACCGGACAATGTCCGGAAGTTGCCACCCGCCCGTGCGTCACCCGGTGATCCAGCCGCGCTGCACGGCTCGGACACCGGCGCGGAACCGGGTGTCCGCGTCGAGACGCCGCATCAGGTCGTTGATGCGCCGACCCACCGTCCGCTCCGTGATCCCGAGGGACCGTGCAATGGCCCGGTCCTTGAGGCCGGCCGCCATGAGGGTGAGCATCTCGCGGTCCCGCTCGGAGATGCCGGGGTCCCGCTCGGCCGAGTCGAGGTCCTCCGGTGAGCCGGTCCGGGTGAGCGCCTCGACGGGCATCGATCGCTCCCACAGGTGCTCGAAGTGGGTGATGAGCACGTCGAGCAGGCTTGACGAACGGATGAGCAGCCGCCTCTCGGGATCCGGGTCCTGGGCCGACTCCGGCACGAGCCCGATTCCCCGGTCGGCGATGAGCAGCTTCGGCCACACCTCGGCGTTGACCCGCGCCTGCTCACCGGCCGCGACGTACTGCCGCATCGCTGCGCGGGCCTCCTCGCCGGCGATCGCGTCACGGTGGTAGATGACGCGGTAGGAGACCCCGGCCGCGAGTGCGACGAACTCGCTCTCGTTCGGTTGGACGCCACCCACGAAGTAGGGCGGGGCATCGACCATGAGGACCTCGCTCCGGGCCGTGCGCTGGATCTGGGCGCAGGCGTCATGGACCGCGGCGGGGCCGACGATGCGCTCGACGACCTCGCAGCCACCACCGGCCCTGCGGGCGACCGCCTCGCAGATCCGCTCGGTCTCGTCCTGGAGCTGGTTGAGCTGCCGCTGCCGCTGCCGGATCAGCTCGGGCAGGGCCACGTCCGGCGAGATGACCCGAAACCGCCGTCCGCCGAAGTCTTCCCGGTGCGCCAGCCCACGGGTCGCGAGCCGGTTGAGGGCAGCGGTGACCTTCTCCACGGAGCGGCCCAGGTCACCGGCGAGGGCCTTCGTGTCGGCCGTGCCGAGCTCGACCAGTCGCAGGTACACCTGGCGTTCGGCCGTGCTGAGACCCAGGGGTTCGAGGGACAACGCCTCCAGAGACAACGCTTCCAGGGGTTGCGTCTCCAGGGACAGCGGCATCGAATGCTCCAATCGCCTGCACACCCCGTCAGGCGGCGGCGCCGGACCTGACCGCGGGTGCCTGACGAGCATGGACGCCATCCGCGTGATGGCCGTCAAAGGCTACGTCGGGTAGCGAGCGACCCGCTTCCGCACGCTGCCAAGGGATGGCCATGACTTCGCAAAGTCTTGGCCAGCGAACGGTCAAGATGGCCCGTCCGCAGTAACGAGAACGATTCCGCGGACGTTGCGGTCAGTCCGTGAGGAAGCCGAGCAGGTCCGCCCGGGTGAGCACCCCCACCGGCTTGCCGTCCTCGACGACGAGGATCGCATCGGACTTCCCGAGCTCGTCCCGCGCGGCTGACACCGGCTCGCCGGCGCCCACGAGGGGCAGGCCCGGCTCAATGTGCTTTTCCACCGAGTCGAAGAGGTGGGCGCGGCCCGTGAAGAGGGCCTCCATGAGCGCCCGTTCGCTCACCGAGCCGGCCACCTCACCCGACACGACGGGCGGCTCGGCGTTGACCACCGGCATCTGCGACACGCCGTACTCGCGGAGGATCTGGACGGCGTCACGGATGGTCTCGTTGGGGTGCGTGTGCACGAGGGCGGGCAGGTCGCGCGACTTCGAGCGGAGCACCTCCCCGACCGTCTGCTCGCTGTGGTCGTGGAGGAACCCGTAGGACGCCATCCACTCGTCGTTGAAGATCTTCGACAGGTAGCCGCGACCGGAGTCGGGCAGCAGGACGACGACGACGGCGTCCTCGGGCAGGTCCTTCGCCGCGCGAAGGGCCGCGACGACGGCCATCCCGCAGGAGCCGCCGACGAGCAGCCCTTCCTCGCGGGCGAGCCGGCGGGTCATCTCGAAGGAGTCGGCGTCGGAGACCGCGATGACCTCGTCGACGACCGACGGGTCGTACGCTCCCGGCCAGAAGTCCTCGCCGACGCCCTCGACGAGGTAGGGACGGCCGCTTCCTCCGGAGTACACCGACCCCTCGGGATCGGCCGCGATGATGCGCACGGCGCCGTCGGAGACCTCCTTGAGGTACCTGCCCGTGCCGCTGATCGTGCCCCCGGTCCCTGCTCCCGCCACGAAGTGCGTCACGCGACCGTCGGTGTCCCGCCAGATCTCCGGACCGGTCGTCTCGTAGTGGCTGTTGGGACCCTCGGGGTTGTAGTACTGGTTCGGCTTCCATGCCCCGTCGATCTCCTCGACGAGCCGGTCGGAGACGCTGTAGTACGAGTCCGGGTGGTCGGGCGCCACGGAAGTCGGGCACACGACGACCTCTGCGCCATAGGCCTTGAGCACGTCCCGCTTGTCCTGGCTCACCTTGTCGGGGCAGACGAAGATGCAGGAGTAGCCGCGCCGCTGGGCGATGAGCGCGAGGCCCACCCCGGTGTTACCGCTCGTCGGCTCGACGATCGTGCCGCCCGGCTTGAGCAGCCCCTCGCGCTCCGCGGTGTCGATCATCCGCAGCGCGATGCGGTCCTTGACCGAGCCCCCGGGGTTGAAGTACTCGACCTTCGCCAGCACGGTGCACCTGACGTCGGCGTCCTCGACCACCGAGTTGAGCTTGACGAGGGGCGTGTCGCCCACGAGGTCGGAGATGTGTTCTGCGTACTTCACCGGATCATCCTAGGTGCCGCACCGGCCACCGAAGGAGCGGTATGCCGCTGGGCTCGCCTGCTCACCACCGCCGCCCGGCGACGGACGGGTCGGGCATCTCCCGTTGGCCCCACACGTTACGGTGATAGGTGCATTGAACCAGGCCTGCTGAAGGGGGTTTCTGGATGGGTCGCGCACGACGGGCTCGCAAGATCGCCCAGACCGCGGCGTTCGGCGGCGGCGTGGGCGCTGCCGGGATCGGCGCACTGGGCCTCGCCGGCTACGGCCTGCTGCGGATCGAGGCGCTCATGGCTCGTCGCATCGTGGGCCAGCCGTTCGACGGGGCTCCTGATGACGAGGGAACCTACGGTTTCGGCCACGGGGACCCCATCAGATTCGTGGTCCTCGGCGACTCGACGGGTGCCGGCATGGGCGCAGAGCACGCGCGGCAGACCATCGGGGCCACCATCGCCAACGGTGTGGCCGCCTTCAGCGGGCGGCCGGTCGAGCTGACCAACGTCGCGGCCATCGGCGCCGAGTCCCTCCACCTCGACGCTCAGGTCGACCGCGCCCTCGAGCGGGTCCCCCACCCGGACGTCGCCGTCATCCTCATCGGGGCCAACGATGTGACGCACCGGATCGAGCGGTCCCTCGCGGTCCGGCATCTCGAGATGGCCGTCCGCCGACTCCGAGATGCCGGCGCCGAGGTGGTCGTGGGCACCTGCCCCGACCTCGGCGCGGTGCAGCCCCTGCCGCAGCCGCTGCGCTACCTTGCCCGGCGCTGGTCGCGGGACCTCGCGGCCGCCCAGACCGTGGCTGTCGTCGAGGCCGGAGGACGAGCCGTGTCTGTCGGTGACCTGCTCGGCGAGGCCTTCTCGACCGAGCCGCATGTGATGTTCAGCCAGGACCAGTTCCATCCCAGTCCGGCCGGCTATGCACGGGTGGCCGCGGCCCTCCTGCCCACCGTGAGCGCCGCGCTGGATCTCTTCGGTGAACGCAGCACCCCGACTCAGCCGAGCACCTGGCGAGGCGAGGGTGTCGGGCCCGTGGCCGTCGCTGCGAGCCGGGCCGTGGCCAACCCGGGCACCGAGGTGGCGCCGACGGAGGTCGCCGGCCAGGCGCGCGGCGTCCACGGCCGGTGGGCGATGATCCGTCGCCGCCTGCGACCGACGGTGGCTGTCCCCCAGGCCGACCCCGTCCGCGGGGACGAAGAGCCTCGGTCCGAGGCCGACGCGGTGGCCGACGGGACGGAACTGCCACTGGCCGGGACCGGCACCGCCGCCGGGCTGGCGCCCGACGACACCCCCCGCGACGGAGACGCGATGGCGGCGTCCCGGTAGCCG
>NZ_JAJJPG010000059.1:0-5910 GCF_032907665.1 Intrasporangium sp.
CGGGGCCCTCAGACCTCCACCCCGCGGCGCCCACTCACACACTGACCCGCCCCACGAATCAGTGTCGGTCCCTCATCACCAACCGACACTGACCCGTTCAGCGGGTCAGTGTCGGTTCGGAACGGGAAGCAACAATGACCCGCCCAGGGGGTCAGTGTCGGTTTCTGAACGGGAAGCGACGGTGACCCGCCCAGCGGGTCAGTGTGTGAGGCCCGGCGGAGGGACCCGTGCGGATCCGGCGGAGGGGTTCGATTCAGCCGGTGGAACCCGGATGGCCGCGCAGGAGCGATCTATGGCGCCCCGGCGGAGGGCCGGACGTATGGTCGAGGGGCCGCCCACGGAGCCGGCCCCACAGAGAGGACCAGGTCGTGCCGAAACCACCGCTGCCCGGACCGGTCGAGGATCTGCTCGTCAGACCGAACCACGCGACCATCAGCGCCGTCCGCCCCGACGGCCACCCCGTCTCGGTGCCGACCTGGTATCTCTACGAGAACGGCCGGATCCTCGTCAACATGGATGCTGGGCGCAAGCGGATCGCGTACCTGCGGCACGATCCACGGGTCAGCCTGAGCGCGATGGATCCGGAGGACTGGGCCACGCACGTGAGCGTCCTCGGGCGCGTCGTCGAGTGGGCGGACGACCCCGACCTCGCCGACATCGACCGGATCGCGCGGCACTTCACCGGCCGGCCCTATGGCGTGCGCGGACGTGCACGGGTGAGCGCGTGGATCGAGATCGACCGCTGGCACGCGTGGGGCCGGCTCAAGAACGTCACGTGACCGAGCCTCGGCGCTAGCCTGACGAGATGACGCCGAAGGACGCAGCCGCCACCGAGGAACCCTCCGAGGCCACCGGCTTCCGGACGACGAAGATCCCCAACCGGATCTACGACGCGGAGCTGTACCGCCTCCAGGGCGAGCTGGGGCAGCTCCAGACGTGGATCAAGGAGACCGGTGCCCGCGTCATCGTCGTCTTCGAGGGCCGGGATGCCGCGGGCAAGGGCGGCACGATCAAGCGGATCACCGAGTACCTCTCGCCGCGGGCGGCGCGGATCGCCGCTCTCCCCGCGCCCACCGAGCGCGAGAAGACGCAGTGGTACTTCCAGCGCTACATCGAGCACCTCCCGGCTGCCGGGGAGATGGTCCTGTTCGACCGGAGCTGGTACAACCGGGCCGGGGTGGAGAAGGTCATGGGCTTCTGCACCCCGGAGGAGTACCAGCGCTTCATGCGCCAGTGCCCGATCTTCGAGCAGATGCTCGTCGACGACGGCATCTTCCTGCGCAAGTACTGGTTCTCCGTATCCGACGACGTGCAGCTCGAGCGGTTCCGGAAGCGGCTCCACGATCCGCTGCGCCAGTGGAAGCTCTCGCCGATCGACCTCGAGTCGATCACCCGCTGGGAGGACTTCTCCCGGGCCAAGGACGAGATGATGGTGCATACCGACACGCCGTTCGCACCGTGGCACCACGTGGCATCGGACTCGAAGAAGCAGGCCAGACTCAACATGATCCATCACCTGCTGTCGTCGATCCCCTACGAGGACACGGCTGACGACCGCCCCCAGATCGAGCTGCCCGATCGCCTGCCGAGCACGGGATACCAGCGGCCGCCGATCGCCGTGTCGAAGTACGTCCCTGACTGGGCCTCGACGCTGGTGCCGGACCCCTCCGAGCAGAAGCGACGCTGACACCCGGACGCGGTGGCATGCTGGTCCACGAGATCAGCGTCCAAGGGAGAAGGAGCCGGCGCTGTGACCCATTCGCCCGGTACGTCGTGCGTGGGGATCGTGCCGCTCTTCTCGGGGCTGTCCGCCGAGGAGCAGGACGAGGTCGCCAGACACGCCCGGCCGATCAGCCGGAAGCGCGGGGAGGCCATTCACCGGCCCGGGGACGACGTCTCGCACCTGCTCGTCGTCCACAAGGGTCGGGTGAAGATCAGCCATCTCTCGCCGAGCGGTCACGAGCAGCTGCTGCGCGTCCTCGAGCCGGGCGACTTCATCGGCGAGGCAGCCTTCGTCACCGGGGCAAGGCCGGACGACTGGGCCACGGCGCTGGCGGACGTCGAGCTGTGCAGCTTCGACCACTCCGAGCTCGGCACCCTCGTCGCGCAGTACCCCGACATCGCCGTCCGCATGCTCCACACGGTGACGAGCCGGCTCGATGCGGCGGAGCGGCTCATCGCCGACCTCACCTCCGCCGACGTCGAGGCCCGTCTCGCGGGATACCTCATCGGGCTGCCGACCACGCACTCGGACGGGCAGCTCGTCGTGCACCTGCCGCTGGCCAAGAAGGACATCGCCTCACTCCTCGGCACGACCCCGGAGACGTTGAGCCGCAAGCTCGCTGCCTTCACCGACGCCGGCCTCATCACCGTGCGCGGGAGCGAGGTCGTCATCACGGACCCCGTCGGCCTCGAGGGCGCGGCTGACTCGACGCGGCCTTAGTCAGCCGCCCCGGTCACCCGGCCCGGGTCAGCCCGGATTGCTGCCCCGCCGGCCCTACCTGTGGTTCCCTCTCAGGGACGCGCCGGCCAAGGGCGCCCCGACCGGAAGGCGGTCCATGCTCGCCAGCAGTGTCCTCACCCGTGCCGCCGAGACGTTCGGCCACGCGGCACAGCCGAGCGCGCCCGCCAGCGCTGCACAGTGCGCCACCGGCAACCCCCTGAGCCCGTGAAGGTGACGGTGCCCGGCCGCCGGCTACCGCGGGGAGAGTCCCCGGCTGAGGAGATCGCACGCAGACTCGACCGCCCCATGGGGGCACTCGGGCTGCTGTTCGTGCTCGTCGTGACCGGGCAGCTGGTGGTGACAGCACCGGGGTGGTCGCGAGTGTTCGCGGTCGCCGGGTGGGTGCTGTGGGGGGCCTTCGTCGCCGAGTTCGCCCTCCGGGCCTACATCGCGCGTGACCAGCGTCGGTTCTGGCGGCGGAACTGGTGGCAGCTCGTGTTCCTCGCCGTCCCGTTCCTGCGGTTCGCCCGCGCACTCCGGCTCTTGCGCACCGCCCGGATCGGTGGAGTCGTCTCCGCCACGGTTCGCGGCTCTCGGTCGGCGGGCCGCCTGCTGAGCGGAAGAATCACGTGGCTCGCGGTCATCACGGGGCTCGTCGTCCTGGGCTCGAGCCAGCTCCTCTACGTCACCGGGACGTTCACTGACTACGGCCTGGCGCTGCACGGTGCCGCGCTCGCCACCGCGACGGGGGAGCCCCTGGCCGCCGAGGGCGTGGTCGCGCGAGTCTTCGAGGTCGTGCTGGCGGTGTACTCGGTGGTGGTGTTCGCCACCGTGGCCGGTGCCGTCGGCGCGTTCTTCCTGCAGCGAGGCGAGAGTCCCCAGGGAGCCGGCGTCGTGACGTCCGCCCACCAGTCCGACCCCGAGGCGACGTAGACCTCAACCCGGCCGACCACGCCGGGAACCAGCGCGCGGGCGAGCCCAGCGGCATACGGCACATTGTGCGTGATCCGCGGAGCCGGCAAGGGAAGTGCAGGGCAAACCCTGAGGCGGATCGGGGTCGACCCCAGTGTCGCCTGCCGGCGGCGAGGCGGATGGTGGAGGGGTGATACGCGGGCACCGAGTCCCCAGGGAACCGTCGGCGTGTATCAACCAGTCTCACCGGCGACTCATGCAGTACCGGTCCCGTCCTCCAGAGAGCCTCCACGCATGACCACCCAGACCCTGACGCCCGACCTGCGCCCTGACCTGCGCAGCGATGTGCGCGGCCGCGTCTCCGCCGACCTCGGGCTCCAGCGTCCCACCACCTCGCGCGCGGCCTTCTCGCCGCGCCGGGCGCTGCAGGTCGGGGTCTCCCTCGCCGTGCTCGTCACGCTGCTCGTCCTCGTCCTGCCCTCGGTCACCGGTGCATCGTGGGACTCGACGACGCAGGCGCTCGCCTCCGTCCCCCTGTGGCAGCTCGCCGGGCTCACGGGGCTCTGGCTCATCGGGCTCTGGGCCTATTCCTTCGTCCTCGCGGCCTCGCTCCCCGGGCTCACCAAGGGGCAGGGCTTCATCCTCAACCTCGTCGGCAGCGGCGTCTCGAACCTCGTCCCCCTCGGCGGCGCCGTCGGCGTGGGCGTCACCTGGGCCATGGCCCGGCAGTACGGCTTCACCAACCGCGCCATCGGCCTCTTCACCGCGGTCACCGGCGTGTGGAACGTGCTGGCCCGGCTCGCGCTTCCGGTCGCGGGCCTCGCGGGGCTGCTCGTCGTGGGCGCCCACGTGAGCGGACCCGTCCTCGTCGCCGCCGGCCTCGGCGCCGCGGTGTGCGCACTCGTCGTCGTCCTCCTCGTCGCCGCCCTCGCCCACGACGGCTTCGCCACGCGCCTCATCGCGGGCATCGCGCGAGCCGCCGAATCAGTGGCGCAGCTCGCCGGCCGTTCTGCACCCGAGGGGTTGGCGGCGTCGTTGGCGAGCCAGCGCGCCAGCGCCGTCGAGCTGCTCAAGCGCGGCCGCGGCGGTCTCGTCATCGGGATGCTCGCCTACCTCGTCCTCCAGGGCGTGCTCATGTGGGCCTGCCTCGCAGTGGTGGGCAGCGACCTCGGCTGGGCCGAGGTCACCGCCGCCTACGCGTGCGGGCGGATGCTGACGACGGTCGTCCTCACCCCCGGTGGCACCGGTTTCACCGAGACCGGGACCGCAGCCGTGCTCATCGCGCTCGGCGGCGACCCGGTCGTCTCGGTCGCAGGGGTGCTGCTCTTCAGCTTCTTCACCTTCGCGTGCGAGATCCCCGGGGCGGCCGTCGCCTACCTCTGGCACCTGCGGGCGCAGGCCCGGCGACGCGGCCCGCGGCTCACTGAGATCGCTGCTGGTTGAACCGGAGCATGTTGCCGGACGGGTCGCGAAAGGCGCAGTCTCGCACGCCATAGGGCTGGTCGATCGGCTCCTGGAGCACCTCGCCGCCCGCGGCGCGGATCCGCTCGAACGCGGCGTCGCAGTCGTCGGTCGAGAAGATCACGGCGCGCAGCAGGCCCTTCGCGAGCAGCTCGGCCATCGTCCGCCGGTCCGCATCGGAGGCATTGGGGTCCGCGAGCGGCGGCTCGAGGACGATGGAGACGTCGGGCTGCGACGGCGACCCGACGGTCACCCAGCGCATCCCCTCGAAGGAGACGTCGTTGCGCACCTCGAGGCCGAGGACGTCGCGGTAGAAGGGGAGGGCCTTGTCGTGGTCGTCGACGGCGATGAAACAGGTCGAGAGGGTGATGTCCATGCGCGTCACGCTACGGGCGTGGCGCCGGCTCCGCTTCTCCGTTCCTGACCGGTTGGCGCACCGGACGCGTGTGCATCTTGGCCATGCAGGCCGGGATCGCAGCTCCGTCGGCGTGGTCGCGCGACCGGTATGCGCTCGGGCTCTCGCCGACGAGCTCGGTGAAGCGCGAGCTGAACGAGCCGAGCGAGGTACAGCCGACCGCGAAGCAGACCTCGGTCACCGACAGGTCACCCCGGCGCAGCAGGGCCTTGGCCCGCTCGATCCGGCGCGTCATGAGGTAGCTGTAGGGCGTCTCCCCGAAGGCGGCGCGGAAGCTCCGGGAGAAGTGCCCGGCCGACATGAGGGCCACCCGCGCCAGGGCCGGCACGTCGAGCGGTTCCGCGTAGTCGCGGTCGATCGTGTCCTTGGCCCGGCGGAGCCGGACGAGGTCGTCCAGGTTCACACCCACACCATCCCACAGGGGACCTCAGGTCGTGCCCCGAGGCGTGCAACCTTCCGGCGCAGGTCGTGCGTCTCCCACTCACTGCAACCAGGCAGACAACCCACGGGGAGAAGATGCACACCAGACGTCGCCAGCTCATCCTGATCACCGCCCTCGCCATCGCTGCGCCCATCGCGTCGGCCACATCGGCGACGGCCGGCGCCGGCGAGCCGACCTCCACGCCGCTCGCCACGCCGGTCGTCGCCGCCGCGACGGTCGAGTCCGAGGTGCCCTATG
>NZ_JAJJPG010000059.1:6010-7236 GCF_032907665.1 Intrasporangium sp.
GCCCCGAACTACATCTGGCAGACGGAGCTCGCCGATGACGGGTCCGGCGTCGTCGTCAACATCCTGTCGAGCAGCGGGGAGAACGGACTCGCCTTCTGCGACTTCGCGGGGCAGTGCGCGCCGATGGCAGATCCCGTGAGCGCCCCCGACGTGATCGCCTACACCATCGCCTCACGCAGCTGACTCCTGGCCGTATGCCGCTGGGCCGGCTCTCCCGACCACGCCGCAGACCGCGCGCGGCCGGGTGACCGGGCCCAGCGGCATACGGCTGCGCGGTGGCCCGGCCGACAGCGCACACAACCGGATATCGGCTCGCGTCCGACCGTGGAGTGGGGCAACGTTGGGGAAGTGAAGATTCCGAACGGATCGGCCGTGCTCGCCACCGAGATCGTCGGCGACGGGCCCGACGTGCTCCTCCTCCACGCCGGCGTCGCGGACCGGAGGGCGTGGCGGCCCCTCGTCGAGCGACTCGCGGCCACCAACCGGTGCCTCTCCTTCGACGCGCGCGGTCACGGCAGGACGACCTACACGCCGGAGCCCTTCTCACGGGTCGACGATGCGATCGCGGTGCTCGATGCCCTCGACGCGAGCACTGCGGTCGTCATCGGCAACTCCATGGGCGGTCGGACCGCCCTGGACCTCGCCCTCACCCACCCGGAGCGGGTGGCTGCACTCGTCCTCATCGCGCCGGCCATCAGCGGCGCCCCGGAAGGGGAGGACTCGCCCGAGGTGCAGGCCATCGACGAGCAGATGCAGGCGGCCGAAGCCAGCGGTGACCTCGACGAGCTCAACCGGCTCGAGGCGCGCTTCTGGCTCGACGGCATCAACGGCGGGTCCGAGGGGCGGGTCGACGGGGCCACGCGCGAGCTGTTCCTCGACATGAACGGGCGGGCGCTCGCCGCTGAGCCGCCCGGCGAGGAGAACAGCAGCACCAAGGCCTGGGAGCGCCTCGAGGAGCTCGACCTGCCCACTCTCGTCGTGGTCGGCGAGCTCGACTACCCCGTGTCGACGGACCATGCGCTCGCCGCGGCCGAGCGCATCCCCGGCGCCCGGGTCGTGCGACTTCCCGACGCCGCCCATCTGCCCGTCCTCGAGGAGAACGACGCGTGCCTGCGGGCCGTGGCCGACTTCGTCGCGGACCACACCTGACCAGACCGGTCAGGGCCCTCGGCCGGGTGCGGACGCATCGGACCCGGACGCATCGGACCCGGACGCATCGGACCCGG
>NZ_JAJJPG010000059.1:7336-20493 GCF_032907665.1 Intrasporangium sp.
CGGACGCATCGGACCCGGACGCATCGGACCCGGACGCATCGGACCCGGCAACGCCGCCCTCCCGACGCGTGTGCACGCGCAGCACACGAGGCTCGATCCACGCCTCGAGCCACGCCACCCCGGAGTACTCGTCGCCGTCGACGTGGATCGTCAGCGGCGCCTCGGGGTCGACCCGCACCGACGTCGCCACGGTGTACTCGAGCCCGGGCACGTCGCCCCGCCAGTGCAGCAGGCCCTTGAGCGCGATCGGCACCCAGCCGACGACCCGGCTCGGGGCGACCACGGCGACGTGGAGGCGACCGTCGTCGATCCGCGCGCCTGGCAGCACCTCGATGCCGAGCGGGATGCGACCGACGTTGCCTGCGAGCAGGCACCAGAGCCGGCGACGCACAGGCGGGCCCCCGTCGATGCTGAACGTCATCGGCAGCAGGGGCGATCCCAGGGTGACCAGCGCGGGAATGACGTAGGCGAGCCACTGCGTGTGCTTCTTCAGGGCCGGCCTGACGAGCTCCACGGTCCGCGCGTCGTGGCCGATCCCGGCGAGCACGACGAAGGCGCCCTCACCCACCTCCCCGTCGGGCCGGCCCCAGCGCGCCCTCCCGAGGTCCGCGTCGTGCGGTTCACCGTCGAGCGCCACGTCGACCGCCCGAGGGATCGACCCGAGGGGGAGGTGCAGGTTGCGGGCGTAGAGGTTCGCCGTTCCCTGCGGCACGATCCCGAGTGCCACACCGGACCCGGCCAGGGCGCTGGCCGCCTCACGGACCGTTCCGTCGCCGCCGCAGACGACGACGAGCTCGGCGCCGGACGCGACGGCTGAGGTCGCCTGACCGGCCCCGGGGTCCTCGACCGTGGTCGAGAGAACCGCCGGCGGGGCCCATCCCCGGGACCGGCAACCTGCCACGAGGGCGGCCACGGCACGGCCGTCGGGATCGCTGATCGGGTTCGCGACGACGGCAACTCGCACTCCCCGAGTGTGCCTGAGGGTCGGCACCTGCAGGGGCCTGTGCTGGGAGCCGGCCCAGCGGCATACGGCTGGGTGGTCTGTGTCCGTTTGGCTGCTGTGTCAGCCAAACGAGCGAAAGTCGCCCGGAGAAATGGATTTCCCCACCCCACGCGGGGGCGAGGCCACCGTCCACAGGCTGCTCGTCACCTCTCGCGCGGGGACTGGATCGCCGTCACAGTCCAGACATGGACCTGTCCCTCGTTGCCCGCGACTCCGTCTTCCCCTACACCCGGGCCCGCGAGGCCGGCATCGGTCCGGACGAGCTGCGACGACGCCTCCGCGAAGGCCAGTGTCACCGGCTCCACCACGGATGGTTCACGACGGAGGACCCGAGTGACGACATGACCCGACACCGGCTCCGCACCGTGGCGCTCCTCGAGCAGTATGGGACGAAGGCCGTCGCCAGTCATGTCTCGGCACTCATCCGGCTCGACCTGCCGACCTACGAGCCCGAGCTGTCGGTGGTGCACCTCATGGCGACCGACCCGTCGAGCAGAGGGCACCGCAAGGCGGACCTCCTCGTCCACCCACGGCCGGGGCCGGCCATTCGCACTCGACGGCGAGGTGCGCCTGCGCCACCGGTCCCGGCCAGCGTGTCCGCCCTGCCTGACACGGACCGCGCGACGACACACCCCGCCCTGGCGATCGCGTTGGTGGGCCTCGCAGGTCCCCTGGACTTCCTCGTCCCGGCCGATGCAGCCCTGGGCCGGGGCCTGGTGACCCGTGAGGACCTCACTCGTGCCGTGTCCGTCCTGCGAGGACGTCCGGGGGTCCATCGCGTGCGGGCAGCACTGCCTCGGTGCGACGGACGGCACGAGTCGCCCGGAGAGACCGTGACCGGGTTCGTCCTGCGCACCCTCGGTCATCGGCTCGTACCGCAGTTCGTCGTGCCGACAACGGGGCAGTGGACCCCTGGAGGGCAGGGCTATCGCGCGGACTTCGGAATCGTCGGGACGAAGGTGCTCGTCGAGTTCGACGGCCGGGTGAAGTACACGTCCGCGGCGGCATTGTGGGAGGAGAAGCAGCGGGAGGACCGGATCCGATCGCTGGGATACGAGGTCGTGCGCCTGACCTGGGCCGACCTGAAGGACCCCGATCGCGTCCGCGGTCTTGTCGACGCCGCGATCCGCCGGTCGGCACGCCGGAACTGACGCAGCGATATCTGGCAGGTTGCCCGACCCACGGTCGTTTGGCCGAGATATCAGCCAAGCCGGCAGCGATCAGCCAACTCGGCCAGGACCGACCGGCTTGGCCACCACCGGCGCGAGCGTTGGGCGCGGACCCGGGTGAGCGGCATACGGCCGTCGGGGGGAGGCGTGGCGAGCAGATAGCCTTGCCGTTGGCTCAGCAGGCAAACGGAAGGCGGACTGATGCCGGCAATCGTGCTCGTCGGAGCCCAGTGGGGCGACGAAGGCAAGGGCAAGGCGACCGACCTGCTCGGCAGCAGCGTGGACTACGTCGTCAAGTTCAACGGCGGCAACAACGCCGGCCACACGGTCGTCATCGAGCAGGACGGCACGCGGGAGAAGTACGCCCTGCACCTGCTCCCTTCCGGCATCCTCAGCCCGAACTGCACGCCGGTCATCGGCAACGGCGTCGTCATCGACCTCGGCGTCCTCTTCGAGGAGCTCGACGGCCTCGAGGCTCGTGGTGTCGACACGAGCAAGCTGCTCGTCAGTGCGAACGCCCACCTCATCCCGCCGTACAACCGCACCCTCGACAAGGTGACGGAGCGCTTCCTCGGCAAGCGCAAGATCGGCACGACGGGCCGGGGCATCGGCCCCACCTACGCCGACAAGATGAACCGCATCGGCATCCGCGTCCAGGACCTCTACGACGAGGGCATCCTGCGCCAGAAGGTCGAGGCGGCCCTCGCGTTCAAGAACCAGGTCCTCGCCAAGATCTACAACACGCGAGCAGCCGACGTCGACGAGGTGGTCACCGAGCTGCTGTCGTATGCCGCTCGGCTCGCTCCCATGGTCAGTGACACGTCGCTCGTGCTCAGTGAGGCCCTCGATCGCGGCGAGACGGTGCTCTTCGAGGCGGGTCAGGCGACCCTGCTCGACGTCGACCACGGGACGTACCCGTACGTCACGTCGAGCAACGCGATCTCGGCCGGGGCCTGCACGGGGTCCGGCGTCCCCCCGACGCGGATCGACTCGGTCATCGCCATCCTCAAGGCCTACACCACGCGCGTGGGAGAGGGGCCGTTCCCGACCGAGCTCGACGACGACAACGGCGAGTTCCTCCGGAAGACCGGCGCGGAGTATGGCACGACGACCGGCCGCCCGCGGCGCTGCGGCTGGCTCGACGCAGTCGTCGGACGCTACGCGACGAGGATCAACGGCGTCACCGACTTCGTCATCACCAAGCTCGACGTGCTGACCGGACTCGACACCGTGCCGATCTGTGTCGCGTATGACGTCGACGGCGTCCGCCACGACGAGATGCCCGTCAACCAGAGCGACTTCCACCACGCGAAGCCCATCTATGAGGAGCTGCCCGGCTGGTGGGAGGACATCACGCAGTGCCGGACCTTCGACGCGCTGCCCGAGAACGCCCAGCGCTACGTGCTGCGGGTCGAGGAGCTCATCGGTGCCCGCGTCTCGGCGATCGGCGTCGGCCCCGGTCGTGACGAGATCATCGAGCGCCACCCCCTGAACCCCAAGGAGAGCCGTGCCTGACCAGGAAGCCGCCGTCCGCCCCGAGGACTGGGTGACGCGTCTCGCGGACGAGGTGATCCGGGAGGCGGAGGAGCGCGGGATCCGCGGGCCGATCGTCTGCGCCTCGGGGATCAGCCCCTCGGGGCCGATCCATCTCGGCAACTTCCGCGAGCTCATCACACCGCACCTCGTCGCCGACGAGATCACGCGGCGCGGCATCGCGTGCGAGCACATCCTGTCGTGGGACGACTTCGACCGTTTCCGGCGCGTGCCGAAGAACCTCAGCGGGGTGGACGAGTCGTGGGAGGAGCACATCGGCAAGCCCCTGACGTCGGTTCCGGCTCCGCCCGGGTCGCCCCACGCGAACTGGGCCGAGCACTTCAAGGCGCCCCTTCTCGAGGCGATGCAGGCCACCGGCATCGAGGTCCGCCAGATCAGCCAGACCGAGCAGTACCGGGCGGGCGCCTACCGTGAGCAGATCCTGCTGGCCATGCGCGAGCGCGGCGTCATCGACACCGTCCTCGGCCGCTACCGCACGCTCGAGGCTGCCGCTGAGGCCAAGCAGCGCGCAACCGGGAAGGGCAAGAGGCACGACCCGCCCGGCGTGCAGCAGCAGAAGCTCACCGAGGAGCAGGCGGCGGCGGCCACCGAGGCCGAGCGAGGGTCGGGAGCGGCCACTGAGGATGACGGCAGCGAGGGTCGGGCCGGGTACTTCCCCTACAAGCCGTTCTGCTCCGTGTGCGGCACCGACTTCACGACGGTCACGGCCTACGACGACGACTCCCACCTGCTCTCCTACGCGTGCACGAAGTGCGGGCACACCGAGCAGGTCGACCTCGACACCTTCACCAACGGCAAGCTCGTGTGGAAGGTGGACTGGCCGATGCGGTGGGGGTATGAGCAGGTGCTCTTCGAGCCGTCCGGCGTCGACCACCAGAGCCCGGGGTCGAGCTTCGTCGTCGGCAAGGACCTCGCCCCGATCTTCGGCTGGAGGCGGCCCATCGGCCCGATGTACGCCTTCGTCGGCATCGCCGGCATGGCGAAGATGAGCTCGTCCAAGGGGGGAGTGCCGATCCCCAACGACGCCCTCGAGGTGATGGAGCCGCAGGTGCTGCGCTGGCTGTATGCGCGCCGCCGTCCCAACCAGAGCTTCGACATCGCCTTCGGCCCGGAGCTGCAGCGGCTCTACGACGAGTGGGACGCGCTGGTCCGCAAGGTCTCGCGCGGCCCCGAGGGCGGGGCGCAGCCAGGTGACGTGGCAGCGCACCTGCGCGCCACCTCGGTCGCTCGCGGGAGCGGCGTCGAGACCCTGCCGACGACGCCGCGGCCGATGCCCTTCCGCACGATCGCGTCGGTCATCGACATCACCCAGGGCGACGAGGCCCAGGCCGTGCGCATCCTCTCGGACCTCGACCCGGACAATCCGGTCACGTCGACGGACGACCTGCGGCCCCGTCTCGACTGCGCGGAGCGGTGGATGCTCGGCTACGTGCCCGCCGAGGACCGGACCATCGTGCGCGAGGAGCCCGACACCGAGCTGCTCGCCTCCCTCGACGACGAGCAGCGCGAGTCCCTCCGGATGCTCGTCGACGGTCTCGACGACCACTGGTCGCTCGACGGGCTCACGCACCTCGTCTACGCCGTGCCCAAGATCCAGCGTGGGCTCGATCCGGAGGCAAAGGTGAGGGACCCCGAGCTGTCGAAGGCGCAGCGTGCCTTCTTCGCCCTCGTCTATCGCCTCATCGTCGCGAAGGACACGGGCCCACGTCTGCCGACCCTGCTGCTCGCGGTGGGGGCGGATCGCACGCGCCGACTGCTCGGCCACTGACCAGGGCTCGGTGAGCGAAGGCCCCGGTCACGTCGTTGTGAACCGGGGCTTCGACAGGGTGATGGTGTTGGGCGGGGGGCGAGATGCAGGGGGGGTGCATCACGTCCCCCGCCCGGTGCGCTTCCTCGGCAGGCCGAGAGAGCACCGGACGTCGATGGGGCCTCGGGGGGAGAGACCGGCGGGGAGGGTGGGTGGTTCGCACGCCGTCGACGTCCTCCACATCATCCCGTGGACCTCATTGGGAGTCGACGGATCTCGCCAATCCTTGAACAACTCTTTACCTTCTGCAGGGGAGGATTCGGGACCCGTCAGGACAGGACGGTCATCCGGTGGGCCGCCCGCGTCAGGGCGACGTAGAGCACCCGGACCCCACCGGGCGACTCCCGCGTGATCTCGTCGGGATCGACGACGACCACGGCGTCGTACTCGAGCCCCTTCGTCGACATCGGGTCGACCACCTGCACCCGCCCGCCGGCCGAGCCGGCGAGGGGAGCCAGCTGGGCGGCATACGGCTGCGGGGTGACGACGGCGATCGGGCCGGTGACCTCCTCGAGGAGGTCACCGAGGGCCTCCTGGACCGCTTCGAGCGCGTCACCGCCGAGCGTGCCCACGACCACGTCGTGGCCCGTCTCGCGCACTGCCTTGGGGATGTCGGCATCGGGGACGTGCCGGCGCACGACCTCGGCGGCGTAGTCGAAGATCTCTCGCGCGTTGCGGTAGTTCGTGTCCATGTGGAACGCCTGCCGGGGCTGCGTGCCGAAGGCCTCCTCGCGCGCAGCGGCGGCCTCGTCCACATCGGTCCACGAAGCCTGTGCGGCATCGCCGACGACCGTCCAGGACGCATGGCGGCCGCGGCGGCCGATCATGCGCCACTGCATGGGGGAGAGGTCCTGCGCCTCGTCCACGAGGACGTGGGCAAACTCCTCCGGCTTGCCGATGCGCCCTGCGAGCAGGCGCCCGCGTGGGTCGTCCGGGACGTGCTCGGCGCGGCTCTCGTGGGCGGCCGAGACCGGTTGCACCTCGGTGACGCCGTATTGACTCAGGTCCTCGAGCTCCTCGATCTCGTAGAAGCCACGCTCCTCCCGGGGAGCGTCCTGGACGAGGCCGATCCTGGCGGACAGGTCGTCGATGAGGGCGACGTCGGAGACCGACCAGGTGCCGGTCTCCAGCGCGGTCGCGAACGAGCCTGCGAGCCGGTCCACCTCGTGCTCGTCGAGCGACCCGCGAGCATGACGCCGCACGAGGTCGGCGTCGGCGAGCCAGACGAGCACCTCGCGCGGATCGACCTGCGGCCACCACACCGCCATGAAGGCCTCGACCTCGAGGTGGTCCTCCCACTTGTCGAGGAACTCCTCGCGGGCCTCCCGGTCCCCTGTGATCCCGAGGGACGACCAGGCCGCCTCGCCGAGCGCAGCGCGGGCGGCTGCCGTGGCGAGGTTTCGCTGGTGCTGGCGCAGGACCTGCGAACGGACCCGGTCGAGGGCTCGCGCGTCGAGACGGACCGCGCGGCCGGCCACGAAGGCGCGGAACTCGGTGGGGGCGTCGGGCACTCGCCCACGCGCGGCACTGCCGAGGAGCGCCCGGATCCGGGTCGAGCCCTTGATCCGGGCCACGTCGGGCGGGTCGAGGCGCTCGGTGTCGACGGCGTCGACGACGTCGCCGAGTGCGCGCAGGGTGACCGACTCCTCGCCGAGGGACGGCAGGACGCGCTCGATGTAGGCGGTGTAGGCGCCCGACGGGCCGACGACGAGGATGCCTCCCGACTCGAAACGCCGCCGCTCGGAGTAGAGCAGGTAGGCGGCGCGGTGGAGCGCGACCACGGTCTTGCCGGTGCCCGGCCCCCCGGTGATCTCGGTGACCCCTCGGGCACTCGCCCGGATCGCCTCGTCCTGGTGTGCCTGGATCGTCGCGACGATGTCGCGCATGCGCTCGCCGCGGGACCGGGTCAGCGCGGCCATGAGGGCGCCGTCGCCGACGACGACGAGGTCGTCCGGGGCCTCGGGCACCATGAGGTCGTCCTCGACGCCGATGACGGTCGAGCCCTTGCTTCGCAGCACCCGCCGACGCAGCACGCCCATCGGCTCGACCGGCGTGGCGCGGTAGAAGGCGGAGGCCGCAGGCGCCCGCCAGTCGATGACGAGCGGCTCGTAGTCGTCGTCACGCACGCCGAGCCGGCCGATGTAGCGCACCTCGCGGTCCTCGGGGCGGTGGCCGTTGGAGCCCGCGGAGGGAGGAGCGGAAGCCGAGGTGCCCTCGCGGAGCATGGCGTGGTCGATGTCGAGGCGACCGAAGACCAGGCCCTCGTACTGCGTGTCGAGCATGCTGCGCCGCCGCGCCGCGTGGAACATCAGGGCGTCACGCTCGAAGAGGCCGGCTCCCTCAGCGTCGCCGACCTCGACCGAACGGCCGAGCTGGCCCCGCGCCAGCCCCTCGGCCTGCACGACGTCGGCGCGCAGGCCGGCCTTCTCGAGCTCGGCGAGGACACGGTCGACATGGGCCTGCTCGATGGCGATCTGCTGGGCCACCACGTCGGGGACGGCAGTGACGTGGCCGGGCGGGTTGGCCGTTCGAGTCTGGGAGGACGAGGAGCTCACTGCCATCCAATGGTTCAACGGTGCACCCGTGATGGGGCGCGGGAACCATCAAGTCTACTGTCTTCCCATGGTTGCAATGGGGTGCATCCCACCAACTGGCGATCCGCTCATCGGTCAGGTCGTGCGTCTCGACGTCATGCGCCCCGAGGACACCCACGGCCTCTACGCGGTCTACACCGACCCGGTCGTCTACACGCAGGGCTACGCGATGACCTCCCCTCCGGGCTCGGAGGCCGACGTGGAGGCCCTCGCCGCCGCCGCGATCGCCGCGCGCAACCCGGACGGCACGGGCCGTACCGCCTACACCATCCGCCTCGTCGAGGACTCGGACCTCGGGATCGCCGGCACCGTCGTCGGCACGAGCTCGCTCGGCGACGTCGACACGGAGCGCGAGCACGTCCATCTCGGCTGGACGATGTACGGCTCCCGCTGGTGGGGCACGGTCGTCAACCCGGAGGCGAAGTTCCTCATGCTCGCCCATGCCTTCGAGACCTGCGGCTTCGGGCGGGTCAAGATCCAGACCGACGTCATCAACGCCCGGTCACGCGCCGCGATCCTCAAGCTGGGCGCCACCTTCGAGGGGGTCACGCGACGGGACGTCCGCCGCGCGAACGGCACGTGGCGGGACTCGGCCGTCTACTCGATCCTCATCGACGAGTGGCCGGCAGTCCGCGCGGGACTGCGTCGCCGCCTGCCCTGAGCCGCGCGCTCGCGTCCGGTGCCGGCCGGCGTCGGATCACCGGAGGCCGGAGTGGGAGCTCCACAGCGCCCCGGCACGATGGGCCGCCTCCACCACGAGGGCCGCGAGCTCGGGGCGGTCGGGAACCCTGAACGAGACATAGTTGCCGCGACCGCCGGCGGTGGGCCGGCCGTATGCCTTTGCGGCGAGGTGACCGTCGGGGAGCAGCCGGACATTGAGAGTGGTCAGCTCGAACTCCTCACCGCGCCGCGTGTCCGTCCAGCGGAGGTGCTCCGGGACGGTCACGTTGATGGCCAGCGCGCTCACCTCGACGTGGGTGCTCTCGCTCATGGAGGCATGCTGTCACTCGGCCACGCGGACGAGCCAATAGGCTGGCCGCCGTGAAGGTCCTCGTCCTCGGCTCCGGCGCCCGTGAGCACGCCCTCGTCAAGGCCGTCGCTGCCGACCCGGAGGTCGACGCGGTCATCGCCGCTCCGGGCAACCCGGGCATCGACGCCACCGCGCTCTGCGTGCCCGTCGACATCCTCGACGGCGAGGCGGTCGCCGCGCTGGCGCGCGACCACGACGTGGACCTCGTCGTCGTCGGCCCTGAGGCGCCGCTCGTGGCAGGAGTGGCGGACGTATGCCGCTCAGCCGGCTTCCCGGTCCTCGGACCCTCCGCCGCGGCTGCGATGCTCGAGGGCAGCAAGTCCTTCGCCAAGGAGGTCATGGCCGCCGCCGAGGTGCCCACGGCGCTCGCGCACGTCTGCACGAACCTGGCCGAGGTCGAGTCGGCCCTGGACGCGCTCGGTGCCCCGCACGTGGTCAAGGACGACGGGCTCGCCGCCGGCAAGGGCGTGCTCGTCACCGAGTCCCGTGACGAGGCACTTCGCCACGCCGAGCGGTGCCTGTCGAAGGACGCCGGCCGCGTCGTGGTCGAGGAGTTCCTCGACGGGCCGGAGGTGTCGGTCTTCTGCATCTCCGACGGGACGCACGTCGTGGCACTCGAGCCGGCCCAGGACTTCAAGCGAGTCGGCGACGGCGACACGGGGCCCAACACCGGCGGCATGGGCGCCTACTCGCCGCTCGACTGGGCACCCGCCGACCTGTCCGACCAGGTCGTCGCGCGCATCGCCCAGCCGACCATCGACGAGATGCACCGGCGGGGCACGCCCTTCGTCGGCGTCCTCTACGTCGGCCTCGCTCTGACGGGCCGAGGGCCCAAGGTCATCGAGTTCAACGCCCGCTTCGGTGACCCCGACGGTCACGCCAGCTTCGCCAGGCTCGAGTCACCCTTCGCCCAGCTGCTCTTCGCCGCTGCGACCGGTGACCTCGAGGGCTTCGGGCGCCTGCGATGGTCCGACGACCACGCCGTCGTCGTGGTCATCGCCTCGGAGGGATACCCGGCCGCGCCGCGGACGGGAGCCCCCATCAGTGGTCTCGACGCCGCTGCCGAGATCCCCGGGGTCGTCGTCCTCCACGCCGGGACGAGACTCGACGAGGACGGGGTGCTCGTCTCGGCCGGCGGGCGCGTACTCGACGTCCTCGCGGTGGGGAGTGACCTCGCGAAGGCAAGGTCAGCGGCATACGACGCGGTGTCCCTCATCGAGCTGGAAGGGTCACACCACCGCACCGACATCGCGCTCCGGGCCGAGCGCGGAGAGCTCGTCGTCTGATCCGACCGTCCGCGACCCGGCCACCCCGTGGGCGGCTGCCCCGGGGCGGGGCCCGGCCCCGGGACGTGACCGCGGGGCGTGCCACTCCGCGAGGCGTCCCCCGCGACTGACCTCGCGCAGTCGCCCCTCCGTCCTGGCCCGGTCGCGCTCCGCGGTGACGAGAATGAGCTGGTCGCCGGTGCGCAGCCTCGTCTCCCGGTGGGGGACGAAGAGCTGGCCGGCACGCAGGACGAGCGCGACGAGGGCGTCGTCCGGGAGCCGGAGCTCACGGATCTCCACGCCCGAGAGGCGGGAGCCGGGAGGCACGTCCACGGTGAGCATCGTCGTGCCGATGTCCTCGAAGGGGGCGTGCTCGAAGGCCAGCTCCCTCGCGCCGACCTCGTCCGAGATGCCCAGCCTGCGTGACAGCCAGGGCAGGGTCGGCCCCTGGATGAGGGTGAAGACGACGACAAGGAGGAAGACGACGTCGAAGATCGTCTGGGCCCCGGCCACTCCAGCACTCATCGGCAGGGTCGCGAGCATGATGGGTACCGCGCCGCGAAGGCCCGCCCACGAGATGAAGGCTTGTTCTCGCCACGGGACCCGGAACGGCGTCGTGCACAGCCACACTGAGACCGGGCGTGCGACGAAGGTCAGCGCCGTGCCGACGACGAGGGCCGGCAGCACCGCCTCGCCGAGACGTGCCGGTGAGGCGAGCAGTCCCAGCAGGACGAAGAGCCCGATCTGCGCAAGCCAGGCGAGCCCTTCGGCGAAACCGACCGTGGCCACCCGGTGTGGCAGGTTCGAGTTGCCGAGGATGAGGCCGGCGACGTAGGCGGCGACGAAGGGGCTCCCGCCGACCATCCCCGCCACGCCGAAGCCGAGGAAGGCGAACGCGAAGAGGGCCAACGGGTAGAGGCCCGCGGCCGGCAGGGCGATCCGTCTCAGGAGCAGGCTGCCGAGGAGGGCGGCAGCAGCGCCGACGACGACACCGATGACCATCTGGACGGCGAAGCCGGTCAGCGCCGTGCCAACGGTCATCGTCTCCCAGGCGTCGGAGACGACCAGCGTGACGAGGATGATGACCGGGGGGTCGTTGAAGCCAGACTCGGCTTCGAGCGTCGCGCGGGTCCGCGCACGCATCGGCAGGGCGCGCATCACGGCGAAGACGGCCGCGGCATCCGTCGACGAGACGACCGCGCCGAGCAGGAGCGCCGTGCGGAGGTCGACGTCGAGGATCAGCCAGGCGATCCACGAGGTGACTGCGACGCTGATGCCGACCCCGATCGTGGCCAGCACCAACGAGACACTGAGGACCGGCCGGACGACGGAGAGGTTCGTCGTGAGGCCCCCCTCAGCGAGGATGACGGCGAGCGCCACCGTGCTCAGCACCTGCGTGAGCTGCACGTCGTCGAACCGGATCCCGAGCCCTGACTCCCCGATGGCGACGCCGATCGCGAGGTAGAGCAGGAGGCTGGGCAGTCCGGCGCGGGTCGAGAGCCGCACTGCGCTGACGCCGAGGAGGACGATGGCCGCCGCGGCGACGAGCAGGGTGTTGAGGTCGGCTGCGCTCATCTGAGCAGCCGCATCAGCTCCGCGACCCTCAAGGCGGCCGTCACGACGAGGGCGGTCTCCATACCAGCACCTTCGCGGTGCGGCCGGCTCCACCGCCATCCGTGGTGACACCCATCTTCCGGGTCGGCCGGTCGCTCGTGTCTAGGCTGAGCCCATGGGTCGAGCCATGGGCCGGCGTGCCTCACCATCGCTCTTCTGGAGGGTGTGCCTCATCAACGGTGGCGTCTTCGTCGTCGGCACGCTCGCGCTCGCTCTCTCCCCGGCCACCGTCTCGTCCCGGGTCCTGCTCGAGGAGGCCGTGGTCCTCGTCGTCGGTCTCGCCGTCATCGTCGTCGTCAACGCACTGCTGCTCCGGTCGTTGCTCCACCCGCTCGACCGGGTCCGGGACACCATGGCCCGGATCGACCTCCGCCAGCCGGGACTCCGTCTCGAGGGGGACGAGGACGGGCCGGCCGGTCCGCTCGTCCACGGCTTCAACGCGATGATCGACCGTCTCGAGAGCGAGCGGCGGGTGAGCACCGCCGAGGTCCTCGGAGCGCAGGAGGCCGAGCGGCAACGCATCGCCCAGGAGCTGCACGACGAGATCGGCCAGAGCCTCACCGCCGTCCTTCTCGGGCTCAAGGGTGCGATCGACGCGTCCGAGCCAGAGGTCGCCCGGCAGCTCGAGGGGATCCGGGAGACGGCCCGCGTGACCCTGGAGGAGGTTCGACGCATCTCTCAGCGCCTGAGGCCCGGGGTTCTCGAGGACCTCGGCCTGCGAGGCGCCCTCACCGGCCTCACGTCGGAGTTCGAGACGACGACCGGCATCCCCGTCGAGCGCGCCTTCGGCCAGGGCCTGCCCGCGCTCGCCCCGGAGACCGAGCTGGTCCTCTACCGCACGGCCCAGGAGGCCCTGACCAACATCGCCCGGCACGCCGACGCCCGGCAGGCCTCCCTGTCCCTGTCCCGACGCGGTGGGTCCGTCGTGCTCCGGGTGAGCGACGACGGCGTGGGTGTGGGCCAAGGAGCCGCTGCAGGGTCGTCCGGCAGCGGCACCGGGATCGCCGGGATGCGCGAGCGTGCCCGGCTCGTGGGCGGCACCGTGCGGGTCGGCGCGCTCGGACGGGGCGGCCGTGGACGGGGGACGGAGGTCGTGGTCGAGGTGCCCATCGATGCGCCCG
>NZ_JAJJPG010000059.1:20593-22116 GCF_032907665.1 Intrasporangium sp.
GGGCTGCAGGCGGCCCGGGAGATCTCCCGGTTCGCGCCCGGGGTCCGGATCCTCATGCTGTCGATGTACGACAACGAGCAGTACTTCTTCTCGGCCCTGAAGTTCGGTGCGAGCGGCTACGTGCTGAAGTCGGCCGCGGACAGCGACCTCGTGCATGCCTGTGGGGCAGCGATGCGGGACGAGCCCTTCCTCTATGGCGGGGTCGCGAGCACCCTCGTGCGCAACTACCTCGGGCGGGTGGCACGCGGCGAGCGACTGCCCAAGGCCGTGCTCACCCCGCGCGAGGAGGAGGTCGTCAAGCTCATCGCCGAGGGTCGCTCGTCACGGGAGATCGCCGACGTCCTCGTCATCAGTCTCAAGACGGTCGAGCGCCACCGCGCCAACGTCCTCGCGAAGCTCGGCATGCGCGATCGCGTCGAGCTGACGCGGTACGCCATCCGGGCCGGTCTCGTCGAGCCCTGACCGGTTCCGTTGGACGGCGCCGACGGCGAGGACGTCGGGGCCCGCTCGGCAGGGGGGTCGCCGGACCCGGCGCCGATGGGAGGATGACCCCGTGACGACGACGGATGCGCCCCTCGACCTGCCCGGTTACGAGCACGTCTACTCCGGCAAGGTGCGCGACCTCTACGCGCCGATCGGTCCGGACGGTCGCAGGGACGAGGCCCGACTGCTTCTCGTCGCCTCGAACCGGCTCTCGGCCTACGACTGGATGATGACGCCCGAGATCCCCGACAAGGGCGAGGTCCTGACCCGATTGTCGCTGTGGTGGTTCGACCAGCTCGCGGACCTCGTCCCCAACCACGTCGTCTCGACTGACGTGCCGGAGCAGGTCGCGGGGCGGGCCGTGCTCGTCCGCAGGCTCGAGATGCTCAAGGTCGAGGCGATCGCCCGCGCCTACCTCACGGGGGGAGGGCTCGAGGAGTACCTCTCGAAGGGATCGGTCTCGGGCGTGCCTCTGCCGGAAGGCCTGGTCGACGGCTCCCGCCTGCCTGAGCCGGTCTTCACGCCCACGACCAAGGCGCCCGTCGGCGAGCACGACCAGCCGATGAGCCCGGCCGAGGTCGAGGCCGAGCTCGGGGCCGAGGTCGCAGCCGAGGTGTCCCGCCTCACGCGGGCGATCCTCGCCCGAGGCAACGAGATCGCGGCCAAGCGGGGCATCCTCATCGCCGACACCAAGGTCGAGTTCGGCTATGCACCCGAGGGCTCCGGCGGACTCGTCCTGGCCGACGAGGTGCTCACTCCGGACTCGTCGCGGTTCTGGCCCGCGGACCTCTGGGAGCCCGGCCATCCGCAGCCCTCCTACGACAAGCAGTTCGTCCGCGACTGGCTCACCTCGGCCGAGTCAGGCTGGTCGAAGGCGAGCGGCGAGCCGCCACCGCCGTTGCCCGAGCACGTGGTCGCGCAGACCCGGGCCAAGTACGTCGAGGTCTTCGAGCGGCTCACCGGCGAGACCTTCTAGCTCTCCGGGGCGGGGGGCCGACCAGGATCGGGCCGGGGTCCGATAGGTGGTGGTGGTCGCGCGG
>NZ_JAJJPG010000060.1:0-5042 GCF_032907665.1 Intrasporangium sp.
CCGGCAGAGCCCGCCACACCGGATGAGGCCGCCGGGTCCGACACACCTGCGGAGCCCGGCACGCCGGCTGGGAACGGCGTGCCCGCGGCGCCGGCGCCACCGAGCATGCCGACCGGCGGCAGCGGTGCAGTGCCCACTGAGGCTGCGGCCCCAGCGGCGACCGTCCCCACAGCAGAGCCCGCACCGCTCGCTGTCGAGTCGGTCGAGGTAGACCCGACAGCGGCAGAGACCGGCGCGTAGAGCCGACGTGCACCGCCGCCGAGGCGGTCGGCTGCGACCGGCCGCCTCCCGTAGAATCGGGCAATGCCCCTCGGTACGAATGACGTCCCCTCCCCGTTCGAGAACCTCGGCCTGACCTACGACGACGTCCTTCTCCTACCGGGTTACAGCGACCTCGCACCCAACGACATCGACACGACGACCCGGCTGACCCGCGAGCTGTCGATCCGGGTCCCACTCATCTCCGCGGCGATGGACACGGTGACCGAGTCGCGCATGGCGATCGCCATGGCGAGGCAGGGTGGCATCGGCGTGCTCCACCGCAACCTGTCGATCGCCGACCAGGCCTACCAGGTCGACCTCGTCAAGCGGACCCAGACCGGGATCATCTCCAACCCGATCACCATCGGCCCCGACGCCACGCTCGAAGACCTCGACCAGAAGTGCGGTGAGTACCGCGTCTCCGGCCTCCCGGTCGTCGACGGCGACAAGAAGCTCATCGGCATCATCACCAACCGTGACCTTCGGTTCATGCCGGTCAAGGAGTGGGCGACGACGCTCGTCCGCGACGTCATGACCCCGATGCCCCTCATCACCGGCCCTGAGGGGATCAGTCGCGAGGACGCCACGCTCCTGCTTCGTCAGCACAAGCGGGAGCGGCTCCCGCTCGTCGACGACGCGGGCCACCTGGTCGGCCTCATCACGGTGAAGGACTTCGTCAAGAGCGAGCAGTTCCCCGACGCGAGCAAGGACGGCGTGGGTCGGCTCATGGTGGGCGCGGCGATCGGCTACTTCGGTGACGCGTGGGAGCGTGCCACCACCCTCATCGAGGCGGGCGTCGACGTCCTCGTGGCCGACACCGCGCATGGCCACGTGCGGACGCTCATCGAGATGGTCCAGCGTCTCAAGAGCGACCCCGCCACGAAGCACGTTCAGGTCATCGGCGGCAACGTCGCGACGCGGGAGGGTGCGCAGGCTTTCGTCGACGCCGGCGCCGACGCCATCAAGGTCGGCGTGGGCCCGGGCTCGATCTGCACGACCCGCATCGTCACGGGGGTCGGTGCGCCGCAGATCACCGCCGTCCACGCGGCCTCGCTCGCGGCCCGGGCGGCCGGGGTCCCGGTGATCGCGGACGGCGGGCTCCAGTACTCCGGAGACATCGCCAAGGCGATCGTCGCCGGGGCGGACGCCGTGATGATCGGCTCGCTGCTCGCCGGCTGTGAGGAGTCGCCCGGGGAGCTCATCTTCGTCAACGGCAAGCAGTTCAAGAGCTATCGCGGGATGGGGTCGCTCGGGGCGATGAGCTCGCGCGGCAAGAAGTCCTACTCGAAGGACCGCTACTTCCAGGCCGAGGTCGACTCCGACGACAAGATCGTGCCGGAGGGCATCGAGGGCAGGGTGGCCTACCGGGGTCCGGTGTCGCAGGTCGCCCACCAGATGGTCGGGGGGCTGCGCCAGTCGATGTTCTATGTCGGCGCGCGCACGGTGCCCGAGCTCCAGGAGAAGGGCAGGTTCGTCCGGATCACCTCGGCCTCGCTCAAGGAGAGCCACCCGCACGACGTCCAGGGCATCGTCGAGGCGCCCAACTACACGGTCACCTGACCTTGGCCGTATGCCGCTGAGCGGGACCCGACGCACCCCGTCGACCCGGGGTGGCCGGGGCGGCTGGCTGGACGCGAGCGGGAGCGAGCCCAGCGGCATACGGACCCGTCCTGTCGTCCGCAGGCGCCACCGCATCGGCTTCGGCGAGGAGGTCGTCCTCCGCTCGAGTGGTCGATGTCCCCGGGACGCGGGACCGCGGTCGATAGGATCGGGCGGTGACTGAGATCGAGATCGGCAGGGGCAAACGCGGGCGGCGTGCCTACTCCTTCGACGACATCGCGGTGGTGCCCTCTCGGCGCACGCGGGACCCCGAGGAGGTCTCGGTCTCGTGGCAGATCGACGCCTATCACTTCGACATCCCGGTCATGGCCGCGCCGATGGACTCGGTCGTCTCGCCTGAGACTGCGACCGCGCTCGGCAAGCTCGGCGCGTTGCCGGTCCTCGACCTCGAGGGCCTGTGGACCCGCTACGAGGACCCCACGGCGCTGCTGGCCGAGATCGCGGGCCTCGACCCGGTCCTCGCGACTCCGCGCATGCAGGAGATCTACGCCGAGCCGATCAAGCCCGAGCTCATCACCGAGCGGCTGCGCCAGCTGCGTGAGGGAGGCGTGACCGTCGCGGGGGCGTTGTCGCCGCAGCGCACCCAGCAGCACTGGAAGACCGTCGTCGACGCCGGCGTCGACCTCTTCGTCATCCGCGGCACGACCGTGTCGGCAGAGCACGTCTCCGGGCGGGCCGAGCCACTCAACCTCAAGCGGTTCATCTACGAGCTCGACGTTCCCGTCATCGTGGGGGGAGCGGCCTCCTACACGGCCGCTCTGCACCTGATGCGCACGGGAGCCGCGGGCGTGCTCGTCGGCTTCGGCGGCGGGGCGGCCCACACGACCCGGAAGGCGCTCGGCATCCACGCGCCGATGGCCTCCGCCGTCGCCGACGTGGCGGCGGCACGCCGCGACTACCTCGACGAGTCCGGCGGCCGCTACGTCCACGTCATCGCCGACGGCGGCGTCGGCACGTCGGGAGACATCGTCAAGGCGGTCGCCTGCGGAGCCGACGCGGTCATGCTCGGCGCGGCCCTGGCACGGGCCACGGACGCGCCCGGCCGTGGCTACCACTGGGGGCCCGAAGCGCACCACTCCGAGCTGCCGCGCGGCCTGCGCATCGAGCTCGGCACCCAGGCCTCCCTCGAGGAGATCCTCTTCGGCCCCGGCCGCCAGGCCGACGGCACGACGAACCTCGTCGGTGCCCTCCGGCGGGCCATGGCCACGACCGGCTACAGCGACGTCAAGGAGTTCCAGCGCGTCGAGGTCGTCGTGTCGCCCTACCTGGGGCAATAGGCGCTGCGCGGCTGCCGTATGCCGCTGGGCGCGCGCCGCGCCCAGCGGCCGCTTCTCCGGTGGCCCGGTTTGTCCGCAGCGCCATGGTGTTTTTCGTTACCCGTGGGTAGTCGGGGGCCCGACTCATGCCTACGCTGACGTCATGACGCAGCAGTGGGACCACGACGTCGTGGTCATCGGGTCGGGATTCGGCGGTTCGGTGGCCGCCCTTCGCCTCGCCGAGAAGGGCTACCGGGTCCACGTCTACGAAGCGGGTCGTCGCTTCGAGGACGAGGACTTCGCCGACACGAGCTGGAACCTCCGGCGCTACCTCTGGGCCCCCCGCCTCGGCTGCTACGGCGTGCAGCGGATCCACCGGCTGCCGCACTGCCTCGTGCTGGGTGGTGCGGGCGTCGGGGGCGGGTCGCTGAACTACGCCAACACGCTGTACGTGCCCCCGGAGCCGTTCTTCCGCGACCCGCAGTGGTCCCACATCACGGACTGGAGAGCGGAGCTGGCCCCGCATTACCAGACCGCGGAGCGCATGCTCGGGGTGGTGGAGAACCCCTGCGAGGGCCCGATCGAACAGCTCATGCGGGACACCGCCCATGACCTCGGCGTCGGCGCCTCCTTCCGGAAGACCCCCGTGGGTGTCTTCTTCGGTGAGCCCGGCAAGCGGGTGCCGGACCCGTTCTTCGGGGGCGAAGGTCCGGACCGGGCCGGGTGCACCGAGTGCGGCAACTGCATGGTCGGCTGCAAGATCGGCGCGAAGAACACCCTCGTGAAGAACTACCTCGCCCTGGCCGAGCGGCGCGGCGTGACGATCGAGCCGCTGCGCACCGTGGAGTCGCTCCGCCCGCTCGACCCGGCCCGACCCGAGCACGGCTACGCGGTGACCACGGTGCGCACCGGGGCGTGGACGAAGCGCGGGAAGGATCGCCGGACCGTGACGACCGACCAGGTCGTCATCGCCGCGGGCGCCTGGGGGACCGCCGAGCTGCTCCATGCGATGCGAGAGGACGAGCTGCCGCGACTGTCGAGTCGGCTGGGCGACCTCACCCGGACCAACTCCGAGGCGCTGGGCGGGGCGTCGGTCGCTCGCGTCCCGAAGGACATCGACCTGACCAAGGGCGTCGCCATCACCTCGAGCTTCCACGTCAACGACACCACGCACGTCGAGAACGTCCGCTACGGCAAGGGCTCCAACGCCATGGGCTTCCTCGCGGTCATGCAGGTCGACGGGGGAGGCAAGGTGCCCCGATGGCTCAAGTTCGTCGGCCAGGCCGCACGCCACCCCGGCATCTTCGTCCGGTCCGCCTCGAAACGGCGGTGGAGCGAGCGGACGGTCATCGCACTGGTCATGCAGGCGACCGACAACTCCATCCGCGTGTGGCGCAAGCGTGGCGTGCTCGGGTCGCGGCTGTCCTCGACCCAGGGCCACGGGGCGCCCAACCCCACCTACATCCCCGAGGGCAACGCGGCAGTGCGGGCCATGGCACGCCGGCTCGAGCAGACCACCGGGGAACGTGCCTGGCCCGGGTCCTCCATCGGCGAGATCCTCGACATCCCGATGACCGCGCACTTCATCGGCGGCGCGGTGATCTCCGACTCTCCCGAGGGGGGCGCCATCGACCCTTATCACCGGGTGTGGCACTACCCCGGACTCCACGTCGTCGACGGGGCAGCGATCTCGGCCAACCTCGGGGTCAACCCGAGCCTGACGATCACGGCCCAGGCGGAGCGGGCCATCTCGCTCTGGCCGGTCCGCGGGGAGCAGGACGCACGGCCGGTGCAGGGCGAGCCCTACCGAAGGGTCCCGCTGGTCCCTCCGGCGGCGACGTCTCCGACGGCCCGACCGGCAGCTCAACCGGCGGCGTCCGGGACGGCAGCCGGGACGGCAGCCGG
>NZ_JAJJPG010000060.1:5142-8572 GCF_032907665.1 Intrasporangium sp.
CCGGGACGGCAGCCGGGACGGCAGCCGGCTCCGGGGCGTCTCCCACCTCGTCGGAGATGAGAACCGTCTCATGATTGCCTCACCCGCGACTCACCGTCAGTTGGCACGATGAGGGGGTGACCCACCCCGACCTCGTTCTGCTGACCGGCCCCGACGCCGCCGAGCTGCTGAACGCTGCCGTCGCCACGGCCGGCGGTGAGGTCGTCCACTGGTCGGTGAAGCAGGTGGACCACCGTCCCGACTCGAGCACGACCGCGTCCTACTCCGTGAAGGTCCGTTGGCACGCTGCGGGAGACGGTGGCAGTGCCGACGGGCAGACCGCGCACGAGACGCAGGAGACCTTGGGCGCGAGTATCGGGCTCGCAGGGGTGACGGACCAGCCTGGCATCCTGCAGCTGAGCAACGGCACCTCGCGCGTCGCGGTGTGGCGCGTCCCGCAGGATCCCGGGCTGCCTGGCCTGGCGATCGCCGCCGATCCCGGCCAGATGGCGACGCTCCTGGCGATGCTGGGGGTCACGGGCACGAAGGCTGCCGATGTGCGGATCAGGATGCGTGCCTACCGCCCGAGGCGACGGGCCGTCGTCGAGGTGCGCTCGCCGACCGCGGCCTTCTTCGTCAAGGTCCTCCGCCCGGGCCGGGCGGAGGACCTCCATCGGCGACACGTCCTGCTCCACGACGCCGGGGTGCCGGTGCCACGGAGCCTCGGCTGGACCGAGGCCGGCCTGCTCGTGCTCGAGCGCCTCGAGGGCACATCGATGCGCGCCGCCCTCTGGCGCCCGGATGCCCCCCTGCCTGCGGCCATTGACGTGGTCGGCCTGCTCGACCGGTTGCCCGCAGGCGTCCTCGACCTGCCTCGCCGGGCCGCCTGGAGCGAGAACGCCGAGTACTACGCGCGGGTCATCGGGGCGGCCCTCCCGGCAGAGGCGGACCGCGCGCGCCAGCTCGCAGCGGAGGTCGCGCAGGTCGTGGCAGGCGCCCCTGCTGACGAGCCGACCCACGGGGATCTCTACGAGGGGCAGCTGCTTCTGGGCCGTAGCGGGCGGGTCAGTGGAGTGCTCGACGTCGACACGGCCGGGCCGGGTCGACGGACGGACGACCTGGCGTGCGTCATCGCCCATCTGGAGGTGCTGGCCGTGATGTCTGAAGCTCACCGGGCGCGGCTGCGTGCCCTGTCCCGGTCGTGGGCGGACGTCATGGAGCGAGGGGTCGACCCGCGGGAGCTTCGCGCACGTGTCGCCGGGGTCGCGATGTCCCTCGCCACCGGACCACACCGGGTTCAGGAGGCCGGGTGGGAATCCGCGACGAGCTCCCGGCTCGACCTCGTGGAGCAGTGGGTGGGCAGGAGCGCCGTCCGTGTCCGGTGAGACTGTCAGCCCGGGCGAGGGCCCGGCGGAGGCCCCGGTCGCCTGGCACCACCGCCTCTCCGTGCGCGTCCGGGTGCTCTCCTCGGTGCTCATCATGTGCGCCCTCGGGCTCGCGGTCTCAGGCGGGGTCGCCAACGCGATCCAGAACAGCCGCACCCTGGAGCAGGTCGACGCCGCCTCGGCCCAGGAGGTCGAGGAGTTCCGGAACCTGGCGACCCAAGGGGTGGACCCGGACTCCGGCGAGCCCTTCACGAGCGTGGAGCAGCTGCTCCTCGTGGCGCTCTCGCGCAATGTGCCGAGCGAGCACGAGAAGTTCCTCAGCTTCCTCGACGACAAGCCGCACGCGTACACCCCCGGTGGCCCGCCGGAGCTCGTCAAGTCCCCCGAGATCTCCACCGCGGTGGCGGCCGTGCCCAACAGCTCGAACCGCGTCGTCACGACGGACGTGACAACCTCGATCGGTGCCGTGCGCCTCACCGTGGTTCCGGTCCGGCTGGACGGCTCTGACGTGGTCGGCAAGTTCGCCATCGCCTTCGCGGTCGACCGCGAGCTGGGCCGCCAGCGCGATCTCATGCGGACCTACGCCCTCGTCGCCCTCGGGGCCCTGCTGCTCATCGGTCTCGTCGGCTGGCTGGTCGCGGGGCGGTTGCTTCGCCCCTTGCGCGACCTCCGGGAGACCACTCAGCGAATCGGTGAGAGCGACCTCACGCAGCGCGTCGTGGTGCCCGGGTCGGACGACATCTCCGAGCTCGCACAGACGTTCAACGACATGCTCGACCGTCTCGAGGCGGCATTCGGGACCCAGCGCCAGTTCCTCGACGACGCCGGCCACGAGCTGAAGACGCCCCTCACCATCGTCCGAGGCCACCTCGAGCTGATGAACCCCGACGACCCCCGGGATGTCGAGGAGACGCGGGCCCTCCTGCTCGACGAGCTCGACCGGATGGCTCGCCTCACCCAGGACCTCATCCTGCTCTCCAAGGCGGACCGGGCGGACTTCGTCCGGTTCGCGCCGATGCCGCTGGGGCCGTTCACGGACGAAGTTCTCCACAAGGCCGTTGCCCTCGGCGACCGGCGCTGGCGGGTCGAGGCCCGGTCGGAGGCGACGGTGCTCGCCGACGAGCAGCGCTTGTCGCAGGCCGTGCTCCAGCTGGCCGACAACGCCGTGAAGTTCAGCGAGCCCGGCACGACGATCGGGATCGGGACGGACGTGCGCGGGGACCAGGCCCGGGTGTGGGTTCGCGACGAGGGCGCCGGCGTGCGTCCGGCCGACACTGAGCGAATCTTCGAGCGGTTCGCCAGGGGCAGCGACGGCAACCGTGCCGAGGGTTCGGGCCTTGGCCTCGCCATCGTCCGTGCAATCGCCGAAGCGCACCACGGCACCGTCGAGGTGGCTCGGCAGCCCAGCGGAGGGTCGGTCTTCACCATGACCCTGCCGACACGCCACGAAGAGGCCGATCCGTCCGGGGTCGGCGTCCCGAACGACATCGAGGCCGACGCATGAACCGCATCCTCATCGTCGAGGACGAGGAACGAATCGCCTCGTTCGTGCAGAAAGGTTTGCGCTCGAACGGCTTCACCCCCACGGTCGTTCACGACGGGATCACCGCGCTCGACTATGCGATGTCCGGGGAGTTCGACCTGATGATCCTGGACATCGGCCTGCCGGGTCTCGACGGCTTCGGCGTCCTCGACCGGCTGCGGGCCTCAGGCAGCTCGCTGCCCGTCATCGTCCTGACCGCCCGGGACTCCGTCGGTGACACGGTGGCGGCCCTCGAGGGCGGAGCGGACGACTACATGGCGAAGCCGTTCCGCTTCGAGGAGCTCCTGGCTCGGGTTCGCCTCCGACTCCGTGAGACCGGATCAGCGGAGACGACCGTGCTCACCTACGGGGACCTGTCCCTCGACCTGCGGACCAGAAGGGCCAGCGTCGGGGGTCGCGTCGTCGACCTCTCCGCTCGGGAGTTCGCGCTCGCGGAGACCTTCCTGCGAAACCCGGGACAGGTGCTGTCCCGTGAGCAGCTCCTCAGCCACGTGTGGGGATACGACTTCGACCCGGGCTCCAA
>NZ_JAJJPG010000060.1:8672-11346 GCF_032907665.1 Intrasporangium sp.
CCCGTGAGCAGCTCCTCAGCCACGTGTGGGGATACGACTTCGACCCGGGCTCCAACGTCGTCGACGTCTACGTGCGGTACCTGCGCCGAAAGCTCGGAACCCATCGCATCGAGACGGTCCGGGGGATGGGCTACCGCCTGGTCCAGGGCCCCGTCCCTGGATGAGAGTCCTCTCATGCGCCTCTCCTCGTCGATTCATCGTGTGCCGCGAGAGTGGGAGTCAACGAAGAGATGCCGCACTTGGCATCGCGTGACCCGCTTCGGCCCTGTGACCGGAGCGACGACGTGAGAGGTGGACGTGATGAACGTTTCCAGGAAGTGGGCCGTGGTCGGAGCCGTGGCAGTGCTGGGCACGGGCGGTGCCCTGAGTGCGGCCGCGCTCGGCCTCAATGACTCGCCCCCGAGTGACGAGGGAGCGGCCTCTGTGGTGTTGACGACAGGCGCCGCAGACGATGTCCAGGCCGATGACAGCCCCGCGAGCTTGGACTCCCCGAACGAGTCCGCGGTGGAGTCGGCCGAGTCGGCCACTGACAGCCCCGATGACCCCGCCGCCTCGGCAACGGAGTCTGCCACCTCTGCCTCGACCGTGTCGGCGCTGTCAGCGGACTCGCCGTCGCAGGAGGGGGACGCCGTTTCGGCGGCCAGCGCGGACTCCCCGATCCCGGCGCCGGCACGTCAGCCGGTCCAGACGGTGGAGAGCGCCGACTCCCCGGCACCGGCCCCCGTGGTCGTGTCGGCGGACAGCCCCGCCGACGTCGACTCCCCTGACGGTGCCGACTCCCCGGACGACGTCGACTCGGCCGACTCTGCCGACTGAGACCCGCTTGGACCGCAGGGTCGTCTGGCGGGCCCGGCCCGTCCACGCAGGAGCGCACCGGAGCTGGTGCGCTCCTGCTCTGGTGTCACGGACCCGGGACTGCGCACGCTCGTCGCGCCATGAGCGCCAAGCGCGCCGTGGGGGCCTTCGGGCTCGAGCAGCTTCGAGTGGGTGCCGATCCTGCTGATCCTGCTGATCCGACCGTCCTCGACGACGCACACCCGGCCTGCACCACCGAAGGAGCAGGCATCTTCGGGGAGCGGGCCGGCTCATCCGGTTGTCGGGGGCAGGGCCGGCAACAGGTCGCAACGCGCCGCCCATCAGCCGTATGCCGCTGGGGTGGCGAGGCGTCGGGGCTGCGGTGGCGCTGGAGCTCAGTCCCCCCGCTCGAGCGCCTCGGACAGCTCGTCGACGTCCAGGGTCTCGCGGGCGACCCGGCCGTTGCGATAGGCAGCGCGTCCGACGAGGTGGGCCGCGACAGGGGCGGTGAAGAACTGCGCGCCTCCGGCGATGAGGAGAGTCGTGGTGGCGGCCCACGAGCGCAGGGTCAGGGCCAGGGCGCCGAGGATGAGGAGGAGGCCGAGGGTCTGGGGCTTGGTGACGGCGTGGAGCCGGGAGAGCGTGTCGGGGAAGCGCACCAGGCCGACGGCGCCGGCGAGGCAGAGTCCTGATCCGAGGAGCAGGAAGATGGCGCCGACGACGTCGAGGGCGGAGGACCAGCTCATGATGCGGCTCCGTCCGACTCGGTGGGAGTGTCGTCGGTGTCGCGGGAGAGCAGCCGAGTGATGGCCACGCCACCGACGAAGTTGACCATCGCCAGGATCATCAGCAGCGGCAGGTTGGTCGCGTGGTCGTTCTCGACCGACTCGAGAGCGATCCCGGCGATGAGGATGACGAGGAGCACGTCGATCGCGAGGATCCGGTCGAGGCTGCTCGGCCCTCGGTAGAGGCGGACCAGGCAGAGCGCGGCAGCAAGGCCCAGCATGATGGTCGCGGCACCGGTGACGATGGTCATCGGCCCTCCTCCTTGAGTTTCTCGAGTGCGGTGATCTCGTCGGACGAGCCGAACACCCGCACTACCCGCTCCTCGATCTCGAGCACATGCGCACGAGCCTGCTCGATCGCTGTCCTCCCCGAGACGTCGAGCAGGTGGAGATAGACGATCGAGCTGGCCCTGCGTGCCTCGATCACGGTGGAGCCCGGGACGAGGCCGACGAGCTCGGAGGTGATGGTGAGGTAGAAGTCGGAGTGAGTCCTCAGCTGGACCGCGATGACGGAGTTGAGGGGTGGCCGGGGCCTGAAGGCGAGGAGGACGACCTGCACCGACGCGACCGCCAGGTCACGCAGGAAGTGCAGGACGAGAAGGAGCAGGCGGTGGAGGCGAAGGCGTCCGCCGAACTCGATCGAGGGCAGCGGGAAGGCGAGGGTGACGAGGAGGCCGATGAGGAGGCCGGAGACGATGTTGCCCCAGGTGATGCGATCCCAGAACAGCGACCAGGCCAGCGCCACGAAGAGGATGGCTCGCGGCTGGAAGGACCGGCGTCGCCGCCGCGGAAGCGTGTCGGGCGATGCTCCGTCGAGGGGTTGTGGCCGCGGGTTCATCGACGCACCTCCGGCGGCAACACGCTCGTGATGTAGGGGTCGCGTCCCCTGAGATCGGCTGCCGCGCGCTGGGTGTAGGCGAACAGCGGTCCGGCCACGAGGGTGATGAGGATTCCGACGGCGGTCATCGCGGCAGTTGCCGCGAGCATCGCCCGCGGGAGCGGCCGGGTCGACTGTGCGGTGGCGGTGGCGCTGAGCGGCGGGGGGTCGGTGAAGTGGTCGCGTGGCCCGGTGGCGAGGACCTCGCCGCTCGTGT
>NZ_JAJJPG010000060.1:11446-18075 GCF_032907665.1 Intrasporangium sp.
GGGGGGTCGGTGAAGTGGTCGCGTGGCCCGGTGGCGAGGACCTCGCCGCTCGTGTCGGTTCGCGTGGTCGTCCCCGCTCCGACCGGTGTGGGGGTGGTCTCCAGCTCCGTGGACTCCGGCTCGCCTCCTGCGGTGTCCGCTGCGCCGACAACGGCGTCGGCCGCGCCCTCCCTCGCTGCAGTTTCACGCGGCAACCGGCGCCAGAACGCCTGGCTCCACACCTTGGCGAGGGCATAGAGCGTGAGCAGGCTCGTCACGATGCCGGCCGTGACGAGGACCCAGGCCATCGGTGTGCCGACCTCGACTCCCGCGTGGAGCAGGCCGACCTTCGAGAGGAATCCGGACAGCGGGGGGATCCCGGAGAGGTTCATGGCTGAGGTGAAGAAGAGGATGGCGAGGGCAGGCGACACCGCCGCGAGCCCACCGAGCCGGTCGAGGGAGGTGGTGCCGCCGAGCCGCTCGACGAGACCGGTGATGAGGAACAGCGCGGTCTGGATGGTGATGTGGTGCGCGACGTAGAAGATCGCGCCTGCGGTGCCGTGCTCGGTGGCGAGGGCGACGCCGAAGATCATGTACCCGATGTGGCTGACCAGCGTGAAGGACAGCATTCGCTTGAGGCCCGACTGCGACACGGCGCCGAGGATCCCGATGATCATCGTCAGCAGCGCCGCCCACATGAGCAGCCCGGTCAGGGGGGAGTCGGGAAAGAGCAGCGTCTGGGTGCGGATGATCGCGTAGACACCGACCTTGGTCAGCAGGCCGGCGAAGACCGCGGTCACCGGCGCCGGAGCCGTCGGATAGCTGTCGGGGAGCCAGGCGGACATGGGGAAGACCGCTGCCTTGATCCCGAAGGTGGTGAGCAGGGCCAGCTGCAGCACGAGCGCCACGCCGGCCGGCAGCCCCTCGATGCGCAGGGCGAGCTGGGCGAGGTTGACCGTGCCGGTCGCGGCATACGCGGCGGCGATGGCGATGAGGAAGAGGGCCGAGCTGACCAGGCTGACGACGACGTAGGTCGTGCCTGCGTGGATCCGCGGCCCGGCACCGCCGAGGGTGAGCAGGACGTACGAGGCGAAGAGGAGGATCTCGAAGCCGACGAAGAGGTTGAAGAGGTCACCGGCGAGGAAGGCGTTGGACACGCCGGCCATGAGCACGAGGTAGGTCGGGTGGAAGATCGACATCGGGGTGTCTTCCTCGTCGTCCGCCTGCCCCTGTCCGATCGCGAAGATGAGGACCAGGAGGGCGACGATGGCCGACACGAGGAGCATGAGCGAGCTCAGCCGGTCGGCGACGAGAGAGATGCCGAGCGGCTCGGGCCAGGCGCCCAGCCAGAGGACCTGCGGGCCGTGTGCGTCGGTCTGGTGGATGAGGACGCCGGCGACGACGACGACCGCGGTGAGGGCTCCGACGCTGATGGCCCGCTGCAGGCCGGGAGTGCGGCGGAAGGAGAGGGTGAGGGCCGCACCGAGGAGGGGGAGCAGCACGGCGAGGGGCACGAGGTTGGGCACGAAGGAGCTCATGGCGAGCTCTCCCGGGCGCTCTCGTCCGAGGTGGTGGTCGGTGCCACGTCGGGATCGTAGGTGGCCGACGGCTCGTTGGCCGAGGCCATGCTGAGGATGCGGGCATCCTCGGCGTCGTCGGGGACGTCATCGGTCCCCGCGAGCTGCCAGAGCCGGTAGGAGAGCGCCAGCAGGAAGCCCATCGTCGCGAGGGAGATGACGATGGCCGTCAGCACCATGGCCTGCGGCAGTGGGTCGCTCATCTCGTTGGGGTCTGCGGCCCCGACGAACGGGGGCCGTCCGGCCTCGCCCGCGACGACGACGTAGAGGACGGACACCCCGTTTCCGACGAGGAGCAGCCCGAGCAGGATCCGCACGAGGCTGCGGTCCAGCAGGAGCATCGTCCCGGATGCGATGAGCACCGCGACCACGACGATGAGCGTGATGTTGGGCTGGATGGTTGGCGCGATGAGGGTGGTCACTGGCGGGCCTCTCCGGGGCGGACGGCCGCCTCGCCGGCGGGCGCCTCGTCGGCATCTGCACCTGGGTCGGAGGCTTCCTCGGCGACCTGGCGGTCGATCCCGGTCCCCAGGCTTCGGACGATGTCGAGCATCATTCCCACGACGATGAGGTAGACGCCGATGTCGAAGAAGAGCGAGGTGACGAGGTGCACCTCGCCCCAGAGGGGTAGCTCGAGGTCGAGCGCCGTCGTCTCGAGGATCGTGCCGCCGAAGGCGAGGGGGGCGAGCGCCGACGTGATGACGACGAGCAGCCCGAGTCCGACGAGCAGGCCGGCGTCGAAGGGGGCGGCCTCGTCGAGCTCGTAGCGCCCGCCGGCGAGGTAGCGGATGACGAGGGCGAGCCCGGCCACGAGGCCGCCCGCGAAGCCACCGCCCGGCTGGTTGTGGCCGGCGAAGAGGAGGAAGAGCGACGCAGCGAGCATGACGTGGAAGACGAGCCGGGTCACGACCTCGAAGATGACCGACCTGCGTTCGGGACGCAGGGTGCGCCCCCCGTGCAACCACGTCCCCCTGGCCGGCTCCGTCGGCGGGAGGTTCTTGGCCGTGGCTCGGGACAGACGGGTGTTCCTCGTGCGGACGAAGATGAGGCTCGCGATGCCGGTCGCCGCGACGACGAGCACCGACACCTCCCCCATGGTGTCCCACGCCCGGATGTCGACCAGCGTGACGTTGACGATGTTCTTCCCGTGCCCGAAGGCGTAGGCCTCCTTGGGGAAACCCTCCGAGACCGGGAGCTGGTTGCGCGCGCTCGTGGTCACGAGGCCGATCGCGGCGACGCCGAGGCCGACGGCGATGCCGAGGACGAGACGCCACGAGCGGACCGGCGATTCGGGATGGCGCGTGAACTTGGTCGGGAGCCTGCGGAGCACGAGGACGAAGACGACGAGGGCAACCGTCTCGACGAGCATCTGGGTGATGCCGAGGTCCGGGGCGCCCGCGATGATGAAGAGCGTCGCTGTGCCGAAGCCGGTGACCCCGACGAGCATGATGCTCGTCACCCGCCTGCGCGCGAAGAGGACGAGCACCGCGGCGGCGACCATGATCGTCCCGACGACGACTTGGGCGGGGGAGTCCCACAGGCGCACCGGGCCGACGGTGCCCCCGACGAGGGCCGCCCCGCCGGGCAGCGTGACGAAGACGACGAGGATCGCCATGACGTAGAGGGGGAGCGAACCGCGTTGGGTCACCGCCGTCGTCTCCACCGCGCCGCGGTCGAGACCGCGCATGAGGTGCCCGAAGATCCGCTCTCCGTCGATGACGTCAGGGACCGCGGACTGGGCCCGGGCGACCCGCTCGCGGGCGACGAACAGCAGGACACCGGTGGCGACCGAGACGAGGGACAGCGCGAGTGGGAGGGTGAGGCCGTGCCACAGGGCGAGCGCCTCCGGACGGGCGCCGACGGAGAACTGGTCCGCGTAGGGCATGAGCCAGGTGGACTCGAGCGGTGCGAGCAGTCCGAGCAGCAGCGAACCCGTCCCCAGCAGGAGCGGCGCGGCGACGAAGCCGGGGTGCGGAACCGTCAGTCTCGTCGCCGGCACGCCTGGTTTCGTCGCGAACGCGCCCCAGAAGAACCGAGCGGTGTATGCCACCGTGAGGATCGACCCGAGGACGACCCCGCCCAGGGCGAGCCAGCCGAAGGGCGCCGCGAAGGGCGCCTCGTCCTGGACGCCGTCCCACAGAGCGCCGAGTGCGCTCTCCTTGGCGACGAAGCCGGTCAGGGGTGTGACCCCGGCCATGGAGAGGGCCGCCAGCCCGGCCGGGATGCTGACGGGCAGGAGCCGCTTGCCGACACCGGAGAGGCGGCGCAGGTCGCGGGTGCCCGCCGCCCTGTCGATGACCCCGACCGTGAGGAACAGGGTGGACTTGAAGAGCGCGTGCCCGACGACGAGGGCGAGGGCCGCGAGGGCAGCGGCGCGGGTCCCGATACCGCTGATCGCGACCATGAAGCCGAGCTGGCTCACGGTGCCGTAGGCGAGCAGGAGCTTGAGGTCGTGCTGGCGCAGGGCTCGCCATCCGCCGAGGAGCATCGTCGCGAGGCCGAGCCCGACCGTGAGGACGTGCCAGGCCGGCGCCCCGGCGAAGGCTGGGGCGAGGAGCGCCACGAGGTACACCCCGGCCTTGACCATTGCGGCGGCATGGAGATAGGCGCTCACCGGTGTGGGGGCTGCCATGGCTCCGGGCAGCCAGAAGTGGAACGGGACGAGCGCCGATTTCGACAGGGCTCCGACGAGCAGGAGGACGAGGGCCGCGACCGTCACCGGGTCGAGGGTCGGCCTGGAGCTGAGGAATCCGCTGATCGAGTAGGTGTGGTTGACCCCGATGGCGATGATCCCGACGAGCATCGCCAGGCCGCCGATCGTCGTCACGAGCAGGGCCTGCATCGCCGCGCGTCGGTTGGTGGAGCTGGCCGGGTTGTGCCCGATCAGGAGGTAGGAGAAGACCGTGGTCAGCTCCCAGAAGACATAGAGGACGAGGAGGTTGTCGGTCAGGACGAGTCCGAGCATCGCTCCCGCGAAGGCCGTGAACATCGAGGTGAAGCGCCACAGGGTGTCGTCGTCGGGATGGAAGTACCACGTGCAGTAGAGCAGCACGAGCGCGCCGACTCCCGTGACGAGGAGCCCGAGGACCCACGACAACGTGGTGACCCGGAAGTCCAGGTCGAGGCCGAGGCCCGGCACCCAGGTCAGGTGTTGGGTGGGACCGTTGCCAGCGCGAACCTCGCTCGAGACGCTGACGAGCCAGCCGAACGCCGTGGCCGGCACCATCGCGAGGACGAGGAAGGCCCTCCGATGCAGGAGCCGGACGAGTAACGGGGCGACGACGGCTGCCAGCAGGTGCAGGAGCAGCAGTTGCGCCACGGGTCTCCTCGGACGTGAGTAGGGGGAGCAACCGGCTCGGCTCCGCCGGAGTGACGATTCTACGGGGACGAGAGGGCCCCACCGACCAACGCCGGTGGGGCCCTCTGCGATGGGTGACGGTCAGGTGGCCCGGAGCCGGTCGGTCAGACCTGGCGGTGACGGGTCACCCGGGGTCGCCCGGGTGATCACTTCGGAGCCACGAGCACGTTCATCGCGTTGCCCTGCTTGGACGTGCTCACGACCCGGATCGTGGTCCCGGTCTTCGGCACGTCGACGCCGTACCAGCCGGGCTCGTACCGACCGGCGTGCGAGCCGGTTGCCGCGTGCTCGTCCTCGTTGACCCACCACGTCCTCGTGTCGTCGAAGACGGGGACCGCGGGCTGCGAGGCGATGGTCCCCTCCATCCCGCTGTTGTGCAGCGTGATGGCGTCGGTCGGCTCGAGCCCGAAGGTCGAGTCGTAGGACAGGATCCGGTTGCGCATCAGGGTGCCGTCCGGCCAGTGGCTGAACTCTGGGTGCGCGTCGACGGGAAGCAGCAAGCCCTTCCCGGGGTGGTCGCCGACGTTGTTGTCGGACTGCGAGCCGTCCCAGTACCAGACGAGCATCCCGTTCTGGTACGGGTGCGTCTCCACCCAGTCCGGCCTCGTGTCGAGGAATCCGAAGTTGTAGGCCGTCTTCAGGGACTCGTCATAGCCGTCGTACTGCCGGTTCTCGACGACGTAGGCGTTGAAGAACGACTGGATCTCGGTGCCGGTGGTCTCGACGAAGCCGTCGAACGTCCAGCCCTCGTCGGCCTCCGCGGTGCCGATGAGTGTGCCGTCCAGGGCGATGTCGTCGATCATGATGCCCGGCTCAGTGGCGGCGACGTCGGTCCAGTAGCGGAACCGGACCTGGGTCGTCCCGGCCGGCAGCGTGCCGGACAGGTCGACCCACGCTCCCGCGGTCGACCCGGTGATCCCGAAGCCCTGGTTCTGGCCGTTGGGGTTGCTGGTCGTCGAGCGGTTGGTGTCGACGGGCGTCCAGTTCGTGCCGTCGGGGGATGCCTCGAGGTAGGCGTAGTCCCAGTCGACCTCGATCTGGTAGTTGACCTTCGCCGTCAGCGCACCGGCTGTCGCGTCGTGCGTCATCGTCGTCTCGAGCTCGTCACCCGAGGTGCTCCAGTACATCTTCTCGCCGGCATAGGGAGTCCCGATGTCGAGCGCCACGTCCTTGTCCGGGAGGACGACGAAGAGGGCCTGCGGCTTCTTCGTGGCCGGAACGTTCGATCCGAGCGTGTGCGACGAGCGCTGGCCCGCGACGGCCACGTCGTAGAACGGGCCGTGCCTGCCCTGGGGCTGGAGCCAGCCGAGCTGGAACAGCTCCCAGGCTGAGAGGTCGGTGGGCGCGTCCCCGATCCCGTCAGGGCTGCCGTCGCCGATGTTCGACCCCGAGGACATGAGCGTCCAGAACGCGGTGTTGTTCTCCGCCCCGCCCGTGTTGCCGGACGTGTCGTAGAGGTCGGGCAGGTTGAGGTCGTGGGCGAACTCGTGGGCGAAGACCCCGAGGCCGCCGTTCTCCGGCTGGATCGTGTAGTCGAAGACCCAGACCCCGGTGGGGTTGTTGGGCACCTCCGTGCTGCTGACCAGACCGGCATTGCTGCCGATGTTGACGCCGGCGACGCCCAGCGGGCTCCCCGGATGGAGGTTCGCCTGCCAGCGGTGGCTCCAGATCGCGTCCGTGCCCTGGTTCGGGTCACCGGCGGCCTCGTCACCACC
>NZ_JAJJPG010000060.1:18175-21999 GCF_032907665.1 Intrasporangium sp.
GTGCCCTCGACGGAGTAGCGCCCCGAGGACTGCCGCTCGTAGTACTCGGCCATGCGGTTGAAGTACATGTCCTCGTAGTGCTCGCGGTTGTAGTCCGCCTTCCAGAGGGTCGTGTTGTCGACCGACCGGTCCGGCTCCGGGATCTCGTTGTGCCGGGGGCCGGTGACGTCGGTCGCGCTGCCGTCCGGGGGCGGCCCCTGGAAGATCGGGTTCGGATACTGGAGGTCTCCGAACTCGACGATGACGGCGAAGATGCGGTCCGTCCCCTCGCGCTCGAGCTCGACGTACTGTCCCGGGCCGAGCTTGCCCACCTTGCCCTGGAACTTCTTGTCGCCGTCGAGGCGCTTCTCGAGGGCCTTCTGCCGCATGGCGTCCTGCTTGACCGCGAGCGGCGACCTGAGGTTGTGGGTCGTGTCCTTGTACTTCGCCTGGGTCTGGCCGTCGTCCGCGTCGGACGCGGCCTGGACCGGTGAGGCCGCGGCGAAGGCGCCGACGGCCAGTGCGCTGGCGGCGACGAGGCTGGTCAGACGCCTCCGCCGGGACTGCAGTGAATGACTCACGTGGACCATCCCTTGTCGATGAAATGTGCCGTCGCGCACGGTCTGGAGACGGCCGCGGCGGAGCTTTCCCGAGGCTTCCCAGGCTCGAGCGAACGCGACAGTCGAAGTCAATTCCTGCAGCCCCGGGTCGGCACGGTGAATCCGCGGTTGTTACCAAGTTGTGACCTGAGTCACATCAGCCGCTCCCGGGAGCGGCCCGGGTGAGGTCAGAACGTGGTGAACGATCCGCGGGCGATGAAGAAGCCGTGCTCGCTGCGCGGGTCGACGCAGGTGACGCCCCACTCCTCGCTCAGGCAGGTGACGTCCAGCCCGGTCACGCGGGCGATGCGGCCGTAGGCGAGCTTGGGGGCCTTCGGGTCGCGGATCGAGTCGGTGTTGCAGACAGGAGACACCTCCCCGGCCACCAGCTCGAGGCGCCCGACGTCGTCCGCCTCGTCGTCGGTGCAGAGCCCGTCGACGGGAGGGTCCACCCGGCCCTCCCGCACCTCGCAGGCCGCGAAGTCGGGACCGAGCCGGCAGTAGATGTTGCCGCTCGGGCTGCGGAAGGAGGCCCTCTCGACGGATCGGTCGGCACGCGCGAAGTGGTCCCGTGCCTGCTCGTACGACGTCACGGCGCCTCGCTGGTGCCCGGCCGCCATCGTGACGGGGACGGTCGGCTCGGTCGTCGTCATGGGCGGTGCCTCCGCGGTCGCCTCGGGCGCGGGGTCTGTCGCTGCCTCGGCGGGCGGGTCGACCCAGACCGTGACCGTCACGGCGGGCAGCGGCTCGGCGCCGCCACAGGCCGACAGGCCGACGAGCGCGACGGCGGAGAGGAGGCTCGCGGCCACCCGCAAGGAGGGCCGGCGGTGGAGGGGAGTGCTGCCGGTCATGGGCGTCGAGTGTGCCACGGTCGCCGGGGCGCCGGCACGTGACCTCTGCCTCGTGACCTACGCTTGTCGAGTGTTCCGTGGCCTGCTCACCCCCCGCTGGGTGGGCTTGACGATCGTCATGCTCATCGCGGTCGCAGCGTGCGCCTTCCTCGGTCTCTGGCAGCTCGGCGTCGCGCAGGACGAGGGCCGCAAGGAGGCGATCGCCTCCGCCGGTTCCTTGGCGCGGATGCCGCTCTCCGAGGTGACCGAGCCACACTCCGCGTTCGAGGCGGAGTTCTCCAACCGGCCCGTGAGCGCCACCGGGACGTATGCCGCTGAGCTGGGTTTCGTGGTCCCCGACCGCAGGCTGGACGGCCGGGCCGGGTCGTGGGTGGTCACACCTCTCGTGACGCCTGAGGGCACCGTCCCCGTGCTCCGCGGTTTCGTGGACGGCACTCCGGCATCGGCCCCCGCGCCCCCCGAGGGGCAGGTCACCGTGCACGGGACGCTGGGTCCGGGCGAGTCGCCGCGGCCCGGTGCCGGCCTGCCCGAGGGGCAGCGCAGCGGCATCGACCTCGCCATCCTCGTCAACGAGTGGCCGGGCGACCTCTACAACGTCGTCCTGCTCGCCTCGTCCGAGTCGGTTCCGTCGGCCGGTGGGCTCACCGCGGTGCCTCCGCCCGACCCCGAGGCCCCCCTCAACCTCAAGAACCTCGCCTACGCCATCCAGTGGTGGGTCTTCGGGCTCTTCGCGATCTGGATGTGGTGGAAGATGTTCCGAGCAGAGCAGCAGCCGGCCGACCCGGAGCCGGCCGCACCGAGAGAGGGCGCGCACGCGTGAGCATGTATCCGACGAACCTGGCCAAGCCGAAGCAGATCAGGACGGCCCTGACGCTCTACCGGGTCATGGCGGTCATCGCCGGTATCGCGCTGTTCGTGCTCATGGCCGAGATGATCATGAAGTACGTCTTCGAGCAGGAGAACTTCCTCACCGAGAACTGGAGCTACATCCACGGCTTCATCTACATGGTCTTCGCCGCCTCGGTCGCCAACCTCGGGGTCAAGGTCGCCTGGCCGCTCAAGCGGATCGTGCTCAACCTGCTCGCCGGCTTCGTCCCGGTCGTCCCGTGGATCGCGGAGCATCGCAACACGCGTGAGGTGCGCGCGATGCTCCAGCGCGCCTACGTCGCCTGACCCCGGCCGGCCCGGCGTGGCCTGGGCCCCAGCGCGGGACGGCTAAACTCTGCGCGTGAGTCAAGCCCACGACCTCCAGGCCCACCCTGTCCTCGTCGTCGACTTCGGCGCCCAGTATGCGCAGCTCATCGCGAGGCGGGTCCGTGAGGCGCAGGTCTACAGCGAGGTCGTGCCCCACTCGATGCCCGTTGCCGACCTCCTCGCCAGGAAGCCGGCCGCGATCATCCTCTCGGGCGGGCCGAGCTCGGTCTACGAGGAGGGCGCCCCGGGCCTCGACCCGGCGCTGCTCGAGGCCGGTGTGCCGGTCTTCGGCATGTGCTACGGCTTCCAGCTCATGGCGCAGGCCCTGGGTGGCACGGTCGACCGCACCGGGTCCAGGGAGTACGGCAAGACGCAGGCCTCCATCTCGCGCACCGACTCCACGCTCTTCGACGGGCAGCCTGAGGAGCAGGTCGTGTGGATGTCGCACGGCGACTCGGTGGGGGAGGCCCCGGACGGGTTCCTCGTCACGGCCTCGACCCTGGCCACTCCCGTGGCGGCCTTCGAGGACGACGAGAGACGCCTCTACGGCGTGCAGTGGCACCCCGAGGTGAAGCACACGGAGCACGGGCAACGGGTCCTGGAGAACTTCCTGCGCCACGGGGCCGGCATCACGCCGGATTGGACGCCGGGTCATGTGGTCGAGGAGCTCGTCGAGTCGATCCGCGAGCAGGTCGGTGAGGACCGGGTGCTGTGCGCCCTGTCGGGCGGGGTCGACTCGTCCGTGGCCGCTGCCCTCGTGCAGCGTGCGGTCGGCGAGCAGCTGACGTGTGTCTTCGTCGACCACGGCCTGCTTCGCGAGGGCGAGGCGGAGCAGGTCGAGAAGGACTTCGTCGAGGCGACCGGCGTCGACCTCGTCGTCGTCGACGCGCAGGACCGCTTCCTCCGGGCGCTGGCGGGTGTCACGGACCCGGAGACGAAGCGCAAGATCATCGGAGAGCAGTTCATCCGGGTGTTCGAGCAGGCCGCCCGCGACGTCGTCGGGAGCCATGCCGGCGACGAGCACCCCGTCAAATGGCTGGTCCAGGGGACGCTCTATCCCGATGTCGTCGAGTCCGGCGGCGGTGAAGGCGCCGCCAACATCAAGAGTCACCACAACGTCGGGGGGCTGCCGGACGACCTGCAGTTCCAGCTCATCGAGCCGTTGCGCAGCCTCTTCAAGGACGAGGTGCGCCAGGTGGGG
>NZ_JAJJPG010000061.1:0-7766 GCF_032907665.1 Intrasporangium sp.
ACGTGACGGGCCATGTGCCCTGGGGGTCGGCTCCCCACCCCGGCCTGACGGCCACCACCACCTGAGACAGCCGCGACAAACGACGACACCTTTCTGGTCCGCCCTTTCTTCTTCCTTGGCTTGGTGGCTGGCGTGTGAGCGACCTGCGGCGTCGGCATCCCCTTTTCGTGGCTGGCTTGGCTGCCCTTCTGGACCGGGTGTGCCGTGCGGCGCGGGTCGCATCAACCCGCACGGCACACCCCCTGGACCCGCAGAAGGGGGTGAAGCTGGTGAGCAAGGCGACCCGTGACCACGTCTGGGGTGCGCTGCCCGTCGCGCCCGCTGGCGCAGAGCATCCGCTGGACCTGTCCGGCTTCGACCCGGTGGTGCGGGCGCAGATCACGTCCCGGCTCGTCTCGCCCTGCTTCGACGCCTGGTCGCAGGCCGCGTCAAGGGTCGGGTACTGCGCGAGGCCAATCCGGCTGCGCGGTCACTCGACGACGGTCGACACCCGGACCGGCGAGGTCCTATCGAGCTTCTCCACCGCAGACGAACCTCTCGGGGTGCTGCACGTCCGCTGCGGGAACCGTCGCGCGTCGGAGTGCCCATCGTGCTCGCGGGTGTATGCCGCGGACACGTTCCACCTGATCCGCACCGGCGTCACTGGCGGCAAAGGTGTGCCGGAGCACGTGTCGGACAATCCGCTCCTCTTCGCGACCCTGACCGCACCCTCCTTCGGGGTCGTCCACGGCACCCGCAACGGCAGGAAGTGCCGGCCCTTCACCCCGAAGGGACAACCGGGCCTGTGCGAACACCGCAGGCCGACCGTCTGCCACGCAACGCACGTAGAGGGGGACGAGACGTTGGGGCAGCCGCTCTGCGGTGACTGCTACGACTACCTCGGGCACATCGTCTGGCAGTGGTGGGCGCCCGAGCTGTGGCGACGGTTCACCATCGACCTCCGCCGCGCCCTCGCCAAGACCCTCGGGGTCTCCGAGTCACGGCTGAAGGATCACGCGACGGTGCAGTACGCGAAGGTTGCCGAGTACCAGCAGCGCGGCCTGATCCACTTCCACGCCCTAATCCGGCTCGACGGACCCAAGACTGACGACGGCTTCGCGCCCGCCCCTCCCGGCCTCACCGCTGCCTTCCTGGCTCGCGTCGTCGAGCAGGCCGTCGCCAGAGTGTCCTTCGACGCACCGCCGCTCTACGACGAGGATCCGGTGCGGCGGCTGCGGTTCGGCGCCCAGGTCGACACTAAGCCCATCCAGACCAGGAGCCGGGTCGACGACCCCGACCGCGAGCTCGCCCCAGAGCAGGTGGCCGGCTACCTCGCAAAGTACGCGACCAAGTCCGCGTCCGACTCCGTCGATGGCGGCAACGCGCACCTGCGCCACCTCCGTGCTGTCGTGGCCGAGACGGCAGACCGCATCCACGCCGAAGCCAGGGCGGACGGCATACCGCTGCGTGAGCACCCCTACGCCCTCTTGGGGAAGTGGCGGCACATGCTCGGCTTCCGCGGCCACTTCTCATCCAAGTCGCGCCGCTACAGCGTGACCCTCGGTCGGCTCCGCCGTGCTCGGGTGAGGTTCCAGCGTCGTCTCACCGAGGCGAGCCGGCAGGGCAGGACCCTCGACGTGCGCGACCTCGACGACCTCCTCGCTGACGACGAGGAGGAGACCACCCTCGTCATCGGGCAGTGGACGTATGCCGGATCCGGCTGGGAGACCGAGGGCGACGCTGAACTGGCCATGGCCGCCGCTGCACGCGCCCGCGAATACGCGCAATGGCGGGCCGCCAGCAGGACGAACCACTAACCACAGCAAGGCAATTCAGAGACGGGGAGAAGGGCAATGAGTGCGAAGACGAACGAGATCCAGCCTCCGGTGCTGCTCAAGGCGGCTGAGGCTGCCGCGTGGTGCCGCATCACCGTGGGCACCCTCAACCACCTGAGGATCCACGGCAGGTTCGCCCCGGCGATCCGGGTCGGGCGGCGCTGCTTCTGGACGCCCGAGGGCCTGAACGAGTGGCTGGAGTCGCAGCGGGAGCCGGCGTGATCCTCAAGCGGCCCAACGGCAAGTGGCGCGTCCAGGTCAAGCACCGTGGGCGAGTCGTCGCTGACCGCACGTTCGTTCGTCGCGGTGATGCTGTCCGCTGGGAGATGGAGCAGAAGCGGCTCCTCCTCTCGGGTGAGTTCGTCTCGCCTTCGGCGGGCCGCATCACCGTGGCGGAGCTCGCGGATGACTACCGCGACTCCCGCCAGGGCCAGGTGTCGGTGCGGGCGTGGGAGTCGGACGAGAGCGCATTGCGGGTGCACATCGTGCCGGCTTTCGGGAGGCTGCCGATTTCGTCGATCTCCTCGGTCCAGGTCGAGCGGTTCCTGACGGATCTGGCGGTGTCCCGCTCGGTGCGGACGGCGGCTCGGGTGAGGACGACGTTGCGCGGGCTGTTCCGGTATGCCGTCCGCACCCGTCGCCTGCCCAAGTCGCCAGCCGAGGACGTCCCCCTGCCTCGCCCCGACTCGCGGACGGGCAAGGTTGTCGAGGTCGACCCGTTCACCCTCGACCAGCTCCTCGAGGTCGTCGAGGCCCAGCGCAAGCAGGCCAAGCGCTACGCCGAGATCACCCTCGTCCTGGCGCTGACGGGCGTGCGGTTCGGCGAGCTGCGCGGTCTCCGCGTCCGGGACCTCGTCGTCGTGCCGTACCCGGGCCTCGTGGTCAAGCGGTCCATCCCGCAGTCGGGCCGGACCGGTGCCGTGATCGAGCGAGCGACGACGAAGAGCGGGCGGTCCCGGCTTGTCCCGCTGACCGAGCGCGTCCGTCCGGTGGTCGAGTCCTGGGCAGCCGGTCGGGATCCGGACGAGCTGCTCTTCCCGGCCCCCGAGGGCGGCTACCTCCATGCGCAGAACTGGCGGCGGGCCGTCCACTGGACCAAGACCGGCCTCGGACGCCGGCCCCATGACCTGAGGCACACCGCGGCCAGCCTCTGGATCGCGGCGGGCGTCGACATCAAGACGGTGTCCTCTTGGCTCGGTCACTCGACCGCGAAGCTCACGCTCGATACCTACGGCCATCTCATGGGGACGGACGCCGACCGTGCTGCCATCGAGCGGGTCAATCGTGCCCTCGTGGTACGCAGGGCGACCGAGGAAGCAGCGCACGGCCAGGACGGGGGTTCTCGATGACCAGGACTCGGTTGACGGGCCGGGTTGCACTCCCAGTGGGCGCGACCGGGCGGCGCGAGTCCATACCTGCCGCCATGGGTGGCCAGGGCGAAGAGGAGGAGCCGCACCGAATGCTGTTCGTGCGTCCCTCGTACCGGCAACGGGCGAACGAGCGCTGGCCATTCGTCATCTTCCCGATCGGCGCTATGACCGCCGTCGGCGTCCTCATGTCCGGTCGCAGCGGCTGGGGCCTGCTCTGGAACGCGGTCAGCGCCGGCTACAGCGCGACCATCTGGGCCATCCTGCTGACCCTGCTCGTGGCCCTCGTGCCGGGCAAGCCACGGCCCCTCCGCGAGCCGAGCAAGAACGGCTCGGGTACCCGACTCGGGAACCCCACGGGCACCCAGCGGGGGAGCGTGCCCCAAACGGGCGAGGGCCAGGAGGCCGAAAATGGCCTGTGACCTACGGAAACAGGTTGGTGCCCCCGGCAGGATTCGAACCTGCGACACCCGCTTTAGGAGAGCGGTGCTCTATCCCCTGAGCTACGAGGGCGGGACAGCCCGGCCATTCTGTCAGGTCGTCGCGCCTTGTTCCGAATCGGCCACCGCACTGGCCAATCCCGCCTGCACGGCGCCCAGACGGCGGTTCCGGAGGCCCCTCCATGGCCAGGCGTAGCCTGAACGCACGACCAAGGAGGCGGACATGAGCGACTGGGACGGCCTCGTCCAGATCTTCAATCCGAACCAGAAGCACTTCGCCGACGAGCGCGACCGCAAGCGGATCGAGGCGCAGATCCCCGGCTCCGAGGGTGACCCCAACAAGTCCTGGGTCGATCTCGACAAGGGCGTCATGCACCTCGCCCTCCCGCCCAAGCGCTATGGCAGTGAGTGGACGGGCCGACCCGAGGACGCGGAAGAAGACGCCTGAGCCGTATGCCGCAGGGCTCGCCACGCGCGGAGGCCACCGTGGGTGCCGGGCTGGCTCAGCGGCATACGGCGTGCTCGTCATGCAGTGAGACGGCACGATGGAGCCCAGTCTGTCCGGGGACTGTCGGTGGCCGATTCACCAGCCATCTTTGGTTAGCCTGCAGGAATGACCGACGCCCCGCGGCCCGACCCCGCCCTCCCGGCTGAGTCGACCTCGGGCGACCCTCGAGCCGACCGCGTCGCGGCCGCGGTGAAGGTGTGGCAGCGCGCCCTCGTCGACCTCGGCGGACGCAACACCCTGCTGTGGTATCGCGACCTGCCGTCCGGCACCCTCGATCTCACCACCGCCCACCCGGGCGGGGTCTCGATGCTGCTCGCCGGGCGGCGGACCCGCCTGTCCGACCTCATGCGTGAGCCGGCTGCGCTGGCGGAGGCACGGCGGCGGGCCCGAGCCATCCGCGCCAAGGCCCAGGAGCTCAAGGAGGAGCGCGGCATCGCTGCCGGGTTCCTCGCCATCGGCATGGCGACCTGGTCCGTGCCGCGTGCGTCCCGGCCGCCGGCGGCGCCCGTGCTCCTGTGGCCACTCGTGCTGCGGCCGACGGGGCCGGCCCAGGAGGACTTCGACATCGACCTCGGGCCGGACGTCGAGTTCAACCCGGTCCTCATCGAGTACCTCCGGTCCGAGCAGGGGATCGAGGTCGACGGCGAGGCGCTCGCGGACCTCGCGGTCAAGGGTGACACCTTCGATCCCTATCCGGTGTATGCCGCTCTCCAGGCGGTGTGCGAGCGGGTGCCCGAGTTCGAGATCACGCCGCGGCTCGTCGTCGGCACGTTCTCCTACGCCAAGCTGCCGATGGTGGCCGACCTCGCCCTGCAGGGGTCCGCGCTCGCCGACCATGACGTGGTCGCGGCACTGGCCGGGGACGAGTCGGCGCTCGCGGCCGTGCGGCTGCGCGTGCCGGAGCCGGACCCCGAGCCGGACCCCGAGCACGAGCACGTCGTCCTCGACGCCGACTCCTCGCAGCACGCCGCCATCGACGCGGTCCGGGCCGGAGCCCACCTCGTCATCAAGGGGCCGCCCGGCACCGGCAAGTCCCAGACCATCGCCAACCTCATCGCCGCGCTCGCCGCGGAGGGCAAGTCGGCCCTCTTCGTCGCCGAGAAGCGCGCCGCGATCGATGCGGTCCTCGGGCGACTGGACCGACTCGGCCTCGGGGACCTCGTGCTCGACGCCTACGACGGCACGACGAACCGTCGCGCCACCGCCCAGCAGTTCGCCCGGTCGCTCGACTCGGCGCAGGCCTACCAAACGAGGCCCTCGGACGGGGTCACGACCACGCTCAAGGACCGACGTGCCCGGCTCGTCGCGCACGTGCAGGCGATGCACTCGGTGCGCGAGCCCTGGGGTGTCACTGTCCACGACGTCCAGGAGGCCCTGGCCGACCTGGCCACGAAGAGTCCACCGCCGACCTCCCGGGTCCGCGTCGCGGGAACCACCCTCGCCCGACTCGGACGCGACCGCATCCGCGAGCTGGCGGGCCGCCTGCGGGACGCCTCCGGGCTCGGTGCCTGGGCCGACGACGGCGAGGACCCGTGGTTCGGCGCGCGGATCCTCACCTCCGACGACGCGGCCAGGGCCCTCGAGATCACGACACGCAACAGCGAAGGCGGGCTCGACGAGGCGGCTGCCCAGCTCAATGCGATCCTCGGCGAGTCCCACGTGCCCCAGGCGAGTTCGCTCGCCGACTGGCGCTCCGCCCTCGACACGATGGCGGCCGTGCGCCACACCCTCGAGGTGTTCCGCCCTGAGGTCTTCGACCTCCCCCTCGACGAGCACATCGCCGCCACAGCCCCTCGCCAGTGGCGCGCCGAGCGCGGCATCGACATGGGATGGCTCGCTCGCTGGCGCGTGCGGCAACAAGCAAAGAAGCTGCTGCGCCCCGGTCGCCCCCCGGAGAGCCTCCATGAGGAGCTCATCACCGCGAGCGAGCAACGCAGGCAGTGGTACTCCCTCGTCGGCGGTGGCGGCCGCCCCGAGATCTCGCCGCACCTCGACGAGGCACTCGTGGTGCTCGACGGCCTGCTCGGCGACCTGCAGTGGCTCCAGGAGCGGCTGCCCGACCGCACCGAGGACCGGCGCGGACTGACGGAACTTCCGCTCGGCGACCTGCGCGAGCGGCTGGCCGGCCTCGCCGCGCGCCCCGACCGCCTCGCTGTCCTGCCCCACGTCACGCGGATCCTCGACGACCTTCGCGCCGCAGGGCTGGGACCGCTCATCGACGACCTCGCCGCCCGTGGCGTGCCCACCGAGCGGGTCCCCGCCGAGGTGGACCTCGTGTGGTGGGCCTCGCTCGCGCAGGAGATCAGTCTCCGCGACCCGGCCTACGGCGCGCACGACGGGGCAGGACTGCGCCACGTCGTCGACGAGTACGTCGCCGCGGACCGGGCGCACCTGGGCGCGACGGTCGACCGCGTCCGCGAAGCCGTCGCCCGCAACGTCAGGGAGGTGCTCGACGACCACCCGGCACAAGAGGCGCTCGTGCGCGCCGAGGCGGGGCGTGCCCGGCGGCACAAGTCGTTGCGCGATCTCATGCCCCAGGCCTCAGCCGCCCTCACAGCGATCAAGCCGTGTTGGGCCATGAGCCCTCTCGTCGTCGCCTCTACACTCCCGCCGGGCCGGTGGTTCGACGTCGTCATCTTCGACGAGGCGTCACAGGTGCAGCCGGCGCAGGCGATCTCCGCGATCTCGCGAGGGCGCCAGGTCGTCGTCGCCGGCGACGAGCGCCAGCTCCCCCCGACGAACTTCTTCACGGTCGTCTCCGACGACGAGGTGTCTTCGGCCTCCCCCTCCGAGGAAGAGGTCCTCACCGAGGGGTTCGAGTCCGTGCTCGACGTGCTCGCCGCGGCGCTGCCAACCCGGAGGCTCACATGGCACTACCGCAGCCGCGACGAGCGACTCATCGCCTTCGCCAACGCGACGATGTACGACGGCGGGCTGACGACGTTCCCGGGCACCGCGATCGAGTCCGCCGTGACCTTCGAGCCCGTCGACGGGCAGGCCGTCGTCCAGCCGGGGGAGCAGACCATCGAGTCGACGGTGGCCGAGGTCGACCGGGTGGTGAGCCTCGTGCTCGACCACGCACGGAGGCGTCCGCAGGAGTCCCTGGGGGTCATCGCCCTCGGCATCAAGCACGCGACCCGGATCGACGAGGCCGTGACCGCGGCCCTGCGCGATGCCCCTGACGTCGCGGACTTCTTCGACCCAGACGGCGACGAGCACTTCTTCGTCAAGAACCTCGAGCGGGTCCAGGGCGACGAACGCGACGCGATCATCCTGTCGATCGGCTACGGCAAGACGCCCCACGGCCGGGTGCTCCATCGCTTCGGACCGCTCAACATCGAGGGCGGCGAGCGGCGACTCAACGTGGCGATCACCCGGGCTCGCAATCGGATGGCCGTGGTCTCCTCCCTCCGTGCCTCTGACCTCGACCCGTCGCGACTGAGAGCCCGCGGGGCGGTCATGCTCCGTGACTTCCTGGCCTACGCCGAGACTCGCGGCGCCTCGGTGCCCACCGCCGCAGGTCGGGCGCTCGAGCCGACCCGCGACGCGCTGCGGGCCGACCTCGCCGCGCGACTTCGTCGTGAAGGGCTCGTCGTCCACGAGGAGTACGGCACGGCCGCGCAGCGCGTCGACCTCG
>NZ_JAJJPG010000061.1:7866-11240 GCF_032907665.1 Intrasporangium sp.
GAAGGGCTCGTCGTCCACGAGGAGTACGGCACGGCCGCGCAGCGCGTCGACCTCGCCATCGAGGACCCGTACCACCGGGGTCGCGTCCTCGTCGCCGTGGAGACCGACGGCCGCCGCTACGCCGCGATGCGCAGCACCAGGGACCGCGACCGGCTGCGGCCGGAGCAGCTGTCCCGGCTCGGCTGGGTCCACCTGCGCGTCTGGAGCACCGACCTCTTCCGCGACCCGGCGCGCGAGATCTCGCGTATCCTCCGCGTGGCGAGGGACGACCGCCGGCCGGCGCCCGCAGCCGAGCGCAACGGCGCCGCGGCCGAAGCCGACGCACAAGAAGCGCCCCCCGTCCGGCCGGCAGGGCCGGTCACCGACCCTTCGCCCTCACCGGACCGAGATCGCCCCGACGCCCCGCCCGGGACCGGGAAGGGCCGTCGTCGTCGGCGCGTCTTCCGAAAGGGCACCGCCGAGTCGGCGATAGAGGACCACTACGGGCCAACCCGGGATGACACCGACCTCGACTGGGGGGAGCGTGCCGAGACGCTGGCCCGTGACGAGTGGCTCCAGGACCAGCGGCCCCCGCACTATGACTGACGACGCCCGGCTCCGGGCTTCCCGCGTCGGAATGCCGCGGTGTGCCGCCGCGTTCTCGTGGGCATGAACGCCACCTCGACGCCCTTCAGCCTGCGCTACGCCTGGGCCCGAGGCCTCTTCGAGCGCGGTGACCATCTCGCAGCGGCCTCGGCGCTCGCCGACCTCGTCGCCGAGGCAGAAACCATCGCCGCCGACGAGGCACAGCCCCTGTTGCACTCCACGACCGACCTGCGCATGTTCTTGGCTCGTGCCTACTTCCACTCCGCCCAGTTCGGCCGCGCCGAGGCCGTCCTCCGAGACCTCATCGACGAGTCGCCGACCGACGGCTACGCCCACCTCCTGCTCGGCCGCACACTCCAGCGGGCCGGGAGGCACACCGAGGCTGCTGGGCCGCTGGCCCTGGCCGAGATCCTCGGTGACTACGAGCGCCCCCAGGCATTCGGCTCCTCCGGCGAGTGAGCCCGAGTCCCGGGTGACGGCAGCGCCGGGGCAAGAAGACAGTGGTGGGAGCTGAGGCTCCCACCACTGCTGAAGGTGTGAGCGAGGTCAGCGGACCCGGAGGGCGTCGCGGATCTCGGTGAGGAGAATGACCTCCTCCGACGGCGCCTCGGGCTCCGGCTCCTCGCCGCGCTTGCGACGCTCGGCCAGCTTGTTCATCGGCACGACGACCATGATGTACACCGCGAAGGCGACGATGATGAAGCCGATCAGCTGGGTGAGGAACTGTCCGACGGCCACACCGCCCGGCTCCCAGCGGGAGAAGTTCGGGGTGCCGCCGACCTTGCCGATGAGGTCCATGATGATCACCACGAAGGCTTCGACGACCTTCGCGAACGCAGTGCCGATGACGACGGCGACCGCCAGGTCGACGACGTTGCCGCGCATCAGGAAGTCCTTGAATCCCTTGAGCATGTTGCGCCCCTCCAGTGTGTGTGCGATCCCCCAAGCGGAGGCCTCGTATCCTTCAACCTAGCGACCTCGGGACGGGTCGCGCGTGACGTGGCCCACCGTCTTGTCTGATTTCCGGGCGAGTCTCGTCACGTCTGGCGTCCGGTTCCTGGGCTCGGACACCGCGTCACCGGCCCTCGGTTGGCGCGTCAGGGGTCGGGTCGCACGGCCAGCACGAAGCTCTCGCCCGCGCTGAGCGCGCTGAGGCCTCGGGCCAGCAGTGGCGCCTCGGTCGCAGACACCGCGACGGTGATTCCCGGGTCCGCTTCGTCCGGCCACGGCATCGGCGCACCGGGCGTGCCGCCGACAGCGCCGTCCCCGCTGTCCCCGCTGTCACCCACCGCACCGCTGCCGCCTGTTACGGCGAGGACCTGCGCATCGGCGACGACCCGGCTGCCCGTGCCCGTCGCATAGACGTCGACCCGGGTGCCCGGTCGAACTCCGGACAGGGCAATCTCCATGACCGGCAGGGTCATCGCGACCCGTCCGTCCGACCGGCCGGACAGCAGGCCCGGACCCGTGAGCCGCTCGGAGGTGATGATGCCCTTGGCCTCGATGGGCCCGGCCGCCCGTCGGCCCACGAGGTCCGAGGGGTCAGCTGTCGCGGACTCGGGCCGCTGGTCGACCTGCCGTGCCTCGATCCGAACGTCGTCGGGTGAGATGACCGCGCCTGCGGGGAGGCGGTGTGCCGCGACCACGGTCGGGACGCCCACGTCAGCGGCGCCGGCCGGTCGCAGCACCGAGAGGGCGACGGCGGCGGCGACCCCCGCGAGCGATGCGGCCACCCAGCGGCGAGCGCGGGCACGACGCGAACGCTGCAACCGCGACCCGGGCCTCGCCCGCGCCCTCCCGATCGGACGACGGCGCGTGCGCGGAGCGGCGACCATCAGGGGAGGGCGAAGGGCAGTTCGACCCCGTCGAGGCTGCGACGGCAGGGACACGTGGCCACATCGTCGACCTCGTGCGCCGGCAGCTGCCCGATGGCATCGCGGAGCACGCCTTTGAGGTTCTCGACGTTGTCGCCGAAGACGCGCATGACCTCCTCGTGGGTGACGGCCTCACCGCCGTCGACGCCCGCGTCGAGGTCGGTGACCATGGCCACCGTCGTGAAGCACAGGGCCAGCTCGCGGGCGAGCGCGGCCTCGGGCATCGTCGTCATGCCGACGACGTCCCAGCCGAGCTGCTGGTGCATGAGCGACTCGGCGCGGGAGGAGAACCGGGGCCCGTTGACGACGACGAGCGTCCCGTCGGCCACGACGTCCAGGGCGGACACACGCGCGGCGTCAACAGCGACGTGGCGACCGTTGGGGCAGTAGGGCTCGGCGAAGCTGACGTGCACGATCGGGCCCTCTGCCTCGTAGAACGTGTGCTCCCGGCCCCAGGTCCGGTCGACGACCTGGTCGGGGACGACCACCGTGCCGGGACCGTAGTCCGACTTCAGTGACCCGACCGCACACGGCGAGAGGACCTGACGCACCCCGACCGCTCGCAGGGCCCAGAGGTTCGCGCGGTAATTGATCCGGTGCGGGGCGTAGCGGTGTCCCTTGCCGTGCCGGGCGAGGAAGGCCACCGAGCGGCCCTCGACCTCACCGACGACGAGGGGATCGCTCGGAGCCCCGAACGGGGTCGTCACCTCGACCGTCTCGTAGTCGTCGAGGAAGTCGTAGAGCCCGGAGCCGCCGATGACTCCGATCTCCGCGCGGACGTCGGGCGGCCTGAGAACGGTGGGCTGAGAGGTCATGGCGGCAGCCTAGGCCCGAGTCCGCGCGCCGCGGGGGACCGGGGAACGCCGCTGGGGACAGCGAAACAGGCCCGTGCGGGGATGTGGACGAGCAGGGCTG
>NZ_JAJJPG010000061.1:11340-19613 GCF_032907665.1 Intrasporangium sp.
GGACGAGCAGGGCTGTGGACGAGCGGGGCTGTGGACGAGCAGGGCTGCGGACGAGGGCCGCAGTCGCGAACAGACCGACTCAGGACGCAGCAGCCGACCCGGCGGCCGATGACTGCCCGCCGCCCGAGCCGGACGAGGACGAACCCGACCCCGATGTCCCCGCGCCCGACCCCGAGCCCGAGCCCGACGTCCCCGACCCTGAGCCCGACCCCGAGCCCGAGTCAGAGCCCGACCCAGACCCTTTGGATGACGAACCCGACTCGGACGAGCTCCCCGACGCCGCCCCCTCGCCCTTCGCGGTCGCCCCCTTCGACCCGCCGCTCGAGCGGGAGTCGGTCTTGTAGAAGCCCGAGCCCTTGAAGGCGATACCGACGGGGTGGATCACCTTCCGCAACCGTCCCGCGCCGTCGGCGCACACCGGGCAGTCCGTGAGGGGCTCGTCGGTGAAGGACTGGCGGATGTCGAAGGCGTGGCCGCACTCGGTGCAGGCATAGGTGTACGTGGGCACGGGTCTACCTCAGGTCTGGCGGGGGGTGTGCCCACCAAGTCTACGGGCGCGCGCGACTGCTGCCGTCGGCCAGCCCGCGAGGCGGCCGTGCTGGCTCAAGGCCCGGATGCGGTCCTCGGTCGCCTTCCGGGCCGTCGAGGTCGTGACGACGAGCAGCTGGTCGCCGTGCCGGATCGTCGTGTGCTGGTCGGGGACGAAGGTCTCGCCGTCGCGCACGATGAGGGTGATCAGGGCCCGCTTGGGCAGCCGGAGCTCGAAGATGGCGACACCGTGGAGCCGTGACTCGGGGCCGACGTTGATGGTGAGGACGTCGGCTCCCATCTCGACGAGGGGTGTGCTCTCGAGGGCGACGTCGACGGAGTGGACCTGCTCGGTGAGGCCAAGGCGTCGGGCTACCCAGGGCAGGGGCGGCGCCTGGATGACGGTGAAGACGACGACAAGGACGAAGACGAGGTCGAAGATCCACCCCGTGTTGGGTGTCCCGGCCACGAGGGGCACGGTCGCCAGCACGACGGGCACGGCCCCGCGCAGCCCGGCCCACGAGAGGAAGGCCATGTCGCGCCACGGCAACCGGAACCACACCGTCGACGCCACGACCGACAGCGGTCGTGCGAGCAGGAGCAGGACCAGGCCGATGACGACCGCGTTGGCCAGCTGCTCGTCGAGCCGGAAGGGGTCGGCGAGCAGGCCGAGGAGGACGAAGAGCCCGATCTGGGCGATCCATCCCATGGCCGTCGCGAAGCTCTGGACGGCGCTGCGGTTGGGCAGGTTGAGGTTGCCGAGGACGAGGGCGGACAGGTACGTCGCGAGGAACCCGGAGACGTGCAGGGCCGACCCGACCGCGTACGCGAGGACGGTGAGGGAGACGACGCCGATGGAGAAGAGGGCTGACGAGCTGCCGGCCACGCGCCGGAGCACCTGGCCGCCGAGGTAGCCCACGGCGATGCCCACGACGGCGCCTCCTGCGAGCTCGAGCAGGACGATGGCGAGCAGCTGCCACCAGGGCTCGGGCTCGCCTCCGGGCAGGCCCTGGGCGGACAGTGCGACGACGAGGAGGACGACCGGCGCGTCGTTGAAGCCGGCCTCCGCCTCGAGCATGCCGCTGAGCCGCCGCGGGATCGGGACGTTGCGCAGCACGGCGAAGACTGCGGCGGCGTCGGTCGAGGCGAGGATCGCGCCGAGGAGCAGCGAGATCGTCCAGGAGAGGTCGAGGATGGTGTGTGCGGCGACCGCGACGACGAGGACGGACACGACGACACCCACCGTCGACAAGAGGGCTGCGGGTGTGACGGAGTGCCGGATGTTGCTCCACTTCGTCGACAGACCGCCCTCGGCGAGGATGAGCACGAGCGCCGCATAGCCGAGCACCCTGGTCGTCGACGCGTCGGAGAACTGGATGCCGACGCCCGCGTTGCCGAGCGCGACGCCGATGCCGAGGTAGATGAGCAGTGAGGGCATCCCCGACGCCGTGGAGAGGCGCACCGCAGCGACTGCGACGAGCAGGACGATCGAGCCGATGAGCAGTACTCGCGTGAGGTCGTCAAGGGTCATCCCCGAGGACGTGGCGGACGCGAGCGCGGTCACGGGCGGCTCCTGTCGCAGGTCGGTGGGCCCCATCAAACCACTCGTATGCCGCTGGGCTCGCTCCGGTCCGAACGACCCCACCTGCTCCTCCCGCACCTCAGCGACGGGTGGCCTAGGCTCTTGGCGTGCCCCGCGCTCACCTCGCCCGTCGAATTGGCCTGTCGGTCGTCGTCCTGCTCGTCGTCGCCCTCGTTGCGGTGGCGATTCTCGCGGTCTCGACCGTGCGACGGCCCTTCCCGGAGCTGTCCGGCGAGGTCGAGGTCGAAGGGTTCACTGGCCGCGTCACGGTGTCCCGAGACGCCCGCGGCGTGCCGACGATCTACGCCGACACGGCCAACGACCTCTTCCGGGCCCAGGGCTACGTCAGTGCCCAGGACCGCTTCTTCGAGATGGACCTGCGCCGCCACATCACGGCTGGGCGGTTGTCCGAGCTCGTCGGCGAGGGGGGCCTCGAGACGGACCGGGTCATCCGGACGATGGGCTGGCGACGGGTCGCCGAGGAGGAGCTGCCCCAGCTCGCCCCCGAGACCCGGCAGTACCTCCAGGCCTACGCCGACGGGGTCAACGCCTACATCAAGCAGGCCGACTCGCCCGCCGACCTCTCGCTCGAGTACCAGGTGCTCGACTGGAGCGTCTCCGGCTACCGGGTCGAGCCGTGGAGTCCGGTCGACTCCCTCGCGTGGCTCAAGGCGATGGCCTGGGACCTGCGCGCCGACTACGACGACGAGCTGGCCCGGGCTCGGCTCTCCCGTGGGGGCCGCACGTCGGAGAAGCAGATCAACCTGCTCTATCCGCCCTATCCGTTCGACCGGCACCGGCCGATCCTGTCCGACCAGGCGTGGGACCCGGCTGCGTCGGAGGAGCAGGCGGCCTCGGCAACGCCGACGGCGCTGCTGGCGAAGGGGCAGGTCGCCTTCGAGGCCACCGCTGCCGCGATCGACGCCATTCCGACCCTCATCGGCGAGGGGGACGGGGTCGGGTCCAACTCCTGGGTCGTCTCCGGTGAGCGCACGACGACGGGCAAGCCGCTGCTCGCCAACGACCCCCACCTGACTCTCGGGATCCCCAGCGTCTGGACCCAGGTCAACCTCCAGTGCCGCACGGTGACTCCGCAGTGCCCGTTCCAGGTGTCGGGGTTCTCCTTCTCGGGCCTTCCCGGAGTCGTCATCGGCCACAACGCGAAGATCGCGTGGGGGTTCACCAACCTCGGCGCGGACGTCGCGGACCTCTACCTCGAGCAGGTGACGGGCGACACCTACCTACGCGACGGGCTGCCGGAGGAGCTCGAGACCCGCACGGAGACGATCAAGGTCGCGGGCGGCGACGACGTCGAGCTCAAGGTGCGCAGCACGGTCCACGGTCCGCTCCTGTCCGACGCCATCCCGGAGGTGTCAGAGGGCGGGGACCAGTCAGCGGTGCGTGGTGTCGCGCAGTCGAACCGCTACGCGGTGGCCCTCGCCTGGACGGCCTTGCAGCCCACCAAGACTGCGGACGCGATCTTCCGGATGAACGCCGCAGGCAACTGGAGCGAGTTCCGGGAGGCGGCTTCCGTCTTCGCGGTGCCGGCCCAGAACCTCGTGTATGCCGACACCGAGGGCCACATCGGCTACCAGACACCGGGGCTCATCCCGATCCGTCGGTCGGCGACGCCCGGCGCCGTCCCGGGCTTCTGGCCGGCTCCGGGGTGGGACAGCCAGTGGGACTGGCGCGGCTTCGTCGACTTCGACGACCTGCCGTACACGCTCGACCCGGAGGAGGGCTTCATCGTCACGGCCAACCAGGCAGTGACTGCCAGCCAGCGGCCCTTCCTCACGTCGGAGTGGGACTACGGCTTCCGTGCCGAGCGGATCCGCACCCTCCTGGCCGGCGCCGCGAAGGTGTCGCCGGAGCGCATGGTCGAGATCCAGGGCGACACACGCAACACCTTCGCCCCGGTCCTCGTCGAGCACCTGCTCGGTGTCGAGGTCGACGACTTCACGGCCCAGGCCCAGCTGCTCCTGCGGGACTGGGACGGCAGCCAGCCCGCGGACAAGACTCGCGACTCGGCGTCGGCTGCGTACTACAACGCGGTGTGGAAGCACCTGCTCGAGTTCACCTTCGACGAGATCCCCCCGGACATCTCCCCGAGCGGCGGCAGCCGCTGGATGATCGTCATGGAGCAGCTGCTCAAGGACCCGAAGAATGCCTGGTGGGACGACAAGACGACGCCCGGCCTGACCGAGGGCTCGGGGGAGATCCTCAAGCAGGCGCTCGTCGAGGCCCGTCTCGACCTGGCCCGTCAGCTCGGCAAGGTTCCCGCGACCTGGCGATGGGGACGGTTGCACCAGCTCAACCTCGAGCACCCGGTGCTGGGCCAGGACTCCGTGCCGGAGTTCATCCAGGACATCTTCAACCGGGGCGGCGTCGAGGTCGGTGGCGGCAGTGCCATCGTCAATGCCACCTCGTGGGACGCCTCGAGCTCGGGATACGAGGTCACGGCGGGCCCGTCGATGCGGATGGTCATCGACCTCGCCGACCTCGACCGGTCCAGCTGGGTCAACGTGACGGGGCAGTCCGGCCACGCCTACAACGAGCACTACGCCGACCAGCTCGACGCGTGGGCGGCGGGCGAGCAGTTCCCGTGGCCGTTCGGCACCGAGGCGGTGGCGGAGGCCGCCGAGACCGAGCTGACCCTGGCGCCCCCCGGTCAGCTGCCGACCGACTGAGGGGGCGCGGTCCGCACCACCTGTCCGCTCGTCGTCACGTAGCCGTCCACGAGTGCGTCGTGCGGTTCTCGAGGCAGGTCCGTGTCGCTCGGCTCGCCCTCGTGGAGGAGCGTGATGACAGGGGTGCCGGCGTCGCGGTGTCGCAGGGCCCGGTCGTAGCAGCCGGCTCCCTGGCCGAGCCGGGTGCCGTGCCGGTCCACGGAGAGGCCCGGAGTCACGATGAGGTCGCAACCCGCCAAGGCATCCACGCCCAGCCACGGGCGGCCGTCCCCTGAGGGGGCCGCGTCCTTCGGGAGGCGCGTGACCGTCGCCTCGTCGCCGGTGGTGCCCTCAGCGGCATACGTCCACTCGAGCGAGAAGTCGTCGAGCACGATGGGCACGATGACCTCGTGGCCCGCCGACAGCAGGGCCGCGATGAGCGGTCCCGTCGGCGGCTCCTCTGGGAGCGACTCGTAGACGGCGATGCGCAGACGCTCATCGTCGGACTCGGGGACGAAACGGAGGACCGCGTCGGCGATCGCCGCCCCTGCCGCGGCGAGGTCGGTCGACCGGGCCAGCTCGGTCCGGCGGCGGCGGGCCGCGTGACGGATCTCACGCTTCGGCCTGACCGGTTGTCCCCGGGTCACGGCCGGCTCGTCTCGTGGTCGTCCGGGTGGCACATGCCGTCCATCGTAAGGTGAACGCATGAGTCGGGAGGGGTTGGCGCACGCCGTCGAGCGGATGCGCGACAGAGGCATGGGGCCCGAGGCCATCACGGTCTTCGAGCACTACTACACGCAGCTCGAGGACGGTGCGCAGGGCACGATCCCGGAGGACAGCATCGAGCCGCTGCGCGACATCCAGGCGCTCGGCGAGGTCGAGGTCTCCGACGACGATGCGAGGCGGGCGCTGGGCCAGACGGCCGTCATCAAGCTCAACGGCGGCCTCGGCACGAGCATGGGCATGAGCGGCGCGAAGTCCGCGCTCGAGGTCAAGGACGGGCTGACCTTCCTGGACATCATCGCCCAGCAGGTGCTCGCGCTCCGGGAGCAGTGGGACGTCGAGCTCCCGCTCATCCTGATGAACTCCTTCCGCACCTCGGCGCAGTCCCTCGAGATCCTCGCGAAGTACCCCTCCCTGCCGGTCGACGGCCTCCCGCTCGACTTCCTCCAGAGCGCCGAGCCCAAGCTGCGCGCCGACGACCTGAGCCCGGTCGACTGGCCCCGGGACCCCGAGCTCGAGTGGTGCCCGCCCGGACACGGCGACATCTACGTCTCCCTCGTCACCTCGGGGGTCCTGGAGGCACTACTGGAGCGGGGCATCCGCTACGCCTTCATCTCCAACTCCGACAACCTCGGCGCGACCTGCGACCCCGACGTGGCGGCCTGGATGGTCGAGCACGAGCTGCCCTACGTCGCCGAGGTGTGCACGCGCACGAAGAGCGACCGCAAGGGCGGTCACCTCGCGGTCCGCAAGTCCGACGGGCGGCTCATCCTGCGCGACACCGCGATGGTTGCGGAGGGTGAGGAGCGGTTCTTCGCCGACATCAACCGGCACCACACCTTCCACGCCAACAACATCTGGATCGACCTCACCGTCCTGCGCGAGCGCATGGCGGCCCACGAGGGAGTGCTGGGCCTGCCGATCATCGTCAACCGCAAGACGGTCGACCCGGCGGACCACACGTCACCGGAGGTCGTCCAGCTCGAGTCGGCGATGGGCGCGGCTATCGAGGTCTTCGAGGGATCCGAGGCGCTTCTCGTGCCTCGCACCCGCTTCCGCCCGGTGAAGACGACCAACGACCTGCTCGTCGTCCGGTCCGACTACTTCGTCCTCGACGAGGGCCACCGCCTCGTCGCCGTGGGGGAGGGGCCGGAGCCGTTCGTCGACCTCGACTCCGCCTACCGGCTCGTGGACGGCTTCGAGAAGCGGTTCCCGCACGGCGTGCCGTCGATGGTGGAGTGCACGAGCCTGCGGGTCATCGGCGACCCGGTCTTCGGGCGCAACGTGCGCTGCATCGGCGACGTGCTCGTCGACGGCCTGCGCCGCGTGCACGACAACGCGGTGCTCGACGGGTCCGTCCTCGGGGCGGCCGTGACGGGCCGTTCGGGCGCGACGGAGCCGAGGCGGGAGCGGGCCGACATCCGCACCGTCGACCAGCACCTGCGCACCATCCTGTCCTCGATGGAGCCGGGCGCGACGGAGAGCGTGCCGCTGACCGAGGCGCTCGGCCTTGTCGTCGCGCGCGACATCCGGTCCCGGGTCAACCTGCCCGCCTTCGACAACTCGTCGATGGACGGCTACGCCGTGCAGGCCGCGTCCCTCGAAGGGGCGGAGGACGTGCCGGTGCGCCTGCGGATCGTCGGGGAGGTCGCGGCGGGTGCGAGCCCCTCCTTTTCTGTCGGACCGGGCGAGGCCGCACGGATCATGACCGGGGCGCCGGTCCCGCCGGGTGCCGACGCCGTCATCGCCGTGGAGGACACGGACGGGGCCGCCACCGGGTCGGTCGAGTGCCGCGCCTCGGTGACGCGGGGCCGCTACGTCCGCCCCCAGGGCGAGGACGTGTCGGAGGGCGCGGTCATCGTGGCGGCCGGCGACGTCGTCGGACCGCGGACGATCGCCCTGCTCGCCGCCTGCGGGCACGCGACCGTCGAGGTGCACCGCCGTCCCCACGTCGTCGTGCTGTCGACGGGAGCCGAGCTCGTCCCGCCAGGAGAGCCGTTGGGCCCCGGGCAGATTCACGACTCCAACTCGTCGATGCTGTGGGCGGCCGCGACGGCTGCCGGGGCGTCGGCCGAGATCCGCGCCGCGGTCGGTGACACCGATGCGGAGCTGCTCGCAGTCCTCGACGAGGTCGTCGCCGGCGCCGACGTCGTCATCACCAGCGGTGGCGTCTCGATGGGGGCCTACGACGTCGTCAAGAGCGCCCTCGCGGGCAAGGGCGTCGAGTTCGTCAAGGTCGCCATGCAGCCGGGCAAACCGCAGGGCTTCGGCCACCTGTCCGGGCCGGACGGTCGTCGGGTGCCGCTCTTCGCCCTGCCGGGCAACCCGGTCTCGTCGTTCGTCTCCTTCGAGGTCTTCGTCCGGCCGGCTCTGCGCCGCCTCATGCGCCTCACCCCCGAGAGACGGCGGGTCCGCACCGCCACGCTGACGTCAGGGCTGCATTCGTTCGAGGGGCGGCGGCAGTACGGCCGAGCCGTCGTCTCGCGCAACTCGGAGGGCGCCCTGCTCTGCACGCCTGTCGCCGGACAGGGCTCTCACTTCGTCGCCGACCTGTCCCGCGCCAACGCGCTCTTCGTCGTGCCCGAGGACGTCGTCGACCTCGTGGCCGGCGAGCTCGTCGACGTCATCATCCTCGACGCCTGACGCGGCCTCGGGCCGCCCGACGAGCCCGTATGCCGCTGAGCCCGGGCCGCTGGCGTCTGCCCTCCCAGCCCTCCCATCCCTGCCGGCTAACCCGCCTACCCGGTTCGTCGCAGCAACTTCGCCGGGGCGCA
>NZ_JAJJPG010000061.1:19713-21550 GCF_032907665.1 Intrasporangium sp.
GCCGCAGCAACTTCGCCGGGGCGCAGGTGGTGTGGTGGTGGGGGTCGGTTCGCCGTATCAACTTCGCCGGGGCGCAGGTGGTGTGGTGGTGGGGGTCGGGTGTCGGGGTCAGGTGCCGGGATGGCGGTGACATGATGACCGGGTGGTTGACGAGAGTTCTCAGCGCGCCGGGGAGACGTCCGGCCTGACCCACGTCCGCTCGGACGGGACCGCGCACATGGTCGACGTGTCGGCCAAGCCGGTCTCCTCACGCGAGGCGAGCGCTCGGGGGCGGGTCCTGCTCAGCGCCGAGGCGGTCTCGGCGCTCCGGTCGGGGGTCGTGCCCAAGGGGGACGCCCTTGCCGTGGCCAGGCTCGCCGGGATCCAGGCAGTCAAGCGGACTCCGGAGCTCATCCCGCTCGCCCACCCCATCGCCGTGCACGGGGTCGAGGTCGACCTCACCGTCGCCGACGACGGGGTCGACATCACGGCCACCGTGCGGACCGCCGACCGCACCGGCATCGAGATGGAGGCGCTCACCGCGGTGAGTGTGGCGGCCCTCGCGCTCATCGACATGGTCAAGGCCGTCGACAAGCACGGTCGGATCACCGACGTCCGGGTGACCGCCAAGTCGGGAGGAAGGTCGGGGGACTGGCATGAGTGAGGTTGCGACAGGGCTCGTCGGGGCGGACCGGCGCGCCGTGGTCATCACGTCGTCGAATCGCGCCGCCGCCGGCGTCTACGCCGACCGGTCGGGGCCGGTCATCGTGGACCGGCTCCGGTCATGGGGGTTCTCGGTGGGGGAGCCGATCGTCGTGCCGGACGGGGACGAGTTCGGGCTGGCCCTGCGGGAGGTGCTCGCCTCGGAGCCGGATCTCGTCATCACCACCGGCGGCACGGGACTGACGCCGACCGACGTGACGCCCGAGCAGACGATGCCGCTCCTCGACCGGCTCGTGCCGGGGATCGCCGAGAGCATGCGCGCAGCGGGCGTCGCCAAGGGCGTCCCGACGGCGATGCTCTCGCGGGGCGTGGTCGGGACATCCGGCCGCTGCCTCGTCGTCAACCTGCCGGGCTCCCGTGGCGGTGTGGCCGACGGTCTCGACGTGCTCGAGCCGGTCCTTGCCCACGTGCTGCAGCAGCTCCCGGGTGGGGACCACTGAGGCGGCACGGGCTCCGAGGACCAGTCGACGATGGGCCATCCGTGAGAGTCCCCTGGCGCCGCAAGCATCAGTCCGCCCCCTGGCCGGTCGTCCTGCGCGACGACACGGCCGGGCCGGAGATCGTCCTTCGGCCCTTGCGGCTCGGGGACGAGGACGAGTGGCAGCGGCTCCGCAGCGACAACGATCAGCACGTCCGACCGTGGGAGCCGACCCTGCCGCCCGGGTCGGCGACGCCGCCTCCGGTGCCCTTCGGACGGTTCGTCCGCGAGCTCGACGAGCAGGCCGCGATGGACCGGGCGATGCCGTGGTGCATCGAGGTCCACGGACGCATCGTCGGCCAGGTCCACATCTTCGGGATCGTCCGAGCGGCCCAGCAGTCGGGCTCGGTGGGCTACTGGCTCGCGGAGTCCGAGTCCGGCCGGGGGATCGCGACGCGCGCGCTGGCGGTGGCGATCGACCATGCCCTGGGTCCCGCCGGGCTGCACCGGATCGAGGTCAACATCCGGGTCGACAACGAGCGCTCACTGGCCCTCGTCCGGCGACTGCGGCTGCGGGAGGAAGGCGTCCGCGAGCGATACCTCCACATCGACGGCGCCTGGCGCGACCACCTCAGTTTCGCTGTGACGAGCGAGGAGCTCGGGGCCGAGACGCTGGTCTCACGTTTGTCCCACTTGTAACATCAGCCACTTGCGCGA
>NZ_JAJJPG010000062.1:0-16224 GCF_032907665.1 Intrasporangium sp.
GTCACGGGCGGGGACACCGACGGGGACACTCGCGCCACGGGGGGTCGCCCGTGAGCGCCGCCGCGATGGTGGCGACGGACGGCGTCGACTCCATCCGCATCGCCTTCAACGAGGGGTCGATGACGGTCCTGCGCATCGCCATCGCCTCGATTCTCTTCGGGATCGCCCTGGACACCCGCGTCGAGGACTTCCGGCAGGCGGCCAGACGACCTGGAGTCATCGCCGTCGGCGTCGCAGCACAGTTCCTCCTCCTGCCCGCCCTCACCTTCGCCCTCACCCTCGCTCTCAATGTCCGTGGCTCGGTGGCCCTCGGGATGATCCTCGTCGCCTGCTGCCCGCCGGGGAACGTGTCGAACATCGTCACGCACCAGGCCCGCGGTGACGTGGCCCTGTCCGTGTCGATGACCGCCGTCGGCAACCTGCTCGCCATCGTCCTCATGCCGCTCAACTTCGCCCTGTGGGGAAACCTGCACCCCACGGGCGGGCCGATGATGCGAGCGATCTCCCTCGATCCCGTCGACATGCTCATCGAGGTGGGGCTCGTCATCGGGCTGCCGTTCCTCGTGGGCGTCGCCCTGGCCCACCGTTTCCCCCGCGTGTCCGCCAGGGCCTCGAAGGTCATCGGTCCCGCGGCATTCCTCCTGCTCGGAGCGCTCATCGCTGTCGCCCTCGCGAACAACTTCGCGCTGTTCCTCGGCTACATCGGCATCGTCGTCCTCGCGGTCTTCCTCCATGACGCCCTGGCCCTCGGTCTCGGCTACGGCATCGCGAGGGCCGCGCGGCTCCCCGGCCGCAGCGTGCGGGCGATGACCTTCGAGGTCGGTGTCCGCAATGCGGGGCTCGGCCTGCTGCTCGTCTTCAGCTATTTCGGTGGGCTGGGCGGCATGGCGCTCGTGGCGGCCTGGTGGGGCATCTGGGACATCATCGCCGCTCTCGCCCTCGCACGCTGGTGGCGTCGCACCCCGCCGGCGGAGGTCCCGCAGGCCGCTGCGGCGACACGAGCCTGACCGGACCTCGTCCGCAGCTTCGAGCGCGCAGGTTCGTGCCCTCCGGGCCGAGCCGACGGACGACCACGACCTCACGACGCCGGCGCTGTTTGACCACGGCCTCCTCGCTCTGGCCCCTCTCGTGGTCGTCCGTGTGACCGCCCTCCGGCCGCACCGCAGTCGCCATACCGCGCCAGACCCCGAGGAGCCCGCCCAGCGGCATACGACATCGAGCCTGTCTCAGAAGCCCAGCCGCTGGAGCTGTCTCGGGTCCCGCTGCCAGTCCTTGGCGACCTTGACGTGCAGGTCCAGATAGACCTTCTGGCCGAGCAACGCCTCGATGGCCTTGCGGGCCGTGGTGCCGACCTCTCGAAGCCGCGAGCCGCCGCGGCCGATGACGATGGCCTTCTGGCTCGGCCGCTCGACGAAGACGTTGACCCGGACGTCGAGCAGCGGATTGTCCTCGGAACGGCCCTCGCGGGGCACCATCTCCTCGACGACGACGGCAAGCGAGTGCGGCAGCTCGTCGCGCACCCCTTCGAGGGCGGCTTCGCGGACCAGCTCGGCGATCATCACCGCTTCCGGCTCGTCGGTGAGGACGCCGTCGGGATAGAGCTGCGGCGACTCGGGCAGGTAGGACGCCAGGAGGTCACGCACCTCCTCGACCTGCTCCCCCGACACGGCGGAGCAGGGAATGATCGCGTCCCAGTCGCCGAGCCGGTCGATGGCGATGAGGTGCTCTGCCAGTCGCTCCCGGTCGACCGCGTCGGCCTTCGTCGCGATGGCGACGACGGGGCGGCGTCGCACCGATCGCAGGTCCTTGAGCTCGTGGGCGATGAAGGTGTCACCCGGCCCGATCCGCTGGTCCGCGGGCAGGCAGAAGCCGATGACGTCGACCTCGAGCAGGGTCTGCCGGACGAGGTCGTTGAGTCGCTCCCCGAGGAGGGTGCGCGGCTTGTGCAGGCCCGGGGTGTCCACGAGGATCAGCTGAGCCCGAGGTGTCGTCGCCACTCCGCGGATCGTGTGGCGGGTCGTCTGGGGCTTCGAGCTCGTGATCGCGACCTTCTGCCCGACGAGGGCGTTCGTCAGCGTCGACTTGCCGGCGTTGGGTCGCCCGATGAGGCAGGCGAACCCGGCCCGGTAGCCGTCACTGCCGTCCTTGCCGTCACTGCGATCCCTGCTGGTCGACCCCTGCAGGTCCTCGGCTCCGTCGGTGTGACCGGTCCGGTCAGGGTGGTCAGTGCCCATGGGCGTCCTCCGTCTCGCGTGCGACCGCCCCGGGTCCCTCGGACTCCACGGAGTCGGCGCGGTGGACGATGACCGACGCCACTCGGTGGCGCCGGCCGGCCATCCGCTCCGCGGTCAGGGTCAGGCCGGCGACGGTGCCGGACGAGCCGGCGATGGGCACCCTGCCGATCACCTTGGTGAGCAGGCCCCCGACGGTGTCGACGTCCTCCTCGTCGATCGTCACGTCGAAGAGCTCAGCGAGGTCGTCGATGTCCATCGACGCCGGCACCCGCAGCCTCCCGTCCCCGAGCTCCTCCATGCCCGGGGCCTCCCGGTCGTGCTCGTCCGCGATCTCGCCGACGATCTCCTCGATGATGTCCTCGATGGTGATCAGGCCCGCGGTGCCGCCGTACTCGTCGACGACGATGGCGAAGTGGGTCTGGTCGCGCTGCATCTCGCGCAGGAGGTCGTCGACTGGCTTGCTCTCGGGGATGAAGTGCATCGGACGCATCACCTCGGTGACCGGCTGCCTCGCGTCGTCGGGTGCGGCGTTGAGCCGGCGGGCGACGTCCTTGAAGTAGAGCAGGCCGAGGATGTCGTCGGTGTCCTCGCCGACGACGGGGATCCGGGAGAAGCCGGATCGCAGGAAGAGCGACATCGCGCTGCGGAGCGGCTTGTGGTGCTCGATGACGACCATGTCGGTGCGCGGCACCATCACGGCGCGGGCCACCGTGTCGCCGAGCTCGAAGACGGAGTGGATCATCTCGCGCTCGTCGGCCTCGATGACCTCGGACTCCCCCGCCATGTCGACGAGGTCGCGCAGCTCCGACTCGGTCTGGAAGGGGCCATCGCGGTAGCCCTTGCCCGGAGTCACCGCGTTGCCGAGCATCACGAGGAGCCGGGCGAGCGGGCCGAGCACGCGGTGCAGACCGACGGCGAAGGGGGCGCTCCACAGGGCGACCGACTCGAAGTTCTGCCGTCCGAGGGTTCGCGGGGAGACCCCGACGACGACGAAGGAGAGGACCGCCATGATCGCGATGGACAGGAGCAGGGCCTGCACGGTCGAGTCCACGGTCTTGGCGACGGTCAGCGTGATGAGGACGGCCGTCGTCGCCTCCGCGACGACGCGCAGGAAGGCGATGACCGAGATGTAGGGCGGCGACTCGGCGACCACGACGAGCAGCGACTTCGCGCCCGAGCGGCCCTCGTCGAAGAGCTCCTGTGCCCGGACGCGCGACATCCGGAAGATGGCCGCCTCGGCCGCCGAGAGGAGGAAGGCGATGACGACGCTGACGACGGCTGGGACGACCAGTTGCGGGAACACCGGGACCTGGCCTCAGTCGACCGGTCTGTTGCGGGTCGCGAGGAAGGTGAGCAGCAGCTGCCGCTGGAGCTCGAACATCTCGCGCTCCTCCTCGGGCTCGGCGTGGTCGAAGCCGAGCAGGTGCAGGATCCCGTGCGTCGTCAGCAGGAGCATCTCCTCCATCGGCGCATGGCCTGCCTCGGCGGCCTGGCGAGCCGCGACGGACGGGCAGATGACGACGTCGCCCAGCGTGCCCTCCTCCGGCTCCTGCCCCTCCTTGCCGGGACGCAGCTCGTCCATGGGGAAGCTCATGACGTCGGTGGGTCCCGGAAGGTCCATCCACTGGACGTGGAGCACCTCCATGGCCGGCTCGTCGACGAGCTTGATGCAGAGGTCCGCCTGCGGGTGGACGCGCATCTGCTCCATGACGTACCTGGCGCAGGCGAGCAGCTCGAGCTCGTCGACCGACTCGTCGGTCTCGTTGAGCACGTCGATGCTCATGCCCGGTCCTCGTGCGCTGACGCAGGCTCCGCCGCAGACCCGGACGAGGAGGTCGTATGCCGCTGGGCTCGCTTGCGCGCACCGGTGGCCTGGGTGCCGGCCTCCTTGCGGGTGCGTGACTCACGGCGGCGCGCACGCACCTCGTCGCGCTCGTAGGCGTCGACGATGGCGCTGACGAGCCGGTGCCGGACGACGTCGTTGGAGGTCAGCTCCGCGAAGTGGATGTCGTCGATGTCGCCGAGGATGTCACGCACGACCCGCAGTCCCGACCTCGTCCCGCCGGGCAGGTCCACCTGGGTGATGTCGCCCGTGACGACCATCTTCGAGCCGAAGCCCAGCCGCGTCAGGAACATCTTCATCTGCTCCATCGAGGTGTTCTGGGCCTCGTCGAGGATGATGAACGCCGAGTTGAGGGTCCGGCCACGCATGTAGGCCAGCGGGGCGACCTCGATGGTCCCGGAGGCCATGAGCTTGGGGATCGTCTCCGGCGCGAGCATGTCGTGCAACGCGTCGTAGAGCGGCCGCAGGTACGGGTCGATCTTCTCGTTCAACGTGCCGGGCAGGAAGCCGAGCCGCTCGCCGGCCTCGACCGCCGGCCTGGTGAGGATGATCCGGTCCACCTGCTTGGCCTGCAGGGCCGCGACCGCCTTGGCCATGGCCAGGTAGGTCTTGCCGGTGCCGGCGGGGCCGATGCCGAAGACGATCGTGTGCTCGTCGATCGCGTCGACGTAGCGCTTCTGGTTCAACGTCTTGGGCCGGACCGTGCGTCCCCGGTGGCTGACGATGTTCATCGTCAGGACGTCGGCGGGCCGCTCCACCGTCTCGTCGCGCAGCATCGAGATCGAGCGCTCGACCGAGTCGCGGTTGAGCGGTTGCCCGGCCTCGACGATCACGAGGAGCTCGTCGAGCAGGCCGTCGATGATCTCGAGCTCGCCTGCCGGTCCGCTGAAGCTCATCTCGTTGCCCCGAACGTGGGTGTCGACGAGAGGGAACTGGCGCTCCATCGTGCGCAGGAGCTCGTCGCGGGGGCCGAGCAGGGAGACCATCTCGATCGGTGGCGGGATCTCCCGCGTCAGCCGGTGGGCGTCGCGGGGCTCAGCCGTGAGGGTCAGGTCGGTATCGAACGGATCATCGGCATCAGTCATCGTGGGTCCGAGTCTACGTGGGACGGCCCGACGACCTCACCACGAAATCGGCGAGGTCCCTGCTCTGCTGCACGCGCGAGGGCTCGTGGACGTACATCATGTGTCCGGCCTCGTAGTACGCGTGCTCGATGTTGTCCCGAAGGGACTCCGGCAGCCGGAGCTTGGCGACGACGTCCTCGGCCGCGAAGTGCGGGGTCGCGCCGTCGTAGTACCCGTAGGCGACGTGGACGCGCAGGTGCGGGTTCTGTCGCATCGCGCGCTCGAGCCGGTCCGAGACGTCCACGGGCCGCCCCTCGAAGTCCTTGAACGACCACGGCTGGACCCGTGAGGTGATCTGCTCGTAGTGGAGGTCGGAGGCGTAGTCGAGCTCCTCGCGGACGTAGTGGTTCCAGGCAGCCGCATACGGGCCCATGATCGCGTCGTAGGACGGGTCGGCGTCCATCCCCTCGGCGATGGCGCTCGCGGCCGGCCCGGTGAACCTCGCGTCGAGCCGCCCCACCGACAGGCGCTGGTCGCGCAGCAGCTCGGTGAAGTAGCGCCAGTGCTCGATCCGGAGGTCGCACCGATCGACGTAGTCCTCGGACAGGCCGGACAGTCGGGCGACCGTGGAAACGGCCTCGGCCCGCTCGTCGCGACTCAGCCGGGCACCCCGGGACAGGACCCACGGGAGGTCGCGAGCGGCATACGCCTCGGCCTCCGTCAGGACCGAGCGCAGCGACCGCCGACCGTGCTTGCCGTGGTAGTGCGCGATGGCGGCATACGTCGGCAGGTAGAGCGCGTGGGCGCGGTCATTGCGCTGCTTCTCGAAGTCGATCGACGACAGGTCAAGGACGCTGCTGATGAGGATGAGCCCGTTGAGGTACATCCCGTAGCGCTCCTGCAGGTGAGCAGTGAGGGACGCGCCGCGGAGCGTGCCGTAGGACTCGCCGGCCATGAACTTCGGGGACATCCACCGCTTGTTGCGCGAGGTCCAGAGCCGGATGAGCTCGCCGACGTGCTCGATGTCGCGTTGGTAGCCGTGGTAGTCACCCGGCTTGCCGCCCTCGACGGCCCGGGACCAACCCGTCGACATCGGGTCGATGAAGACGAGGTCGGCCACGGTGAGCAGGGACTCCGTGTTGTCGACGAGCCCGTAGGGCGGCGGCTCGAGGGCGCCCACGTCGCCCATGACGACCCGGCGCGGGCCCAGGAGCCCGAGGTGGAGCCAGACACTCGAGCTGCCCGGGCCGCCGTTGAACGCGAAGACGACGGGACGCGTCCGCGGGTCCGCTCCGTCCAGCGTGTAGCTCGTCATCGAGATCTCGGCGCGGGCCTTGTGGCCCTTGAAGGTGCCGTCCTTGTGCTCCTCCTCGCGCAGCACGACGCGGCCGGCCGTGGCGGTGTATCGCAGTCTGCGGCGACCGACGCGGAGCACGTGGTGCGTGGTCACCAGGTCGTCCTGGGGTTCCTGGGCGGCGACCTCGGCGTCCTTCCCCTGCTCGTCCGTGCCCTTGGCCCGTTCGTTCGTCGGCTTCGCCTCGTCCTTGGCGTCCGGCGTCGTCGTCTCGTCAGCCATCCCGGGGCCTCTCAGCGTTCCGTGAAGGTCGTGCCGCCGAGCACGTGGCCGTGCGCGTGGAAGATCGTCTGCCCGGCATCTGCCCCGGTGTTGAAGAGCAGTCGGTGGTGCTCGGCGACTCCTTCCTGCTGCACCACCTCGGCGACGAGGGCGAAGAGTGCCGACAGGTCCTCCGGCGACGCGGCCGCGAGCGCCGCGATGTTGGGCTCGTGCCGTTTCGGCACGACGAGGACGTGGACGGGCGCGGCCGGGTTGATGTCCCGGAACGCGACGGCGCGCTCGTTCTCGGCCACGAGGTCCGAGGGGATCTCGCCGGCGATGATCTTGCAGAAGAGGCAGTCGTCGGCCTGGGGAGTGGCGTTCATGGAGGCAACCCTAGGGATGTCAACCGAACCATGCATCCATGCGTCTCCTCATCGTGAGAACGTGGGGCATGGCGACGACTGGTCATGACACGTCGGGTCAGCCGGTGCCCGGCCGCGACCCCTCGTCGGTGCAGAGCGACCCCGCGGCTGGCCTGCCAGGCGATCTCCCCGGCGACCCGGACCGGGCGATCACCGAGCTCTATGCGGCGCACTGGCACCGGCTCGTCCGGCTCGCCTGGCTGCTGCTGCACGACCAGCTCGCCGCCGAGGACGCCGTGCAGGACGCCTTCGTCGCGACGCACCGCAACTGGGCGTCGATCCGTGAGACGGGGCGCGCCGTAGGCTACCTCCAGACCGCAGTCGTCAACGCCTGCCGCTCCGTGCAGCGGCACAACGTCGTCGTTGAACGCCAGCGCGCCCGCGACGCCGGAGCAGCCGACCTGCCGGGACGAGGCAGTCTGGACAGCGCCGAGACGCAGGTCCTCCACGCGGCTGATCGGACCGCGATGATCAGTGCGCTCCGTGCCCTCCCCCCGCGTCAACGAGAGGTCCTCGTCCTGCGCTACTACGCCGACCTGTCCGAGGCACAGATCGCCGACGCGCTCGGCATCGCTCCGGGGTCGGTCAAGGCCCACGCACACCGGGGCCTGAGCGCACTTCGGCTGACGATGCCCCCTTCCGACCCACGGCAGAACCCCGACCCAGAGGTGGAGCAGTCATGAACCCCGACGAGAGCGGTCGACGGACCGACCCCGGTGACGAGACCGTGGTCATCGGCTCGGACCTGCGCGACGTCGAGGCTGGCCTGCGCTCAGCCCTGGCCGACGACGCCGGCTCCATCCAACCCGGCGACCGGCTCGGCGCGATCCTCGCCGACGCGCATGGCGCGCGGTCTGGCGGGGCACGGCACCCGTCCTCACCGCAGCGGTGGCCGATCCTCGCCGCTGCTGCCGCGGTCGCCCTCGTGGCCGCTGCCACCCTGTGGCTCGCCGGTCGGGGGGATGCCCCGACTCCGGTCCCTGCAGGCACGACCACGGCCACCCAAGGCGTCACGACGACGGCGCCGCCCTCGACGACACCGCAGAGCCCAGCTGCCACGCCCCCACCGAGCGGCCCACCGGCCACCACTGGAGCGCCGCAGCCACCCGGATCCCTCGACGGGGTGCCGGTCTACTGGGTCGGCGAGACCGGTGGTGCCCCACGGCTCTTCCGCGAGTTCCGCAGCGTGCCCGACACGGGTGGGCTGATCGACTCAGCCGTCACCGCCATGACGGCGATGCAGCCCCTCGACCCCGACTACCTCACGCCGTGGCGAGCGGCCTCGCGTGTCGATGTGACCCGTCGAGGAGACGCGCTCACCGTGGACCTGTCGGCCGATGCCCTGTCCGGGATGGATGTGGGCAGCGAGCTCGCGGAGCGGGCCGTCCAGCAGCTCGTCTACACGGCAACCGCCGCAGCTCAGGTGGCCGGCACGCCCGTGCGGACCGTGACGATCCTCGTCGACGGTGAACCTGCCGACGCGTGGGGGGCGGTCCGCCTCGGCGAGCCGACCACCCGGGCACCCCAGACCGAGGTCCAGTCCCACATCTGGGTCCTCGTCCCGACGGAGGGGCAGCAGCTCGCGCCCGGCGAGGTGAGGTTCGCCGGATACGGCACGTCCTTCGAGGCGAACTTCCTCTGGGAGATCACGACGCCCGACGGCACGTCCGTGGCCAGAGGAAACGCGATGGCAGGGACGGGCACGGGCGGCTTCGGGGAGTTCGAGTTCCAGCGCGCGCTCCCGGCGGGCGACTACGTCATCACGATGTCGACCGATGACCCCTCTGGCGGGGCGGAGGGCGGCGGGGCCCACGTCGACACCAAGACCTTCACCGTCGGCTGACCCTGCCAAGGCCCAACGCTGCTCGAGTGGCCCCACGATCCACGTCTGGAGCGTGCATATCGGGCCACTCGACCTGGCCGCAGCTCGAGTGGCCCCACCGTCCACACCTGGAGTCTGCGCATCGGGGCCACTCGACCTGGCCACCCCTCGAGTGGCCCCACCATCCACACCCGACCTGTGCACCGCCGCGCCACTCGAGGTGGTGCTCAGCGCCAGCGGGACCCGGCGTTGAGCACCGCGAGCGCGGCAGGCCCGGCCGAGGACGACCGCAGGATCGTCGAGCCGAGTCGCACGGGCCGGCCTCCCGCTGCCGCGAGCGCGTCGAGTTCGCGCGCCGAGATCCCGCCCTCGGGGCCCACGACGACCAGCACATCGCCCGAGTCGGGCAGCTCGACTGCGGCGAGCGGCTCCGTGGCGTCCTCGTGCAGCACGAGCGCGAGCGCGCAGCGTCCCACCCGATCAGCCAGTGAGTGGAGGTCCACGGGGGGCGAGGTGATCGGCACCCGGGACCGACGGGACTGCTTCGTCGCCCGCGTGACGACGGCCGCCCACTTGGCCAGGGACTTCGCGGCCCGGTCGCCTCGCCACACGACGATGGACCGCTCGGCCGCCCACGGCACGACCTCGTCGACGCCGAGCTCGGTGGCCGCCTCGATGGCCTGCTCGTCGCGGTCGCCCTTGGCCAGGGCCTGGACGAGGACGAACCGCAGGCCCGGCTCCGGCTCGTCGACGACCTCGAGCACCCGACCTCGCACCGTCGTCCTGTCGACGTGCTCCGCCTCGGCGAGGACACGACGACCGAGGCCGTCCGACACGAAGTACCGTTCGCCGGGCCGAACGCGGACGACGCTGGCGGCGTGCCGCCCCTCGTCCCCGTCGAGGACGACGAGCGCGCCGGGCGCGGCCGCGACGAGCTCGGCCGGGTCGCCGAGGAAGAGCTGGTGGGTCACCGGGACCCTCACTTCTCCTTGAAGGCGTCCCGGATCTTGCCGAAGAGCCCCTTGTTCGGCGTCAGGCGGCCCTCGGGTCGCTCCTCGCCACGCAGCGCCGCGAACTGCCGGAGCAGGTCCTCCTGCTCCTCGCTGAGCCGCGTCGGCGTCACCACGGTCGTGTGGACGAGCAGGTCCCCGCGTCCGCCGTGGCGCAGGTGGGTGACGCCGAGCCCGCGAAGCGTGATGACGTCGCCGCTCTGGGTGCCGGGCTTGATCTCGAGGTCCTGCATCCCGTCGAAGGTCGACAGCTTGAGCGTCGTGCCGAGGGCCGCAGCGGCCATGGGCAGCTCGATCGTGCAGTGGAGGTCGTCGCCCCGGCGCGTGTAGGTGTCGTGGTTCACGACGCGGATCTCGACGTAGAGGTCGCCCTGGGGGCCGTTGCCGGGACCGACCTCGCCCTCGCCCGTGAGCTGGATGCGGGTGCCCGTGTCGACACCGGCCGGCACCTTGAGCTTGATGGTGCGCCGGGTGCGGACGCGTCCGTCGCCGGAGCAGTCGTGGCAGGGGTCGGTGAGGGTCGAGCCGTAGCCTTGGCAGTTGACGCAGGGGCGTGAGGTCATGACCTGACCGAGGAAGCTCCGCTGGATCTGCTGCACCTCGCCGCGCCCCTGGCAGATCGGGCAGGTCTGGCGCCCCGTGCCGGGCTCGGCCCCGTCGCCGCCGCACCTCGAGCAGCCGATCGCCGTGTCGAGGGTCAGCTCCTCCTCGGAGCCGAAGACCGCTTTCGCGAGGTCGATGTCGAGCCGGACGAGGGCGTCCTGGCCGCGTTGCACGCGCGGGCGAGGTCCTCGCGTGCCCGCCGTCGCACCGGCGCCGAAGAACGCGTCCATGACGTCGCTGAAGGAGAAGCCGGGACCCGCACCGAAGCCCGAGCCGCCTGTCGCGAAGGGATCGGCGCCGAGGTCGAACGACCGCCGCTTGTGCGGGTCGGAGAGCACCTCGTATGCCTGCGAGACACGCTTGAACTCCTCCTCGGCCTCCGGGCCGGGGTTGACATCAGGGTGCAGCTTGCGGGCGAGTCGACGGTAGGCCTTCTTGATCTCCTCCTGACTTGCGTCACGGGAGACACCGAGGACGGCGTAGTAGTCGTTCAAGCGGGTGGTTCCTGTCATCTTCGTCTGGCGTCCGGGTCGTCGTGGTGCGGTGGTCGATCAGTGGTCACGTCGGTGGTCGGTGGGGCGATGCGGCGGGGTCGAGGCGCCGGTCACCCCGTGCAACGAGTCGTCATCCGTTCTGGTTCTCGTCGAGGATCTGGGACACGTAGCGGGCGACGGCCCTGACGGACGCCATGGTCGTCGGGTAGTCCATCCGGGTGGGGCCGAGCACGCCGAGGCTGGCGACCCGCTCCAGTCCTGAGCCGTAGCCCATGGAGACGAGCGAGGTCGTCTGGAGGCCGGTCACGGGGTTCTCCGAGCCGATCCGGACGGAGACGGCGTCGGGGTCGTCACCGAGCTGTCCCAGCAGGCGGAGCAGGACGACGTGCTCCTCGAGGGCCTCGAGGATCGGCGCGATGGATGTCGCGAAGTCCCCGCCGGAGCGGGCGAGGTTGGCCTGGCCGGCGAGCACGACCCGCTCCTCGCGTTCCTCGACGAGCGCGTCGGACAGGGCCGAGACGATGGCCTCGACGATCGGCTGCTCGTCGGCGGACGCGTCCTCGACGAGGCGTCGCAGCTGGGTCGTGGCGACGGTGAACGGCACTCCTGCGGCGAGGTCGTTGAGCGAGGACCGCAGCCGCGCGACGAGCTGCTCGCCCTCGGTCCCGGTGGGCAGGTTGCGGGCCTCGACGACCCGCTGCTCGACCCGGCCGGTGTTGACGATGAGGATGACCATCAGGTGGGCGGCGCCGACCGGGACGAGCTCGATGTGGCGGACCGTGGACCGCGTCAGCGACGGGTACTGCATGACGGCGACCTGCCGGGTCAGCCCGGCGAGCAGCCGCACCGTGCGGTCGACGACGTCGTCGAGGTCGACGGCGCCCTCGAGGAACTGGCTGATCGCGCGCCGCTCCCCCGCGCTCAGCGGTTTGAGCTGGCTCAGGCGGTCGACGAAGACCCGGTAGCCGGCGTCGGTCGGCACCCGGCCGGCGGACGTGTGCGGGGCGTGGATCAGCCCCTCCTCCTCGAGCTGCGCCATGTCGTTGCGCACGGTGGCGGCGCTCACCCCGAGGTGGTGCCGGTCGACGAGGGCCTTGCTCCCCACGGGCTCGGAGGTCTGGACGTAGTCCTGCACGATCGCGCGCAGGACCATGAGCTTGCGCTCCTCGCTCATCCCTCACCTCCCTCTGGCACTCTCATCAATCGAGTGCCAAGTCTACGTCGTCGCCCACCCCCTCCGCGAACGCCGCCGCTCGCGACGTGCGGGTCAGCGGAACAGCAGAACCACTGGGCCGTATGCCGCCGAGCCGGCTCCCAGCGCACGTTCCGGTGTCCGCCCGCCCCCCTGGCCGACAGGTCCGTGAGACATCTCCCACCGGGCACCTGCGTGGCGGTCCGGCCATGAGCCGGCCCACCGGCATACCCTCGACAATCGTGTCGCACCACGATCGCTACGGCCCTGACGTCCTCTCCGGCGACTGGCGCGCGCCCCGGCGCGGCCGGTCCGTCGACGTGCCGGCCGAGCCGGGACTCGTCGTCGAGGACGTCGAGACCGGCTGGGTGGGCGCGGTGGTCCGGGTGGAGAAGGCGGGCGGCATGCACGTCGCGCACCTCGAGGACCGCCGCGGCCAGGTCAAGGCGTTCCCGCTCGGCCCGGGGTTCCTCGTCGACGGCAGACCGGTGTCCCTCACCAAGCCCGTTGCCGCCGCGTCGGCCGCGCTCGAGGAGGCCCGGAAGGTGAGCGCCCGCACCGCGAGCGGGTCCGTCGCCGTCCACAGCGCCCCGGCGCGGGTCGCGAGCGGGTCACGGATCTATGTCGAGGGCCGGCACGACGCCGAGCTCGTGGAGAAGGTGTGGGGCGACGACCTACGCATCGAGGGTGTCGTCGTCGAGATGATGGACGGCGTCGACGACCTCGCGGGCATCATCGCCGACTTCCAGCCCGGGCCGGGCCGACGGCTCGGCGTCCTCGTCGACCACCTCGTCCCCGGCACGAAGGAGGCGCGCATCGTCGACGAGGCCCGGGCCCTGCCCGGGCTCACCCCGCACGTGCGGATCCTCGGGCACCCCTACGTCGACGTCTGGCAGTCGGTCCGACCCGCACGCCTCGGGTGGGAGCGTTGGCCCGTCATCCCACGCGGGACGTCGTGGAAGCACGGCATCTGCGAGGCGCTCGGGTGGCCGCACGAGACCCAGGCCGACATCGCGAGGGCGTGGAAACGCATTCTCGGGACCGTCCGGACCTACGCGGACCTCGAGCCTGCACTGCTGGCCAGCGTCGAGGAGCTCATCGACTTCGTCACCGAGCCCGCGGTCTGACCGATATCGGGGACATGAGCCTTCACCGTCAGCGACGTGAGGGCGCGACGATGCGCCGGATCAGGGTCTCCTTGATCGAGGTGAACGGCGGGTAGAGGGTGGCCAGCAGGTCCGGCTTCGTCGGCAGGTCGATGACGGCCTTGGCATGGCTGAAGACGGCAACCGACTCCTCACCGTGATACTTGCCCATGCCGCTCGCGCCGACCCCGCCGAAGGGCAGCGAGGGCGCCCCGAGGTGAATCATCGGGGCGTTGAAGTCCAGCGCCCCGGAGGACGTGTCACGGATGAAGCGCCGCTTCGTCTCCGCGCGGTTCGTGAACACGTACAACGCCAGCGGCTTGTCCCGGTCGTTGATGAACTCGATCGCCTCGTCGACACCGCTCACCTCGATGAGCGGCAGGATCGGGCCGAAGATCTCCTCCTGCATGGACAGGTGGTCACCGTCGACGCCGTCGAGCACGGTCGGCTCGATGTAGCGCGACTCGGCGTCCGTCGCCCCACCCCGGACCACGTGGGCCTCGGTGATCAGCCGTGAGACCCGCCCGAAGTGCCGCTCGTTGACGATCCGTCCGTACACGTCGGACTGTGCGGGGTCCTCCCCGTAGAACTCGCGAATCGCCTTGTCCAACAGCGGCTTGAGGTCCTCGAGCACGGGCCTGGTGGCGATGACGAAGTCCGGTGCCACGCACGTCTGCCCCGCGTTGGTGTACTTGCCCCACACGATGCGTCGGGCGGCTGTCTCGAGGTCGACGCCGTCGTCCACGAAGGTGGGGGACTTGCCGCCGAGCTCGAGGGTCACGGGGGTCAGGTGGCGGGCGGCGGCCTCGAGGATGATGCGACCCACGGCACCGTTGCCGGTGTAGAAGATGTGGTCCCAGTGCTCGGTGAGCAGCTCGGTGGTCTCCGGGACGCCGCCCTCGACGACGCGGACTGCCGCCTGGTCGACGTAGCGCGGCAGGATCCGGGCCAGGAGGGCCGACGTGGCCGGCGCCAGCTCGCTCGGCTTGAGGACGACGGCGTTCCCGGCCGCGAGCGCCCCCGCGACGGGGGCGAGTGCGAGCTGCACCGGATAGTTCCAGGGGCTGATGACGAGGACGACGCCGAGCGGCTCGCGCACGATCTTCGCGCGCGCCGGCCGAAGCCAGAGCGGAAGGGGAGCCGAGCGGGGCCTGATCCACGACTTCAGGCCGCCGAGGATGTGGGTGATCTCGTTGGACGTGTAGCCGAGCTCCGTGATCCACGACTCGGTCGCGTGCTTGCCGAGGTCCGTGTCGAGCGCCTCCACGAAGGCTGCCTCCTGCTCGGCCAGCATGCGGCGCAGACCTTCGAGCTGGGCCTTCCGCCACGCGAGCGGCTTCGTCACGCCGGTGCGGAAGACGCCCCGCAGGTCGTCCACGAGGGCGGCGGCGTCCAGCGTCGTCCCATCCTCGGCCCGGGCCGTCTCCAGCCGCATCGTCTCGGTCATGCTCACTCCTTGCCTCTGGGCGCCTTCCGGCGCGGTGCGCGTCCCAGCGCCTCATGCCATGACCACACCTGCTGCGCCCACCTGAGGGCGCGGAGTGCGTCACTGTGCGATCAGCCGATGGACCACCGTGTCAGCGAGCAGTCGACCGCGCCGCGTCAGCACCACCCGTCCGGCGTCCACTGCCGCAGCGCCGTCGACGAGCCCGTCGGCGATGAGGCCGGCAACGGCCTTACGTCCTGATCCTCGCAGGTCACCGACGGGAAGTCCCTCGATGATCCGTGTGCCGAGCAGCACAGTCTCGTCGTAGCGCTGCTCTGCTGTCAGCGTCTCGCGAGCCTGCGCCGGGGAGGCGCCGGAAGCGAGCCGAGCGGCATACGCTGCGGGATGCTTGACGTTCCACCAGCGCACGCCCCCGACGTGGCTGTGCGCCCCGGGACCGATCCCCCACCAGTTCGCACCCGACCAGTAGGCGAGGTTGTGCCGACACCGGGCCTGCTCGGAGCGGGCCCAGTTGCTCACCTCGTACCAGTCGAAGCCGGCCCTTGAGAGGACCTCGTCGGCGAGCTCGTACTTGTCTGCCTCGTCGTCGTCCTCCGGCATCGCGACCTGCCCGCGCCGGACCTGGGCCCACAGCTTCGTGCCCTCCTCGACGACCAGCGCGTAGGCGGAGATGTGGTCGGGCTCCAGCGCGACGGCCGCCTCCAGACTGCGACGCCAGTCGTCGAGCGACTCCCCCGGCGTCCCGTAGATGAGGTCCACGCTGACCTGGAGCCCGACAGCCCGGGCTGCCTCGACCGCACGCGCGACGTTGTCGGGGTCGTGGGTCCGCTCGAGCGTCGCGAGCACGTGCGGCACCGCGGACTGCATCCCGAGCGACACCCGGGTGTAGCCACCGGCGGCCAGCTCGGCGAGGGACTCCGGCGTCACGGAGTCGGGGTTGGCCTCCGTCGTGACCTCCGCATCGGGGGCGAGCCCAAAACGAGTCCGTATGCCGCTGAGTACCCTCACGAGGTCGCGTGACCGCAGCATCGTCGGAGTCCCGCCGCCCACGAAGACCGTGGAGACGGGTGGAGCGCCCTCCCCGAGGACGGTGCGGGCGAGCTCCAGCTCGGCGAGAGCCGCGTCGGCATAGTTCTCGATCCCGATGGACGGCACGGTCCCGCCCCTGGTCGCGAGCTCGGTCAGCGTGTACGTGTTGAAGTCGCAGTAGCCGCACCGGACCCGGCAGAACGGGACGTGCACGTAGATGCCGAGGCGCGTGGACGCGAGACCGGCGAGGGCCGAACCCGGGAGCTCACCCGAGACGGGTGCGGGCTCTCCGTCGGGAAGGGCACTGGGCGGCATACGGCCATTGTCTCAGTGCGCGCGGGTGCTCCCAGCGACCAGGGCG
>NZ_JAJJPG010000062.1:16324-21293 GCF_032907665.1 Intrasporangium sp.
GCGAAGGGGCCGGGTCAGCCCACCGCCTGCCTGACGAGCGCAGCGATCCGCTTCTCGACCGCCGTCGTCACCTTCGTGACGGCGAAGGCGGTCGGCCACATGTCGCCGTCGTCGAGGGTCGCCGGATCGTTGAAGCCGAGCGTCGAGTACCGCGCCTTGAACTTCTGGGCATCCTGGAAGAAGCACACGACCTTGCCGTCCTTGGCGTAGGCGGGCATGCCGTACCAGAGCCGCGGCGCGAGCTCCGGCGCGGTGGACGTGATGACCTCATGGATCCGCCCAGCCATGCTGCGGTCAGGCTCGGCCATCTCGGCGATCTTCGCGAGAACCTCGCTCGTCCCGTCGGCCTTGCCGGTCTTGCCGGCCCGGCCCTTGCTCGCCCTCACTTCGGCTGCGCGCTCCTTGATGGCCGCGCGCTCCTCCGCGGTGAAGGCCTCTGCGGTGTCGGCCTTCGAGGCCGTGGCCCTCGACGCCTTTGCCCTGCCGGTCGTGGTGTCCGTCATGATGGTGCCCCTCCGTGAGTCTCGGTTGCGTGACTCCAATCTTCGGGCAGCACCGGGTGCGGCGCTTCTCCGAAACTGACCGTCTCGCAACCACCGCCGGGCTCGGCCCCGGGGTCAGCCCGAGTGCGTGGTCACGCCGTAGCGCTCCCGCGATGCCAGGGCCCACCGCGCGGCCGGCACGCTGAGGAGGGCGGTCGCGACCATGATTCCGGCGAGCATGAGCCAGCCGCGTTGGCCCTGCTCGACGCAGAAGAAGGCCACGACCGGTGGACCGATGACGGAAATGAGCGAGTAGCCGAGGCCGGCGAAGCCCTGGTACTGGCCCTGCCTCTCGTGCGGTGCAAGCCCGAGCTGGAGGCCCCACTGTCCCCCGGAGCCGATCATCTCCCCGACGACGTGGACGAGCGAGCCCGCGACGAGTGCCGCGATGGCCACCCAGTAGCTGCCGCTCCCTGCGGCTGCGACGACGGCGAATCCTGCGGCGATCCAGAGAGATCCGCGGACGAGCGCCCTGGCGCCCGCCGTCACCGAGTCGGTGCGGCGCGAGAGTCGCACCTGGAAGAGCGCCACCATGGCGGTGTTGAGGATGAGGAGCACTGCGACCATGACGGTGGGCGCCTCGGTGTGCTCCGAGATGTAGAGCGCGAGGCCGATCTCCATGACGATGAAGTGCAGCGCGTAGAACCCGGTCAGGGCGGTGATGACGACGTAGGGCCAGTCGCGCAGCACCGCGAGGCGCGGCTCTCCGGCCCGGCGCTGGTGCGGGGGCAGATGGGGTAGCCGCCGGGTGTTCCAGGCCGCGAAGGCAGTGAAGACGGCATTGAGGAAGAAGACGCCGACATAGGCCGGCACGGTGTCGACGACGAGGGCGAGACCCCCGAAGACGGATCCCAGGCCGATGGCGGAGTTGGTCACGGCGCGTAGGTAGGCCTTGAAGAGCACCCCTCGTCCACCGGTGGCGAGCTGCGCGATCACACCCTGGTTGACCGCACCCGCCCCCCTCTCGAAGAGAGCGAGCACACCGAGGAGGACGGCGAGCGCCCACGGCGACCTCGCGAACACGGGAGGTGCGCTGAAGACGGCGGCGCCCGTCATGAAGGCGGTGAGCACCTCCCGCGGACCCCTGGTGTCGGCGAGATGACCGGCAGGCACCTGCACGGCGATTCCGACGATCGCCGCGACCGACATGGCGAGGGCGACCTCGGTCGCGCTGAAGCCGACCTGCCTCGTGAAGTAGAGCGCACTCGTCGTGAGCACTGCCCCTGCCCCGAACCGGTTGGCGAACTGTCCGAGCGCGAGGACACGAAGGTCGCGATCGATGGGAATACCTCGCCGGGTGAGCCGGTCCTCACGCACTGTGTCCGTTGTCGTCATCGACACCCCCTGTGTCAACCCGATATCTTGATATCAAGATATCTGGTTGGCACCATCCCGACGCAAATCATTTATGGGCCCGTCACCGGCATCGCATATCGTCGTCTGGTGCACCAACCCAGCTGGATCGAGCTCACCGGCGTCGTCAACATGCGCGACCTCGGCGGCGTGCCGACGGCGAGTGGCGACGTCGTCCGCCACCGTCGGCTCCTCCGGTCGGACAACCTTCAGGACCTCCCCGCTTCATCCGTCGCGACCCTGCTGCAGGAGTTCCGCGTCACGGACGTCATCGACCTGCGGACCCACGTCGAGGTTGCCCGGGAGGGGGACGGCCCCCTTCGCGCGACGAGCGTGCGCCACCACCACCTGACGCTCTATCGGGAGGACAGCGACGAGTCGGGGATCCCGGCCGCCGAGCGGGTCCTCCCCTGGGAGCGGGACGAGGCCGAGGCGCTGCGTGAGCGGCCCGAGGCACATCGTCCGAGCCACGACGAGTTCTGGTCCGAGCACTACCTGTCGTTCCTCTCGACCCGCCCCGACTCGGTGCTCTCCGCCCTGCACGCCATCGCCGGGAGCGAGGGCGCCGCCATCGTCCACTGCGCAGCGGGCAAGGACCGCACCGGGACCATCGTCGGGCTCGCGCTGAAGATCGTCGACGTGCCCGACGAGGTCGTCATCGCCGACTACGCCGCCTCGGCACAGCGGGTGGAGGCCATCCTCGACCGGCTGCGGCGCAGGCCCGCCTACGCCGAGAACCTCAAGCACAAGACCGTGGCGCAGCAGTCGCCGAGGAGCGACACGATGCGGATGCTCCTCGGCACCCTCGAGGCCCGGCACGGTGGGGTGCACGGGTGGCTCGCCACGCACGGCTGGACCCGGACCGACACCGAGAGAATGCGGCGCAAGCTCCTTGAATGACCTTTCCCTGGCTCGCCGCCCCGCCTGCCCGGCGGGTCGTCACCGGGGAGTGACGTAGAGGTGGATGGTCCCCTCGACGGTCACGGTGCCGTCCGCGCGGACGGCTGAGACGCGCACGGGGACGTCACTGCGGCCGTCCCACTGCTCAGGATCGGTCTCCGCCGTGCAGGTCAGGTCGGTCGTCGACTTGGCGAGGTAGCGCACCTCCATGCCGCGAGGTATCCACCGGTGGGTGGGCGGAACGCTCGCCTCGGCGAGCAGCCCCATCGCCGCCTCGAGGCCGTTGCAGGCAGCGATGGCATGCACCGTGCCGATGTGGTTGAGCACGGCCCGGCGCTTCGGGACGACGACGCTGGCCCGGTTGGGAGCGACGCTGACAACCCGAGGGCTGATCGAGCGGAAGTAGGGCGCGGCCCTGCTGAAGCCGAGCGCGAAGATCCTCTTGCCCAGCGGGACGGACTCCAGGCGGCGGTAGAGGGCGTAGGTGTCGGCCATGGCGACATGCTACCCGTGAGTAACTAGCGGTTGGGTCGCCCCGCCCGTGACCGAGCCTCAGCGGACCGTGAAGTTCTTGGTGTCGACGGCGGGACCGGGCCCCTCCGCGCCTCCCGAGGGGTCGTCCGTCGCGAGCTATTCGCCGGCGTAGGTGCCGAAGCTCCACCGGTTCCCCTCGGCATCGGCGACCGAGAAGCCGCTCGAGCCGTAGTCCGTGTCCTCCATGGGCCGCAGCACCCGCGCCCCGAGCGCCTGGGCGCGCTCCCACACGGATTCCGGGTCGTCGACGACGACGTAGACGGACGACCCGCCCCGCGGGGTCCCGAACATGTCGTCCTCCTTCTCTCGCGAGTGGACCATGACCCGGCCCCCTTCCGGCCAGACCATCTCGCTGTGGGTGACGACGCCGTCGTCGGCGACGAGGATGCCCTCCTCGAAGCCGAGGGCCCGCAGCCACTCCCGGGCGGCCATGGCGTCGTCGTAGCTGATTCCCGACCAGATGTTGTGGTCGGTCCTGGTGCTGGTTCCCTGTGTCTGAGTAGCCATGCAGACACGCTCGCAGATGGCGACGGTGGCAGTCTTGGACGAAAGCGCACTCGGGCGCCGGTCGGATCAGACCGTATGCCGCTGCGCTGAGTCGGTCGCGCGGGCGCCGTTCGCGAGGGCGTCCTGCCGCCGCCATCGCGCCGGCGAGGTCCCGGCCAGCGCGACCCAGTCCCTCGTCAGGTGCGCCTGGTCGGTGTAGCCGCACGCCACGGCGACCTGCGCCAGCGGCGTCGACGCTGCTGCCACGAGGGGGACCGACCGCTCGAACCGGCTCACCTTCGCGACCGTCTTCGGCGTCAGGCCGAACTCGGCGCCGAACCGTTGCTGCAGGTGACGCATCGACCACCCGACGCGCGCGGCGACGTCCCGGATCGGGACCGCACCGCCCGTGCGGCGGATGACCCGCCAGGCCTCGGCCACCTCGGGTGCCGGTGACTCCCCCGAACGCCCGAGTCGCCTGATGAGCAGCTGCTCGACGAGCTCGAGACGACGCTGCCACGAGTCCGTCGCGTGGAGCTGCTCGCGCAGGCGGTCGGCCTCCCGACCGAGCACGTCGCCGAGCTCGAAGGACCCGTCCGTGAGCTCGGCGGTCCGGCACCCGAAGAGCATCCGGGCTGCTCCGGGCCGCAGGCCGAGCTGCACGCCGTGCTGGGTGCCGTCGTGGTGGATGAGGGTGGGTTCCGCCGACAGCCCGGCCAGCACGGACCCGTACGCGCGCCGTCCGCCGCGCGGGTCTGACAAGGTCAGCGGGTCGTCAAGGGGGATGACGAGCGTCAGCGAGCCCGACGGCATACCGACATGGACCCCCGCCGGGAAACCGGTGAGCCGGTAGCCCACGGCATGCTCCACCCACGGCGCGAGGACCGGGCTCACGGCGTGCTCGAAGCGCTCGGCACGGGGCTGCACGTCTCCACGCTACGACGCGGACCCCTGCCGTGGGCACCCCGTGGTGAAACCCGGGGCGGCGCGCATCCTCGTGGGTGGTGCGGCTACTTCTTCGCCTTCTCGCCGCCGCCGTCGCTCGAGAGCGCCGCGATGAAGGCCTCCTGGGGGACCTCCACCCGGCCCACCATCTTCATCCGCTTCTTGCCCTCCTTCTGCTTCTCGAGCAGCTTGCGCTTGCGGCTGATGTC
>NZ_JAJJPG010000063.1:0-20952 GCF_032907665.1 Intrasporangium sp.
CTCACGGGCGACCCCCCGTGGCGCGAGTGTCCCCGTCGGTGTCCCCGCCCGTGACACCGTCACCGCCAGTGACACCGCCCGTGACATCGCCAGTGACAACGTCAGTGATACCGCCCGTGACACCGTCACCGCCGCCGGCGCGGAGCCGGCGCTTCATGAGCCTCTCGTAGAGGGTCGGCGCGAGCCGGTTCACGATCCAGGCGCGACGGGCCGTGCGACCGACGAGGACGTGGTCGCGTCCCTTGGCGACGGCTGCGACGACTGCTTCGGCGACGTCCGCCGGCGTGATCTCCTCGCCCGTGGTGGCGCGCTCGCGTCCCTCGGCCCGATCGCTCGCCTCCGCCATGCCACCCCGGACGAAGGTCGGGTGGACGAGGGTCACGCCGACGCCGTCGGGCTCGAGCTCGGGTCGCAGTGCGGTGAACAAGCCGGTGACCGCGTGCTTGGCGGCGACATAGGGCGGGCGGCCGAGCACCGGGGCGAAGCCAGCCACCGAGCCCACCACGACGACTCGACCGGATGCGGCCCGCAGCGCCGGGAGGGCCGCGAGCGTCACCGACACCGCGCCGAAGTGGGTCACCTCCATGACCCGGCGGTGCACGTCGAGGTCGTGGTCCTCGAAGGCGCCGATCGCCGAGAGGCCCGCGCAGTGGATGAGGACGTCGATGCGTCCGTGCTCGGTCACCACGCGCTCCACGGTGGTCCGGACGGCTCGCTCGTCGGTGATGTCACAGGGCACGTAGCGCCGGTCCCCTTCGGGGCACGCCGCCGCGAGGTCGAGCCCGACGACAGTTGATCCCGCGGTCTCGAGCGCGTCGACGAGCGCTCGCCCGATCTGGCCCGCGGCTCCCGTGAGGACGACGACCGCGCCTCGCAGCGGAGTGCCGGTGTGCCTGGGGTGACGTTGGGGGAGGACTTCGGCCATCACGCCCGCCTTTCTCGACGGTAGAGCTCGTAGGTCTCCCGGCTCGTCAGCCGCGGCAGCCCCGGGAAGGCCCGGCGCAGCCGGGCGTTGTCGAGCACCGGGCGGTGACGCAGGAAGTCGACCTGCTCCGGACCATAGCGCGTGACTCCGAGGCGATGACCGATCGACAGCGCGCGGCCCACGGCGGCGGCCGGCAGGCGCACGAGCCGGCGCCCCTCGGCGGCAGCGATCTCGGCCAGGGTCATGGTGCCGTCGCCCGCAACGTTGAACGTGCCCGTCACGCCCCGTGCGACCCCCTGGGCGATGATCTCCGCGACGTCCTCGTCCCAGACGAAGACGAAGGGTGTCGGCGTCTCGCGGAGTCCGACAATGACCCGTTGGCGGAAGAGCGCAGTGATCTGGTTGTTCGTCGAGGGGCCGAGGATCGTGCCCGGACGGAGCAGGAGGATGCCCACCTCGGGATGCAGCCGCCGGGAGCGGGAGACGAGCTGTTCGACCATCGCCTTGTGGCGGGCGTAGGCGAAGTCCCGGCTGCCGGGGGTGGGGGAGTCCTCGTCCAGCAATCGGCCGTCGTTGCGGGCGGTGTAGCCGTACGCGGCTCCTGACGACAGCACGGTGAGATGCCGTATGCCGCCCTCGACGCAGGCGTCGAGCACCGCTTGAGTGCCCCCGACCTCCAACGACTCGAGGACGCGATCGCTCATCCCACGCGGCGGCTCGACGATCGCCGCGAGATGGACGACTGCGGTCGTGCGGTGCGTGCGGAGCAGGTCTGGCAGGTCCACGTCCCTGAGGTCTCCGACGACCTCGACGACGCCGTCGCGGAGGGCCCCGGGCTGTCTGACGTCGACGGAGACCGTCGGGATCGCGGAGCGGACGAAGCGGTCGACCACAAGCCGGCCGAGGTAGCCCGTGCCACCGGTGACGAGGACCCGTTGCGGCGGCATGGCAGTCACCCCTTCGGCTCCTGGTGCATCTTCTTGAAGGCCCGCAGACCCGGCGCCCACATGTGCTCGACATTGTCGACCTGGACGTGGACGACCGCCGGGCCCCCACAGTCCCGGGCGCGTTCGAGTGCCGCCTCGAGGTCTCCGGCCGAGGCAACGAAGTCCCCATGTGCCCCCAGAGCCGTCGCGAGCCGGTCGTACCGGCACTCCTCGAAGTCGGCGTAGACGACCTGGTCGTCCGGCAGTGCGGCGTTGGCGATCATCTTGCGCGCGATCGTCGCGATGGGTGCCGCCGCGATCTGCTGGCTCATCTTGACCATGCCCCACTGACCATCGACGAAGACGACGAAGACGATCGGCAGCCGGAGGCGCACGGCCGACTCGATCTCGCTGGCGTGCATCCCGAACGCCCCGTCGCCGATGAGGCAGCAGACCCGCCGGTCGGGCGCCGCGACCGCGGCACCGAGCGCCTGGCCCAGTCCGGCGCCGAGCATCCCGAACTTGAACGTCGAGAGGATCGATCGCGGGACGTGCGCCTCGTGGTGGAAGTTCGCCCAGACGACGGTGTTGCCGCCGTCGAAGACCCAGATGGTGTCGTCGGGCATCACCCTCTGAGCGGCTGCGGGGACGAGACCCGGATGGACGGGCGAGGACGTGGCAGCCTTCTCGAGCGGCTTGTCGAGCTTGGCTCGCACCTCCGCCTTCGTCGTCTGCCAGCCACGCAACCTCGTGACTCGTTCGGGGCGACGCTGCACCTCGAGCCCGGCCACCGCATCGGCGAGCGCCCGGAGCGCCTCTCGGGCGTCCGCGACGAGCCCGATCTCGATGGGCTTGTTGACCCCGATGCGCTCCTCGTCGACGTCGATCTGGATCGTTCGCTGCTCGCCGGGGCGGCCCCAGTTCGGCGCCTTGCCCCACCAGTCCGTCTCGCCGAGGCGCGATCCGACGACGAGGACCACGTCCGCGCCGGAGCGCACCTCGTCGTTGAGGTCGAGGGCGGTCATGGGGATCGCCTCCGGGCGTGACTCGGGCAGGACACCCCGGGCGGCCCAGGACGTCGTGACGGGAGCGGCGAGAACCTCGGCGAGCCGGGTGAGCTCGGCCTCTGCGCCGGCGTGGTAGACGCCGGCGCCGGCGTGGATCACAGGACGGTCGGCGTCGACGAGCAGGCGAGCGGCCCGGTCCACGAGGACCGGGTCGGGCTGCTGGGGTGTGACGCGGCGATAGGTGTGCGGCGGGCGGATGACGTCGGCCTCGAGGCCCGTGGGCCCGTTGATGATGTCCTCCGGCACATCGAGGTGCACGACTCCGGGTCGGCCGGTGAAGGACATGCGGAGAGCCCTCCGGAGCAGTTCGGGGATGCGGTCGGCCGAGGGCACGTGCGCGGACCACTTCGACATGGGGCCGATCACGGCGGACTGGTCGAAGTACTGGTAGGTGCCCCCGCGGTCGGGATGGCCGATCCCGACGCGGCGCGCCGACGTGATGAGCAGCACCCGGTTGCCCTCGCCCTCCTCGACGGCCACGCCGGGGAGGACATTCGCCACACCCGGGCCGTTCGAGGCCATGACCACGCCGAGCCGCCCCGTGAGGCGCGCGTAGGCGCCCGCCATGTGCGCGGCGGCCGCCTCGTGGCGTGGTGAGTGCAGGGTGATTCCTGCCCCGGCGAGCGCGCGGTAGAAGCCGAAGTAGGTCCCGTCGATGATGCCGAAGAGGTGCTCGACGTCCTCTGCGGCCAGCATCCGTGCGATGAGCTCTCCGCCGGTCATGGACGTGGACATTGTTGGCTCCTTTGCACCCTGTTGTGGCCGCGGACAAGAGAGTATGCGGATGGCCCCGTGGACTTCTTGGATCTCCGCCCAGCACCTCGCTCCTCGTTGTGTCCGCCCACAATCAGGCTCCACAATGACCGGATGGAACAGCCGGCCGCCTGGGACGAGATCGTGGCCCTCATCGAGTCGGTGTCCTCCACCCCCAGGGTGCTGACCGAGGCGGTCGACGAGGTCCGGTCGACGAGCCGGACCATGGCGACGCTCGACGCCGCGGATGTCGCTCGACGCACGCGCGACCTCATGACGGCGGCCACCCGCGCCATCGCAGCTCGTCGCGGTGCGACGGAGGCCGAGCTCGCCTTCGTCGAGGACCTTGCGATCACGCGCGCCCGTCAGGGCATTCCCATCGCGGAGGTGCTGGCGGCGATCCACGTGGCATCGCGCCGGATCTGGGCCGAGGCCGGCACCCTGGCGCGCGAGCTCGGGGTGGACAGCGGCCTGCTGCTCCAGGCTCGTGAGCTCTACGACGACTGGGCCGAGTCCGTGCGTCAACGCCTCATCGCAGCGCACCGCACGTCTGCGGCGGAGGCCGGTCTGGCGCACCGGGACCGTGGAGACCGGGACGACGAGCTGGTCCGCCGGCTCCTGCAGGGCGGTTCCGCAGCGGTGCTGGCTGCGCAGGAGGCGGGGTTCGCGTCGGACGTCGTCCATGTGGGCGTGGCGCGGGGAGTCAAGGACGTCGGGTCGGTGCGCTCGTGGGCCAGGGGGTCCGGGATCGTCGGGCTCGACGACGGGATGGTGGTCCTCGTGTCGACCCGGGAGCCCCGAGCCTCCGGGGTCGTCGTCGAGACGATGGGCGTCGCCGGGCCCGGAGAGGTTCGCGAGCTGCCGCTGCTGAGACGGCTGGCTGCCTCCGCCACGACGGCCGCGACGGCCCTCGGTCGGTCCGGGGCCGTCCACGTCGCCGATGTGGCGCCGGTCGTGGCGCTGCTCGAGCGCCCGGATCTGGGTGCCACCCTCACCGACCGCCACGGCCAGGCCGTGGCCACGCTCGGGCCGCACCGTGAAGCGATCCTCGACACGGTCCGGCTCTGGCTCGAGCGAGGCAAGGACGCGAACGACGCCGCGCGGGCGGCCTACGTCCACCCCAACACCGTGCGCAACCGGGTCGCGTCCCTCTGCTCGGCAACCGGTCTCGATCCCACCGACACCTTCCAGGCCGTCGCCCTGTGGTGGCTCTGCCGGGAGCTCGGCACCTCGGTCGAGACGTGAGTGCGACTGCGCCCGCCGGGCTGCGGGCTCAGGAGGTCGCCGATGACGGGCTGGCCGCCACGGCCACACCGGCCGGCTGAGGGTTCTCGAGCGGGTGGGCCCGTTCCGGGGCGTGCGCCGACCCGACTGTCGGGAGCGCTGCCCTGCGGACCGTCCGCGACGGCAGCTGCACGACGATGACGCCCGTGAGGATGACGAGTCCGCCGGCGAGCTGTATCGGCGTCATCGCCTCGCCGTAGACGAGGGCGACCGCGCCGGCTGCGACGAGCGGCTCGATGCTCGAGATGATCCCGCCGGTCGAGGCGCCGACCCGGGTGATGCCACGTTGGTGGAGGAGCATCGCGAGGATCGTCCCGACGAGCACGTAGGTGAGCACCCAGCCCAGCACGACAGGGTCAGGGGTGAGTCCGAGCGGCTGGCCCGTCCCCGTCGTGAAGAGCGCCACCGAGCCGAGCGCAGAGGTCGCGACGATTGCCATGAGGAGCGTGACGTCGGCGTCGACGGGCAGGGACGAGGCGACCATCGTGTAGACGGCGTAGGTGACTGCGGCAGTGAGGGCGAGCCCGATGCCCACGGGGGAGACCGAGGAGAAGCCGCCGAGCCCGAGGAGCAGGAGCAGGCCCGTACCGGAGCAGGCCAGGGCGACGAGGCGTCGGCGCGTCGGCGGCTCCCGGCGCGTGAGGAAACCGATGACGGCGATGATTGCCGGATAGGTGTAGACGAGCAGGGCCGCGAGGCCCGCATCCATGACGGCGACCGCGCCGAAGTAGGTGAGCGCCTGCACGGAATAGCCGACGGCGCCGAGCCCGACGCAGACGAGCACGGTCCGCAGGCTGACCCGGGCCGGGCGGCGCAGCGCGACGAGGGCCCAGAACACGGCGGCCCCGATGGCGAAGCGCCACAGCGTGAGCGTGGCGACGGCGACGTCCTCGGCGTAGGCGCCCTTGGCGAAGACGACGGACAGGGCGTAGCAGCACGCGGCCGCCATGACGAAGACCGCGCCGCGCAGGTCGACCGGGGTCCGGCCGGGCTGGGTCTGCGTGTGGCTCACAAGCGCGAGCCTAGGTCGGCCTCTCGCATCGAGGTATCCTCAGTTTCCTGCACCTCTCATAGGGAAAGCCTTGGCCACGATCCATCAGCTTCGCGTCTTCCTCGCCGCCTACGAGCTCGGCTCCCTCACGGCGGCGGCGACCCGGCTCGGCTACGCCCAGCCGACCGTCTCGGAGCAGGTGCGCGTCCTCGAGCGCTCCCTCGGGGCGAGGCTCTTCGAGCGGGTGGGCCGGGGGCTCGTCCCGACCGAGGCCGCGCACGCGCTCCGCCCGCACGCGGAGCGCACCATCGGCGCCGTCGAGCAGGCGGCGAACGCAGTACGTTCGGTCAACCAGCTCGAATCGGGCACGATCCGCTTCGGCGTCTTCGGCGCCTCCCGGCTCTACCTTGGCTCGAGCGTGGTGCTCGACCTGCTGCACCGTCACCCGGGAGTCCGGGTCGAGCTCGTCGGGCGCCACTCCACCGACGTTGTCGACCAGCTGCGTCGCGGACGGATGGAGGCCGCGGCGATCGCCCTGCCCGTCGACGACCCGGCCCTGGAGGTCAATCCGGTGATGGACGACGAGCTCGTCTACGTCAGCGCGCACGCCGACCGGGTGGCCGGTCCGGTGACGGCCGCGGTGCTGGCCAAGGCACCCCTCGTCCTCGCCTGGGCCAGCTGGGCCAACGACACGACCCGGGCGGGGCTCGCGACCGCTGTCGAGGCGGCCGGGCACACGCTGCAGACCCGCGTCGAGGTCGAGGACGTGGAGACCACCCTGGAGATCGCGGCGAGCGGCGAGGCCGACACGGTGATGTCGCTCGGCATGCTCCACCTCCTCGGCGACCGAGTGCCTGAGCATGTCGGGTGGGCGCCCTTGCGTCCGCGCCTCTACGACCGGTTCGCCATCGTCCACCGCCAGGGCGCCGTCCTGTCCCCGGCGACGAGCCTCATGGTCGAGCTCGTCACGACGCGACTGCTCGCCGTCGACACCGCGGCGCGACGGCTGGGACGAACCCGGGTCCCCCCGGCGCCCCAGCCCCGAAAGGTCTCAGGATCCGGGCAGCCGCGCCCACGTGGTGGACGAACCCCGCCCAGCGGCATACGGTGAGGACATGCGTTCGGCGCAGCTCCTCCTTCGCTGCCGCGACGAGGCCTGATCCCGGCCCCCCTCGTCGCGGAGTTTCTCGTGTCCGGCCGGACACTGCGAGAGACCTGAGAGACGAGAGAGCGAAGCGATGATCCACCCCCAGCAGCCGTCCCGCATGCCCTACCAGAAGTACGTCCCCTTCCACGAGCAGATCCCCGTCGACCTGCCCGACCGCACGTGGCCGACGAAGCGACTCGAGCAGGCCCCACGCTGGTGCGCCGTCGACCTGCGGGACGGGAACCAGGCCCTCATCGACCCGATGAACTCCGAGCGCAAGCTGCGCATGTTCCAGCTGCTCGTCCGGATGGGCTACAAGGAGATCGAGGTCGGCTTCCCGTCCGCGAGCCAGACCGACTACGACTTCGTCCGCGAGCTCATCGAGGGTGGGCACATCCCCGACGACGTGACCATCCAGGTCCTCACCCAGTGCCGCGACCACCTCATCGAGCGCACCTACGACTCGATCCGTGGCGCCAAGCAGGCGATCGTCCACTTCTACAACTCGACCTCGGTCCTCCAGCGCCGCGTCGTCTTCGGCCTCGACCAGGAGGGGATCATCGACATCGCGGTCGACGCGGCCCGCCTGTGCCGCAAGCTCGAGGAGACGATTCCCGACACGACCGTCTACTACGAGTACTCACCCGAGTCCTACACGGGGACCGAGCTCGACTTCGCCGTCCGCATCTGCAACGAGGTCATCGACGTCATCGACCCGACGCCGGACCACAAGATGATCGTCAACCTGCCCGCGACGGTCGAGATGATCACGCCCAACGTCTACGCCGACTCCATCGAGTGGATGATCCGCCACCTCGACCGGCGCGAGTCGGTCGTCGTGTCGCTGCACCCGCACAACGACCGAGGGACGGGAGTCGCGGCGGCCGAGCTCGGCTACCTCGCCGGGGCCGACCGCATCGAGGGGTGCCTCTTCGGCAACGGCGAGCGCACCGGCAACGTCGACCTCGTCACCCTCGGCATGAACCTCTTCAGCCAGGGCATCGACCCCCAGATCGACTTCAGTGACATCGACGAGATCCGGCGCACGGTGGAGTACTGCAACCAGCTTCCCGTCGGCGAACGCCACCCCTATGGCGGCGATCTCGTCTTCACCGCCTTCTCCGGCTCGCACCAGGACGCGATCAAGAAGGGGTTCGAGGCGATGGAGCGCGACGCGAAGGAGCGGGGCACCAGCGTCGACGACCTCGTCTGGGGGGTCCCGTACCTGCCGATCGACCCGCACGACCTCGGTCGCTCCTACGAGGCCGTCGTGCGCGTCAACAGCCAGTCGGGCAAGGGCGGGGTCTCGTACATCATGAAGAGCGAGCACCAGATGGACCTGCCGCGTCGCCTCCAGATCGAGTTCTCCGGTGTCGTCCAGCGTGGCGTGGACCAGGACGGCGGCGAGGTGTCCCCGGCCGAGCTGTGGGCGAGGTTCCAGGACGAGTACCTGCCGAACCCGGCGGCTCCCTGGGGCCGTTTCGAGCTGGTCAACATCGTCACCGACTCGACGGTCGACGGCGACAGCACCATCGAGGCGAGCCTGATCGACAACGGCGAGCCGATCACGGTCACCGGCACGGGGAACGGCCCGATCGCCGCCTTCCTCGACGCCTTCATGACGATCGACGGCGCCCCGGACATGCGCGTCCTCGACTACGCGGAGCACGCGCTGTCCGCCGGCGGCGACGCCCGCGCCGCCGCCTACGTCGAGTGCGCGATCGGCGAACGGGTCCTCTGGGGGGTCGGTGTCGACCCGTCCATCGTCACCGCCTCCCTCAAGGCGGTCGTGTCGGCCGTGAACCGTGCCGTGCGCGACCGCGTCACCGCCGAGGCCATGGCGTCGGAGGTCAACGCGGTCGGGTAGCGTCTCGCCCCATGGAGTCCCCGGTCGGCAGAGCGCTGCTGCGGCTGACCGGGGTCGCCCTCACCATCGTCGCCGTGGTGGCCGTGGTCGCCCCGCGCCAGGTGAACATCGCCTACGACCTCCGGGTCGTCGTGCCGGCGCTGCTCGTCTTCCTCGCCCTCGCGTGGTGGGCCCGGGTGCCCGCAGCCCTGAAGAACCGGTGGGTGCCCGTCGTGGTCGCAGCCGTCGGCGGAGCCGCGGCGGCGGGGATCGGCATCGCCTCGCGCTACGACTACGGCTGGGACGCGCGAGTCATCATCGAGATGGCCAGGTCGATGCACGCGGGGCGAATGCTCAGCGAGACGGAGTACGACTACCTCTCGCTGTATCCCAACAACATCCCCTTGCTGGTGATCGACCGCTTCGGCGTCGAAGTCGGCGCCGCGCTCGGACTCGCTCCCGATGCGGTCCTCATCGTCCTGACGGGGGTGTGCGTGGCGGCGACGCTGTATGCCGCTCACCTCCTCGTCGTCCCCGTGGCCGGACGTGGCCACGCCCTCGTCACCCAGCTCGTCATCGTCGTGCTCGTCGGGGTCAGCCCCTGGGTGAGCGTGCCCTACACGGACTTCTACGCGATGCCCTTCATCGTCGGCGGCATCGCTCTGGCCTGCGCGGCGTGGCGGCGTCGGGACTGGACCATGCGGCTCCTGTGGGGCGGCCTGGCCGTCTCGGCCATCGCCATGGCCTACGTCATCAAGACGACGCCCGCCGTCGTCATCGTCGCGCTCGTCGTCGTCGCCGTCGTGCGGCTCGCCGACGGATGGACCCCGAGCCGGGCCCGCAGCCTGGTCCCGGCAGCGATCAGCGCGGCGGTCGCGTTCGTCGCCCTGAGCACGGTGCTCACAGCGGGGGCGGCCGCGGCGACGGGCCTGGACACGAGCCGGATCGACCCGCAGGTCACCCCGCCGGTCATCTGGTGGCTGGCGAACGGCATGAACGAGCAGGTGAATGCGGACGGGGCGGTCCAGTACGGCACCTACCGCCGCGACATGGTCGAGGCCATCGATGGCCGCACCCCGGCTGAGATGCGCGAGTATGCCCGCGCCTTCATCCGAGACCGGTGGGACGAGCGAGGGCTGCTCGGAATGCTCGGCTTCTACGCCAACAAGACCGCGTGGAACTGGGGCGACGGCATGTTCTGGGCCTGGGGTGAAGGCCCGGACTCCCTGCCGGACCGCGTGGTCCGGCAGGACCCTGTGGCACAGGCCATCACCTCCGTCAACGGACTGCACGGTCGCTGGTACCCGTTGCGCGCCAACCTCACTCAAGGGCTCTGGCTGGCGGTGCTCCTCGTCGCCGGCCTCGGTCTGCTACTGGCGCCGGTGCGGCCGGAGACGCTCTTGCTCGCGGTGACCGTGCTCGGCATCGCCGCCTTCACGATCGCCTTCCAGGGCCGCTCCCGTTACCTGTTCGCCTTCGTGCCGGTGATCGTCGCGCTGGCCGCCGTGAGCAGGCCGGCCGTGGACGTCCGCCGACTGAGGCAGCGCAGCCGCAGGTGGTAGAGCCGTCACGGGCAGGAAGAACCCGTGGCGGTTGAGGCAGAGCACCTTCGCGTGCTCGACCTGGCCGTCGGTGCTCTCGAGCTCGGCGCGCCAGAGCACCTCGGCCACGGCGTCGCACTCAGGGCAGTACGTGATGTCCACTGGAGATCCCCCTCATTGACCGGCAGTGGTGCTGGTCCCGCATGACGCGGCAGTCGAGTAAGAGGCTCGCCCGGGGTGTCAGATACGTCGTGTGCGGGCACGTGGGCAGTGAGTCAGCTGATCGAGGAGGTGAGCAGCTCGTCCACGAGGGCCAGGGCGGCCCCATCCCCGATGCGGGCGATCGCACCGGCAGGGCGATTCCAGAGCCAGCAGTCGAGGTCGTCGGCGGTCCCGGCGATCTCGGCGACGGAGGCGTCATCCGGGCCGTCGACGACGGCGAACCGTCGCTCGTTCCAGGTGTCGCCGTCGGGGTCGACCCCCGTCACGTGCACCGGCGTCACGGTCCAGGAGTGGAATCCGTCCACCACGGCGATGGTCACGCTGGGGCCGAGCGGCGCCGCGGTGAGGTCGTACTCGGGTGGGAATCCCCGCATGACCCGCAGGACCTCGTCGACGCCGTCCGCGGCCAGTCGGCAGTCCATGGACGCGCGCTCGGCCCCGGACGTGATCTCGGCATCGATCCGGTGGATGAGGGCCTCGTGCGCCTGGCGACGGCTGATGTAGCCGGCCGTGTGGTCGGTGTGCCACATCCACAGTGGCGTGTCCGGAGTGAGCTCGGACAGCCGGGCGTGCAGTCGTGCGCTGGCCCGGTCGTAGAACGCGAGCAGCGCTGCCCGGCCGAGGGGGCGCTCCTCGCGGGCGGCGTTCACCGTGTCGAGGTCGCCCTGGTCGGTGAGCCGGCGCTCGGCGATCTCGCCCCAGAACCACTGCACCTCCCCGAGATGCCAGATGAGGTCGTCCGCGTCCCAATCCGGGCACGTGGGCACCCTCGAACCGGAGGGAGCATCAGCGAGCACTTCACGGAAACGCGCAGACTCGCGCGCGAGGTGGTCGAGGAAGGGGAGCGAACCCTCGGCTGGGGGTGAGCTCAGCGGCATACGATGCTCCTAACGCACGCCGGCGACCCGGAACTGCACGGAGATGCGCGGCCCCACCGGCTCGGCTGTCTTGGGGATCGCGTGGTCCCAGGTGCGCTGGCACGATCCGCCCATGACCACGAGGTCACCATGCGCGAGGGGAAGGCGCAAGCTCTTGAGGTGCGACCCCGGGATCTGGCCGCCGTCCCGCGGTCGCAGCGCGAGCGTGCGGGCCGAACCGAGCGAAAGGATCGCGACCATCGTGTCCCGGTCCTTCGACCGCCCGATGCGGTCGCCGTGCCACGCGACGCTGTCGCGGCCGTCGCGGTAGAGGCACATCCCCGCGGTGACGAAGGGCTCGCCCAGCTCCTCCCGGTAGTGGGCGCTGAGCGCATCGCGCGCCTGCTCGAGGACGGGGTGGGGGAGCGGCTCGCCTGCGGCGTAGAACTTCGTCAGACGGGGCACGTCGACGACGGAGTCGTACATCGTGCGCCGCTCGGCGTGCCAGGGCACGGTGCGGACGAGCGTGGCGAACAGCTCGTCGCCGGCCGCGAGCCAGCCCGGGCGCACGTCGACCCAGGCGCCGGGCGACAGGGCGTTGCGTCGCAGTCCGGTGGACAGGTCCTGGAGCGTCATCTCCTCCGCGAGGTCGAGGAGGGAACCCTGGAGTGCGAGATCCATCCGCCCACTGTAGCCCATCGCCTCGAACGCGTGTTCGATCAACGCGAGTGAACCCATCGGCGCGTGCGGTGCGGTCCTGGGCTGCGCACAGGGGAGAATGGCTCCATGCCCCTCTACCGCGACGAGGCGATCGTCCTGCGCACCCACAAGCTGGGCGAGGCCGACCGCATCATCACGATGCTGACCCGCACGCGCGGCCGGGTCCGCGCCGTCGCCAAGGGCGTGCGTCGCACGAAGTCGCGCTTCGGGTCGCGCCTCGAGCCGGGCATGGTCGTCGACGTCCAGTGCTACGAGGGCCGCAACCTCGACACCGTGACCCAGGCCGAGACCCTCGCCCCCTACGGCGACGTCATCTCCCGCGACTACGCCGCGTGGACGGCCGCCGCCGCGATGCTCGAGACGGCGATCCAGCTCAGCGAGGAGCACGAGCCGCAGACCCAGCAGTACCACCTGCTCGCCGGCGCCCTCCGGGCGCTCGCCGAGCGCGACCACGACCCGACGCTCGTCCTCGACGCCTTCCTGCTGCGCTCCCTCGCCGTGGCCGGGTGGGCGCCGAGCTTCCACGACTGTGCGCGCTGCGGCGCCGACGGGCCGCACCGCGCGTTCAACGTGCAGTCGGGCGGTGCGGTGTGTTCCGTATGCCGTCCACCCGGCTCGAGCGCGCCGGCGCCCGAGACGTTCGTCCTCCTCGCGGCCCTCCTCACCGGCGACTGGGACGCGGCCGACGCAAGCGACGGGCGGCACCGCCGGCAGGGCAGCGGCCTCGTCGCAGCCTTCCTCCAGTGGCACCTCGAGCGCGGTGTGAGATCGTTGCGCCTCGTCGAGCGAGCCTGAGCGACAGGGCGAGAGCCATCGAGCCCGACGACAGCAGCTTGAGTTCGCCGAGCGAGGCCCCGGCCCAGACGAACCGATCGAGCGGAGGACCATGATCACGCCCTTCCCGCACCCCTCGGGTGCGCGGCCCCCTTCGATCCCCGCCTCGGCCCTGCCGAAGCACGTCGCGATCGTCATGGACGGGAACGGCCGGTGGGCCAATGCCCGCGGCCTGCCCCGGACCAAGGGGCACGAGGCCGGAGAGGCATCCCTGCTCGACGTCGTCGCGGGGGCCATCGAGGTGGGCGTGACCCACTTGTCCGCCTACGCCTTCTCCACGGAGAACTGGCGCCGCTCGCCTGATGAGGTGCGCTTCCTCATGGGCTTCAACCGCGACGTCATCCGGCGGCGCCGGGACCAGCTGCACGAATGGGGCGTGCGGATGCGGTGGGTCGGGCGCACGCCGCGTCTCTGGCGATCCGTGATCAAGGAGCTCGAGGTCGCGCAGGAGCTGACGAAGCACAACACGGGCCTCACCCTCTACTTCTGCGTCAACTACGGCGGGCGGGCCGAGATCGCCGACGCCGTGCGCCGCCTCGCCGAGGACGTGCGAGCCGGCCGGGTGCGGCCCGCCTCGATCGACGAGCGGACCATCAAGCGCTACCTCGACGAGCCGGGGATGCCCGACGTCGACCTCTTCGTGCGGTCGTCCGGGGAGCAGCGGACGAGCAACTTCCTGCTCTGGCAGTCGGCCTACGCCGAGATGGTCTTCCAGAACCAGCTGTGGCCCGACTACGACCGACGCGACCTCTGGGCCGCCATCGAGGAGTACGTCGCGCGGGACCGTCGCTATGGCGGTGCGATCGACCAGCCCACTCCCGACTGAGGAGGACTGCCGCGCAAGCCGGCCCAGCGGCATACGGCGCTGCTCCCTCTCGCTGAGCAGCGCCGCGGGGCGCGCCTGGGGCACTCTCGAGGCGCCCTGTGCCCGCCCAGTGACGCGCAACGCAGCGGCGGGCACCCGACGTCAGCGGGCCCTGGACGTGCAGTCCGCGCAGGTGCCGAAGATCTCCAGCGTGTGCGTCACTCCGGTGAAGCCATGCTCCGCGGCGACCCGGGCGGTCCACTGCTCGACCGCGGGGCCCTCGACCTCGACGGTCCGACCGCAGTCGCGGCACACGAGGTGATGGTGGTGGTGGGTGGAGCAGGCGCGGTAGACGGCCTCGCCCTCGTCGGTGCGCAGGACGTCGACGGTCCCGGCCTCGACCATCGCCTGGAGCGCGCGGTAGACGGTGGCCAGGCCCACGCCCTTGCCCTCCGCACGCAGCCGGGCGTGGACGGCCTGGGCGGAGGTGAAGTCGTCACACCTGCCGAGGAGCTCGGCGACCGCTGCCTGCTGGCGCGTCGGCCGGCGCGGTGTCGTCGTCATCGGTTCGCCTCCTCCGTCGTGGGTGCCGAGGGTGCCGAGGGTGCCGTGGCTGTCGTGGCCACCTCGCCGTGCTCGTCGTAGTGGCCCTCGTGGAGCGCGTGCAGGTGGCCGTCGTGCACGTAGTCGACGTGGTCGCCGTGGGGGAGGCTCTCGTGACCGCACTCGGGGCCGTGCTCGTGATCGTGCCCCTCGGCCATGTCGTGTCGCGTGCCGTGGAGGCGGTGGGCGATGCTCGTGGCGATGGCGATGGTGATGAACACGGCCACGGCGAGCAGGACGATGGTCCCGCCGGACGGCGTGTTGAGCGGGTAGGAGAGCAGCACGCCTCCGACCGCGGAGACGAGACCGAGGGCGACGGCCCAGCGCACTCCCGAGCCGAAGCTGCGGGCGAAGAGCTGGGCGGCGGCGTTGGGCACGATCATCAGGGCACTGATGAGGAGCAGGCCGACGATCCGCATCGCGATGACCACGGTTGCCGCGGTGAGCACGGCGAGGACGATGTTGAGCGCGAGGACCGGCAGCCCGACGGCCCGGGCGTACTCCTCGTCGTTGGCGACGGCGAAGAGGCGCGGTCGCAGCACCCACGTCGTCACGGCGATGACGACGGCGAGCACGGCGAAGACGACGAGGTCGTCTGCCCGCACCGTGAGGATCGAACCGAAGAGGTACTTCACGAGGTTGGCCGGCGTGCCGTCAGGCGCCTTGCTGATGATGACCACCCCGGCGGCGATGCCCCCGTAGAAGATGATCGCGAGCGCCAGGTCGCCGCTCGTGCGCCCGTGGGCGCGCAGGAGCTCGATGACGACCGCGGCGATCACTGCCGCGACAAGAGCGGTCAGCACGGGACTCTGGTCGGTGAGCAGCCCGATGGCCACCCCCGCGAGGGCCACGTGACCCATGCCGTCCCCGATGAGGGACATACGTCGCTGGACGACGAAGATGCCCACCATCGGGGCGACGACGCCGACGAGCAGGGCCGCGAGGAGGGCCCGCTGCATGAAGTCGATCGAGAGGATCTCGGTCATGGGGTCTCCCCCTCGGGGTCGAAGGGCCCCTGTGCGACCGCTGGCCGGGGCCGGATCAGCTCGAGGTCGTGGTGGTGACTGTCGTGGTCATGGTGCACCGAGTCGCGTTGGGCTGCATAGCGATCCGGGTCTCCGTCAAAGACGATGCGGCCGCCGTCGACGACGATGATGCGGGTCAGCATGCTCTCGAGGGCACCGAGCTCGTGCGTGACGATGACCATCGTGACCTCGCGCTCCACGAGGCGGGCGAGCACGTCGGCGAGGACGTGCTGGCTCGCGGCGTCGACGCCTGCGGTGGGCTCGTCCATGATGAGCACGTCGGGCTGCCCTGCGAGGGCGCGCGCGATGAGCACGCGGCGCTGCTGTCCCCCCGACAGGGTGCTCACCTCCGCGCCGGACCGGTCGGCGAGGCCGACGAGGTCGAGGGACCGGGCGACGATCTGGCGGTCCGTGGGGCCGAGGCGGCCGAGCCAGCCGAGCCGGGGGAGCCGGCCCGACTCGACGATCTCCTCGGCAGTGGCCCGCACCGAGGCGGAGAGGGTGTGCCGCTGCGGCACGTAGCCGACCCTCGCTCGGTCGCGCAGCTCGTCCGCGGGGGTGCCGAAGAGGGTGACGGTGCCGGACAGGCGGCGGTTGAGGCCGAGGACCCCCTTCATCAGGGTCGACTTGCCTGCGCCGTTGGGCCCGAGCACGGCGACGACCTCGCCGCGCTCGATACGCAGGCTCGCGCCGGTGAGGACCGGGTGCTTGCCGTAGCCGAACGACGCATCGGCCAGCTCGACCACGGCGGTCACGAGCAGTCCTGTCCCTGCGTCAGGGCGGTGAGGTTGCTCCGCATCACCTCAAAGTAGTCCCTTCCGGCGGAGGCCTCGGTGATGCCCTCGAGCGGGTCGAGGGTGGCCAGCTGCGCCCCGGTGGAGGCGGCGACGGTCTCGGCGAAGTGCGGCTCGACGAGGGTCTCCTGGTAGATCGTCGTGATGCCGTGCTCCCGGACGAGGTCGGTGATCTCCTTGAGGGCGGCCGCGCTGGGCTCGGCCTCGGGGGAGATGCCGGCGATGCCGTGCTGCTCGAAGCCGTAGCGCTCCGCGAGGTAGCCGAAGGCGGAGTGGCTCGTGACGAGCTCGGAGATGGAGCAGGAGCTCAGGGCCGTCGTGAACTCCTGGTCGAGCGCCGTCAGGTCGCTGACGAAGGCCCGGGTGTTCTCGGCGTAGGTGGCCGCCCGCTCCGGGTCGAGCTGTGCGAGCCGCTCCCCGATGGCCTCGGCGACGGAGGCATAGCGCTGCGGGTCGAGCCAGAAGTGCGGGTCGCCGCCGTCGTGGGCGTGCTCGGCGTGCTCCTCGGGGCTCTCGTCGGCGTGGCCGTCCTCCTCGGCCGGTGTGAGGGTGAGGCCGGCCGTGCCGGAGACGTCGAGGACGCGCTCGGCATCGACCTGCTCGGCGGCCTCGTCGACGGCTGGTTGGAACCCTCTCGAGTAGACGACGAGCGAGGCCCCGGTCATCCGCGCGAGGTCCTGGGGTGCGATCTCGAGGTCGTGGGGCTCCGCCCCGGGCTTGGTGAGCACGCTGACGTCGAGTGCCCCCCCGGCGATCCGCTCGGTCGCGAACTGGATCGGGTAGAAGCTCGTGACGACGCTGGGACGGTCGTCCGCGCCACCATCGGGAGCGCTCGAGCCGCACGCGGCTGCGGTGACGGCGATCGCGATGGCAGTGGCACCCAGGGCCAGTCGGCGTTTCATGGTGAGAATCATTCTCGATATGAGAATGATTGTCAAAACGATTTTCGCCGGTGTGCCGCTGGGCCGACTGGTCGACGAGCCTGCCCTGCCCCTGCGGTGGCGCCCCCGACCCCAGACGCGGGCGCTCAGTCCGGGACGAGACCGACGATCGCGACAGCCAGGGCGAGCGTGAGGACGGCGAGTCGCATGAGTCGCTCGGGCAGGGTCAGCCGCTGCCACGTGAGGAAGAGCAGCCACCCGACGAAGGCGGACACGACGAGGAAGGCCAGCCCGCTCCACGGGGAGGGCGCGAGGACGCCGACGGCGAGGACGACGACGAGTGCGCCGAGCGCCACCCCGCGCGGGACGGCGTTCATCCGCTCGACCCAGGGGGCGGACGCGTGCTCGATGCGCGAACGGAAACTCAGTGCCACGACGCACACCCTACGGATAGCCTGCCGCGCATGGCCAAGCGGACGTCGACCGTGGACACCGTCGTCAGCCTCTGCAAGCGCCGGGGCTTCGTCTTCCCGAGCGGCGCCATCTACGGAGGCACGCGCTCGGCCTGGGACTACGGTCCGCTCGGGGTCGAGCTCAAGGAGAACATCCGTCGCCAGTGGTGGACGTCGGTGGTCACCGGTCGCGACGACGTCGTCGGCCTCGACAGCTCGATCATCCTGCCCCGCGAGACGTGGGTCGCCTCGGGCCACGTCGGCACGTTCAGCGACCCTCTCGTCGAGTGCCTCCAGTGTCACCGGCGTCACCGTCAGGACCACCTCCAGGAGGCGCTCGCGGCAAAGCAGGGCCAGGCCGACCCCGCAGCGATCCCCATGTCGCAGGTCGCGTGCCCCGACTGCGGCACGACGGGACGCTGGACGGAGCCGCGCGAGTTCAACATGATGCTCAAGACCCATCTCGGCGTCCTCGAGGACGAGTCCGGCCTGCACTACCTCCGCCCCGAGACGGCCCAGGGGATCTTCGTCAATTTCGCCAACGTCCTCGGCACGGCCCGGATGAAGCTGCCGTTCGGCATCGCCCAGACCGGCAAGTCCTTCCGCAACGAGATCACCCCCGGCAACTTCATCTTCCGCACTCGCGAGTTCGAGCAGATGGAGCTGGAGTTCTTCGTCAGGCCCGGCGAGGACGAGCAGTGGCACCAGTACTGGATCGACGAGCGCACGCGATGGTACGTCGACCTCGGCATCGACCCGGCCAACCTGCGCCACTACGAGCACCCCGAGGAGAAGCTGTCGCACTACGCGAAGCGCACCGTCGACATCGAGTACCGCTTCGGCTTCCCCGGCTCCGAATGGGGTGAGCTCGAGGGCATCGCCAACCGCACCGACTTCGACCTGTCCAGCCACAGCAAGCACTCCGGCTCCGACCTCGGCTACCTCGACCAGACGACCGGCGAGAAGTACACCCCCTACGTCATCGAGCCGGCGGCGGGCCTCTCGCGCTCGCTCATGACGTTCCTCGTCGACGCCTACAGCGAGGACAAGGCCCCCAACACCAAGGGCGGCGCCGACACGCGCGTCGTGCTCCGACTCGACCCGCGGCTCGCCCCGGTCAAGGCCGCGGTCCTGCCGCTGTCGCGCAACGCCGATCTCTCGCCGAAGGCACGCGACCTCGCGGCTCAGCTGCGCCGGCACTGGAACGTCGACTTCGACGACGCCGGCGCGATCGGCAAGCGCTACCGCCGCCAGGACGAGATCGGGACGCCCTTCTGCGTCACCGTCGACTTCGACACGCTCGAGGACGAGGCGGTGACCATCCGGCACCGCGACTCGATGGCGCAGGAGCGCATCGCCCTCGACCAGGTCGAGGGATGGCTCGCACAGCGCCTCGTCGGCTGCTGACGGAGGAAAGGATCAGCCGCTGAGGTCGGAACGCCGCGAGGACCGGCGAGCGAGCCCAGCGGCATACGGTAGGCGTGTGGTGCACGACGCCGTGCTCGACGGGACCCCGGGCGACCGCGCACGGGCGGCGGCCGACGCCCTGGGTGACGGCCAGCTCGCGGCGTGGTGCGCCGACCTCGTCTCCGGTCGGGTCGTCTGGGGCGATCCGGCCAGTCCCGACGTGCGATGGCTCGGAGGACGCGCTGCCCTGGGGTGGGGGGCGCCGGAACGGCTCGACGAGAGGACCGGGTACTGGGCGCGGGTGTGGGCGGCGCGCACGCTGCTCTACGTGTGGGACGACACCACCACGCCCGACATCGTTGCCGGGCTCGGGGATCCGGCTTGGCGGGTTCGGGAGATGTGCGCCAAGGTCTGCGCCCGCTGGGAGGTGGGTCCAGCGGCCGACGCCTGCGCGGCCCTGGTCGGCGACGAGGTGCCCCGGGTGCGCGCGGCGGCCGTCCGGGCCCTCGCCGTCACCGGTGAAGCGGAGCACGCGAACCCCATTCGCGGCGCGCTCGACGACCCGGACGACGCGGTGCGGTCGGCTGCGGAGCGCGCGCTGCGCACCCTCGAGCGACGTCTGGACCGGCCCGTCTGAGCTGGTCAGCCCGGGGTGGGACCCGTGGCGACCGGGCGGCTCGGGTCGCGGATCCACTCGCTCCACGAGCCGGGGTAGAGCACCGCGTCGACGTTGATCTCGGCGAGCGCGAGAACCTGGTGGGCGGCCGTGACGCCGGACCCGCAGTACGCCCCGACGGCGGAGGTGTCGCGGTCGGCGACCACCTGCCGCCAGTGCTCCGCGAGGTCGCGCCGGAACGTGCCGTCGGGTGCGAGCCACTCGCTCGTGGGGCTGCTCACCGCGCCGGGGATGCGCCCCGCAACCGGGTCGATCGGCTCGACCTCACCCCGGAAGCGCTCCGCGGCCCTGGAGTCGAGCAGCACCCCCGTCTGCGCGAGCCGGGCCGCGGCGTCGGCGTCGAGGACGGGCAGCTGCCCCGGGCGGGCCGTGAAGGTGCCGGCGCCGTCATCAGGGGTCTCGGTGCTCACGGGCAGGTCGGCCCGCTGCCATGCGGCAAACCCGCCGTCGAGGACGCGCACGGCCCCCAACCCGAGCCAGCGCAGGACCCACCAGGCCCGGGCCGCGGCATACGACTCCCGGCCGTCCATGGCGACGACGCGGCTGTGGTCGTCGACGCCAGCGCGTCGGAGGGCCGCCTCGACCACGGACGGATCGGGCAGCGGATGGCGACCGCCCTCTCCGGGAGGGCCGGCGAGCTCGGTGTCGAGGTCGACGTAGTGGGCGCCGGGGACGTGCCCGCGAGCGTACTCGAGTCGCCCGTCCGGCCCGCCGAGCTGGTAGCGCACGTCGAGGACGACGACGTCGTGGAGGCTGTGGGCGAGGTCCCGCGCCGAGATGAGGTGGGTCACGCGGTCCATCGTGGCATCGCCGTGGCATGCTGCGGGAGGGAGGTGTCATGCGAACTCGGGTGGTCCTCGTGCACGGCTCGCGCCTGTCCAGCGCGCAGTGGGCGCCGCAGCTGCCGCTCCTCGAGCCGCACGTCGACGTGACGTTGGTCGACCTGCCCGGCCACGGCGCCCGCGCGTCGGAGGAGTTCACGCTCCGCCGGTGCATCGAGGTCATCGACGAGGCCGTCCGCGAGGACGATGCCCCTGTGGTGCTCGTCGGGCACTCGCTCGGCGGCTACGCCGCGATGGCGTATGCCGCTGAGCTGGCTTCGCGGCTCGACGGCCTGGTCCTCGCGGGGTGCAGTGCTTCACCGGTCGGACCGGGAGCGGCCGTCTACCGTGGCGTCGCCGCCGTGACGGATGCGC
>NZ_JAJJPG010000064.1:0-20842 GCF_032907665.1 Intrasporangium sp.
TCCGTGCCCCCCGACGCGCGGGCTCTCCCATGACGCGCGGGCTGACCCCCGACGCCCGGGCTCTCCCATGACGCGCGCGATGCAGCCCGCGCGTCCGCGGCTATCGCGCGCGTCGACGACTACCCCGCGCCGGATCGACGGGCGCCTGGGCTGACCCGTGCGGCGGGGAGTCGGCGTGCTCAGGGTCGCGGGTCCAGGGCGTCGTAGTCCCGGAAGCTCGGCACACGCGCCACCGCGACGACGATGAGCGCGACGACGACGATCCCACCGAGGACCGGCGGGACCCAGGTCACCGTCAGGGTGGCGAGCGACCCTGCGAGCATCTGGCCGAGCCGCGGACCGCCGGTCACGACCACGGTGAAGATCCCCTGCATCCGGCCGCGGAGCCGATCGGGGACGGCTGCCTGCAGGATCGTCTGACGGAAGATCGCGCTGACGTTGTCGGCGCCGCCAGCCACCGCCAGGCACAGGACCGCGGCCGCCAGCGCCGGACGGTTGACGTCGCCGAAGTCGCGGCTGTCCACCGAGTACCCCCCGAGCATGACGGCCGCGAGGACGAGCCCGAAACCGAGGATGGCGATGCCGAAGACGATGATCGCGTTGCGGATCGCCCGGCCCTGCCAGCGGATGCCCGTGACGCGCCCCGAGCCGAGGCTCGAGAGGATCCCGCCGGCCGCGAAGGCCGCGAGCAGCAGGCCCGCCGTGACGGAGCCACCGCCGATGACGACGGCCCCGACGGCCGGGAAGAGGACCATGGGGTGGGCGAAGGTCATCGCGATGATGTCGACGACGAAGCTCATCCGCACGTTGGGCGCGCGGCGCAGATGGGCGAGGCCCTCCACGACCGAGCGGAGGCCGCGAGCCGGCGGGGCACCGTCGTCCCCGGTCTCGGGCCGGATCCGTGGCAGCGTCCACAGGCCGAGGAAGCCGGCGAGGAAGAGGACGACGTCGACGGTGTAGGTCCACGCATAGCCGACCCTGGCCACGAGGACGCCGGCCACTCCCGGCCCGACCGTGACCATGAGGCCCATCGAGATCCCCATGAGCGCGGCGGCCTTGGGCAGCAGGTGAAGGGGCAGCAGCCGCGGCGTGATCGCCTGCCGCGTGGCCGAGGCGACGGTGGCGGCGACGGCGTTGACAGTCGTGATGACGTAGAAGGCCCACACCGTCGAGACGCCGGCCCACGCGATGAGGGCGAGGCTGGCCGTGGAGGCCCAGGCGGCCACGGACGACAGGAGCGCGACGGTGCGCCGGTCGAACCGGTCCGCCACGGCTCCGCCGTAGAGCCCCGAGGCGATGACCGGCCCCAGGGCGAACCAGGCGACGAGGGAGACCATGAACGTCGAACCCGTCAGGTCGTAGATGTGCAGCGCCACGGCGACGGCCGTCACCTGCGCACCGATGCCCGCGAGGGTGTTGCCCGCCCAGAGCCGGGCGAACGCGGGGCTGTGCCGCAGAGGCGAGATGTCGACGAGGTGCGACCGCCGTGGGGCGCCCTGCCGCCCTACCCTGCCGTCGACCACACGAGGAACCTACGCCACGTCGGACAGCCCCGCCCCGAGCGCCGCCTCCACGTCACGGAGCATCGAGCCGTCACGGACCCAGGCCCAGCCGTCGTCGCCCCGCCACGCCACCAGGGTGCGGACCGCCCCGTCCACGCCGGTGAACGACACCATCGACAGGGGCCCGGTCTCGATGACCCGTGCCCGGGCGACCGCGGAGTCGACCATCGACTCGTCGACGCCCAGCGCAACGCCCGCAGCCAGGGCAGCGGCGTAGGCCAGCCGGATCGCGGGGAGGCCCGCTGCCTCGCGACCGCGGGGCAGGCTGACGACGGCGTCAGCGGCATACGACCCGGCGATCCCGGCCACGTCGCCGGCCGCCACTCCCGCAACGAAGGTGGCCAGCAGCTCTCGGGGGGACTTTGCACCACGGCTCGGCGTCATGGTCACACCGTCCCACCCACCTCCGACACTGTTCCGGCGTCGGGTGACACGGGGGACGGGCGGAGATCGTGATGCCGGGTGTTGAATGGGGCCATGCCGTTGTCGTCGCGCCCCCTCCACGTGACCTTTGTGTGCAGCGGCAACATCTGCAGGTCCCCCATGGGCGAGGTCATCCTCACCCGGCTCCTCGACGAGGCAGGGCTGTCGGATCGAGTCATCGTGTCGTCCAGCGGCGTCGGCGACTGGCACGTCGGTGAGCCGGCGGACCCGCGGACTGTCGACGTGCTCGCAGCGCACGGTTATGACGGTTCCACCCACCGCGCCAGCGAGTTCGACCCGGCACAGTTCGACGACATCGACCTCGTGCTCGCATCCGATGAGGGCCACGTGCAGCGCCTTCGCCGCCTCGCCCGCACGCGGGAGCACCAGGACAAGATCCGGCTCGTCAGGGAGTTCGACGCCGCCGCGGTGGCCGCGGGCACGCTCGAGACGAGCGACCCGTGGTATGGGGACGGCGAGCACTTCCGGCGATGCTTCACCGAGGTCGAGGCGGCCTGCCAGGGCATCCTCGAGCACGTCAGGGGAAGGCTGGAGATGGAGCGGCGCTGATCCCATGAGAGACCTGAACGTCACCGTCCCCCACTACCCCTATGGCGCCCCGTGCTGGGTCGACCTGCTCGTCAGCGACGTCGAGCGCGCGAAGACGTTCTACACCGCGCTGTTCGGCTGGCGGTGGCTGACCGGCGACGCCGCGAGCGGTGGCTACACCATGGCGCTGCTCGGCGACCACCCGGTCGCGGGCATCAGCCGCAAACCCGCCGGGGCCCCGATCCCCAGCCAGTGGACGACCTACCTCAGGGTCGGAGACATCGGTGTGGCCGCCCGGGCCATCGCGAACTACGGAGGTCGCCCCCTCGGGCGACCCGTGACCATCGGGGCACTCGCGCGGACCCTGGTGGCGGTGGACCCGGGTGGCGCGTACTTCGGGGTGTGGGAGCCCGGAGACCTGCCGGGCAGCGGCACGCTCGACCAGCCGGGCTCGCTGACGTGGAACGAGCTGCTCACTCGCAACTACGACGCCGTGCTCGACTTCTACGAGAACATCTTCGCCCACGGCTTCATCGACGAGACGGAGAACGGCGGCCCCCGGTGGTCGACCGCCCACACGGGCGACGGGAACCCCGCCTTCGGCCTCGCCGAGATCGAGGCCGACTGGCCTCCCGAGATCCCGTCCCACTGGGTCACCCACTTCGCGACCGACAACGTGGTCACCGTCGTCGCCCACGCCCTCGACCTCGGCGCCAAGCTCCTGCAGGGGCCGTTCGACGGCCCCTACGGTCTCGGCGCCGTGCTCAGTGGCGTCGAGGGGGAGGTCTTCTCGGTGCTCGTCCCCGACGAGGACTGAGCCGGCGGCACCCCCGCAAGCCCAGCGGCATACGGTCTCGTCCGGGGCTCCGCCGCGCTCTGGGAGGATGGGCGCATGGCCTCCCTCGCTGACGCTGAACCCCCCATCGCGCTCGGGGCGCTCGACGGGCGGTATCGCGCCGTCGTCGCACCGCTCGTCGACCACCTGTCGGAGGCTGCGCTCAACCGGGAGCGGGTCCGCGTCGAGGTCGAATGGCTCATTCACCAGACCCTCCACGGCGTCATCCCCGGTGTGCGGACCCTTCGCGACGAGGAGGTCGAGGCCCTGCGCGGGGTCGTCGACTCCTTCGGGCCCGACCAGGTGGCCGAGCTCGCCGAGATCGAGCGGGTCACGGTTCACGACGTCAAGGCGGTCGAGTACTTCCTCAAGCGGCGTCTCTCCGAGATCGCTCCGGCACCGGAGGACCGCGGCCTGGCCGAGCTGGTCCACTTCGGGTGCACGAGCGAGGACATCAACAACCTCTCCTACGCCCTCATGGTCAAGGGCGCGGTCGAGCAGGTCTGGCTGCCCCGGGCGACGGCAGTCGTCGAGCACGTCTCGGAGATGGCGCGAGAGCTGCGCGACGTGCCCCTGCTCGCCCACACCCATGGCCAGCCGGCGACGCCGACGACGATGGGCAAGGAGCTAGCCGTGCTCGCGTTCCGCTTGCGGCGCCAGCTGCGGCGGGTCGAGCGGCAGGAGTACCTCGGCAAGTTCAACGGAGCCACCGGGACGTTCGGCGCCCACGCGGTGGCACTCCCTGACGTCGACTGGCCGACAGTCTCCCGGGATTTCGTGGAGGGCCTGGGCCTGACGTGGAACCCGCTCACGACCCAGATCGAGAGCCACGACTGGCAGGCCGAGCTCTACGCCGACATCGCCCGGTTCAACCGGATCCTGCACAACCTCTGCACCGACGTGTGGACGTACATCTCGATGGGGTACTTCGCCCAGGTCCGCGGGCAGGGCACGGTCGGCTCGAGCACCATGCCGCACAAGGTCAACCCGATCCGGTTCGAGAACGCCGAGGCCAACCTCGAGGTGAGCAATGCCCTGCTGGACGTCCTCGGCTCGACGCTCGTCACGAGCCGCCTGCAGCGAGACCTCACCGACTCGAGCATGCAGCGCAACATCGGCACGGCGTTCGGCCACTCACTGCTCGCCCTCGACAACGTCTCGCGCGGGCTCGCCGGTCTCGACGCGGTCCCGGAGGCGATGGCCGCGGACCTCGAAGCGAACTGGGAGGTGCTCGGCGAGCCGATCCAGTCGGCGATGCGCGCTCTCGGGGCGCGCGGGGTGCCCGGGATGGAGGAGCCCTACGAGCGGCTCAAGGAGCTGACGCGCGGTCGGCGGGTCGGCGGGGACGAGGTGCGCGATTTCGTGCGCGGGCTCGGGTTGCCCGGTGAGGTCGAGGAGCGCCTTCTCGCGTTGACGCCGCAGACCTACACGGCCCTGGCGAGCCGGCTCGTCGACCACCTTCCGTGAGCCACCGGGCCTGAACGCGCGAGGACACCGGGTGCCCGGCGGCGCCCAGGTGAGACGCCCTGCTGAGACTCCCTGCGGAGACTCCCTGCAGAGACTCCCAGCTGGGACTCCCGGCTGGGACTCCCGGCTGAGCCCTGGGGCCCAGGCTCGCTGCGGCACTGCTCAGTCTCACTGAGCAGTGCCGCACGCCTGCCCCTCGCGGACCATCCCCAGCCCTGACGCACCCTCGAGCGCCCGGCCACCTCTCATGAAGCGGTCGGCCGGAACCCCCGCAACCGCAGGGAGTTCGACACGACGAAGACCGACGAGAAGGCCATCGCGGCACCGGCCAGCATCGGGTTGAGCAGGCCGGCGGCGGCCAGCGGAATCGCGGCCACGTTGTAGGCGAACGCCCAGAAGAGGTTTCCCTTGATCGTGCCGAGCGTGCGCCGGGAGAGCCGGATCGCATCGGCGGCCACGCGCAGGTCGCCGCGCACGAGCGTGAGGTCGCTGGCTTCGATGGCGACGTCAGTGCCGGTGCCCATGGCGAGGCCCAGGTCCGCCTGGGCCAGCGCCGCGGCGTCGTTGACCCCGTCGCCGACCATGGCGACGACCTTGCCGGACTCCTGGAGGCGCTTGACGACGTCGACCTTGTCTGCCGGCAGGACGTCGGCGATGACATCGGTCTCGGCGATCCCCACCTGGGACGCGACGGCGCGGGCGGCCCGCTCGTTGTCGCCGGTCAGCAGCACCGGAGTGAGGCCGAGCGCGCGGAGCTCGCTGATCGCCTGGGCCGAGGTCGGCTTGATCGTGTCGGCGACGACGAGGATGCCACGCGCGACGCCGTCGGAAGCAACTGCCACCGCTGTCGCGCCGGCACCCTGGGCGTCCGAGAGGGCGGCCTCCAGCTCGGCCGGCAGGTCGATCCCCGCATCCGCGAGGAAGCCGGGCCGGCCGACGAGCACGTCCGTGTCGTCCACGACTCCGCGGACCCCGAGGCCGTCGGTGCTCGCGAAGGCGGTCACGGACGGCAGGACGCCGAGCCTCTCCTCCGCACCGGCCGCGATGGCGCGCGCGATGGGGTGCTCGGAAGCGTGCTCGACGGCTCCTGCGAGGCGCAGCACCGCCGCCTCGTCCTCACCGTCGGCGACGGCGACCGACTGGAGGGACATCGCACCCGTCGTCACCGTGCCTGTCTTGTCGAGCACGACCGTGTCGACCTGCTTCGTCGACTCGAGCACCTCGGGACCCTTGATGAGGATGCCGAGCTGCGCGCCGCGTCCGGTGCCGACCATGAGGGCGGTCGGGGTGGCCAGGCCGAGTGCACAGGGGCAGGCGATGATGAGCACGGCGACCGCTGCGGTGAAGGCCGCCGTCGCGCCCGAGCCGGTGCCGAGCCAGAAGCCCAGCGTGCCGGCGGACAGGGCGATGACGATCGGGACGAAGAACCCGGAGATCCGGTCGGCGAGCCGCTGGACCTGGGCCTTGCCGTTCTGGGCGTCCTCGACGAGCCGCGCCATCTGGGCCAGCTGGGTGTCCGCTCCGACCCTGGTCGCGCGCACGACGATGCGCCCGCCCGCGTTGATCGTGGCCCCGGCGACCGTCGAGCCCGGTCCCACCTCGACCGGCACGGACTCACCCGTGAGCATCGAGGCGTCGACGGCCGAGGTGCCGTCCTCGACGATCCCATCGGTCGCGATCTTCTCGCCCGGTCGAACGACGAAGCGCATGCCGGCCTCGAGCCGCTCGATCGGGATCCGCTCCTCGACCGGGCCCTGGGTGCCCGAGGCGCCGTCGCGCAGGACCGCGACGTCCTTCGCACCCAGCTCGAGCAGCGCTCGCAGTGCCGCACCGGCCTGGCGCTTGGAGCGGGCCTCGAAGTACCGGCCGGCGAGCAGGAACGTCGTGACCCCGGCGGCCGCCTCGAGGTAGATGTTGCCGGCGCCGTCGGTCCGCGCGATGGTGAACTCGAACGGGTGAGTCATGCCGGGGGTACCGGCCGTGCCGAGGAAGAGGGCATACAACGACCAGCCGAAGGCCGCGAGCACGCCCATCGACACGAGCGTGTCCATCGTCGTCGTGCCGTGCCGCAGGTTCGTCCAGGCGGCCTTGTGGAACGGCCAGGCGCCCCAGACGACGACCGGCGCGGCAAGCGTCAGCGAGGCCCACTGCCAGTAGTCGAACTGGAGCGCCGGGATCATCGCCATCGCGATGATCGGCACAGAGAGCACCGCTGAGACGATGAGTCGGTCGCGCAACGACCGGACCCGGTCGTATGACGCTGAGCCGGCCCCCGCTCCGACCTGACCATCCGCCCCTCCCGCAGGCGCGGGCGGTGCGGGCACGGCAGCGCCGTAGCCCGCCGCCTCGACGGTCTTGACGAGCTCGTCGGCTGAGACGGTGCCCGGGAAGGTGACCTTCGCCTTCTCCGTCGCGTAGTTGACGGTTGCCGTGACGCCGTCCATCTTGTTGAGCTTGCGCTCGATCCGATTGGCGCACGAGGCACACGTCATCCCGGTGATCTCGAGCTCGATCGACCCGGTGGCCGAGGGCAGGTCGAGGGCGCCTCGACCGGGTGTCGTGGTCGGCGTCGTGGTCATCAGTGATCATCTCCGTGATCTGAGGTCGGGCTCGAGGAGCCCGGGGCGGTAGGCGTGGAGCCCGGGGCCGTGGCTGCCGGTGCGCTCGCACCGGCTGCGGCGGCAGTCACTGCGAGGGGGGCAGTGCGCACGACGCCCTCGTGCTGGAAGTCGAGGTAGAGCCGATAGGCGCCGGCGCTGGGGACCGATGCATAGAAGACGACGTCGGGGCCGGAGGGGGTGCGCCCGTCGCCTGGCTCGCCGTCCGGGTGGACGTGGAGGTAGGCAAGGTCACCCTCGCGCAGCGCGACGAGGTGCCCGTAGGCGCCGAGGTACGGCTCGAGGTCGGTCACCGGCTTGCCGTCCTTGCTCACCGACAGGGTGAGCTTGGCGTCCCGGCCTGCGACGAGGTCCCCGGTGACGCTGATCGTGTAGTCGTCGACGTGGACGGTCCGGGTCTCGCTCACCGGCTCGGCGAGAGCGGCGGTTCCGGGAACGCCCAGGTCGGCGCCCAGGGTGAGTGCCTCGGCGCCGGTCGCCTTGAAGTCGGCGAAGAGTCGCCACGTCCCGGGCTCGAGGTCGAGGGCGGTCGTCCACGTGCCGTCCGCCGCGAGGCTGGGGTGCACGTGCTGGAATCCGGTGAAGTCGCGTCGCACCGCAATGAGGTGCAGTCGCTTCTCGTGCTCGACGTCGAAGGCCGTCACCGGCGTGCCGTCCGGGCCGGTCACGGTGAAGGTCACGGGGACCGCCTGCCCAGCTCGCGCGGTCGGCGAGGTCAGGCGCAGGGTGTAGCCGTCCTGGCTGACCATGAGCCCGCCCGGGACGTCGGCGCCGGAGGCCGCACCGCCGTCCGTCTCGGCATGGCCGTCGTCCTCGTGGGCTCCGTCAGTGCCGTCAGTGCCGTCGTGCGCGTCCCCCGACTCGTCGTGGCCACCGCTCGTGTCTCCGCTCGTGCCTTCGTGGGCGGCGGCGGGCTCGCCCACCGGACCGACCACACGGCCGAGTCCGAGGGCGAGACCGAAGACGACGGCCAGTCCGACGACGAAGCCGACGAGCTTGGTGGCCGTGGTCATGCGGACGGTGCGAGCGCGTAGCCCGCTTCCTCGACCGCGGCCTTGATCTGCGCCTCGTCGAGGACGGAGTCGCTCGTCACGGTCACCCGGCCGCTGTCCAGGTCGACGTCGACATTCTCGACACCCGCGATGGCGCCGACTTCCTCCGAGACGGAGGCCACGCAGTGCCCGCAGGTCATGCCGACGACGGTGTAGGTGCTGGTCTGGCTCATGGTGGTGCCTTTCTCGTGGATGGTTCCTCGTCACCAACATACCCCAGTGGGGTATTAATTCCCACCCCGGGCCCCAGTTCGGCGAACTTTCACCGCGCAGGTGCCGGCATGTCTCATTAGCGTGAGTTGTGCCACATGCCCACTTCCGTGCGTTGATCACGCAGACCGACAGGAGCACCAGTGCGCACCTCCACCAAATCAGCCATCTCGGCGGCAGCAGCCACCCTGCTCGCCGCGGGACTGGCCGCCACCTCCATCTCGCCGGCAACGGCCCACCCGGATCACGACGGCTCGGGAAAGGAGGCCGGTTTCGACCTCGTCATCGAGGACGTGAGCCCCGGCGGAGTCCCCGCCGAGCGCATCACGGACGTCCGGTGCGAGGACGACCTGGCGGGGATCTTCCCCTGCCACAAGATCGACCTGATGACCTATGTCCCTCTCAAGGAGATCGGCTCCGTCTGGGCCAACGACGTCTGGGGGTGGACCGATCCCGAGACCGACCGTGAGTACACGCTCCTCGGCACGTTCGAAGGGACCGCGTTCTTCGACGTCACCGACGGTCACGACGTGCTCTACCTCGGCACGCTGCCCTCCCACACGATGGTGGGCAGCGGTGGTGTCTGGCGCGACATCAAGGTGGATGACAACCACGCCTACGTCGTCAGCGAGAACGCCGGGCACGGCATGCAGGTCTTCGACCTCACCCGGCTGCGCGGAGTCAGCGAGGAGCAGGTCTGGACCGAGGACGGATGGGTCGGCGGCTTCGGACACGCCCACAACCTCGCCATCAACGAGGACACCGACACGGCCTACGTCATCGGCGCGCGACGGGACGTCACTGCCTGCGGCCAAGCCGGCAACGGGGGCGGCGGCCCGATCATCCTCGACCTCTCCGACCACGCGAGCCCTGTCGTGGCGGGCTGCTACGCCGGGGACGGGTACACCCACGACATCCACTGCGTGACCTACCACGGCCCCGACGCCGAGCACGCCGGCCGCGAGATCTGCTCGGCCTCCAACGAGGACACCGTCACCGTGCTCGACGCGACCGATCCGGCCGACGTCCGCCAGCTCGCGCGGGTGCCCTACGACACGGCTGCCTACACGCATCAGGGCTGGTTCTCGGAGGACCACCGGTACTTCCTTCTCGGTGACGAGATCGATGAGCTCGCCGGCAATGTCGACCGGACGACGACCTACATCTTCGACATGTCCGATCTCGACAACCCGGTGCTCACCGGGACGGCGAGCTCCGGGCTGAACTCGATCGACCACAACATCTTCATCAAGGACGGCCTGGCCTACGAGTCGAATTACACGTCCGGACTGCGTGTCTTCGACGGCTGGCGGCTCGACCAGGGTCGGATGCGCGAGGTCGGCTACTTCGACGGCTACCCAGCCGACGATCGCGTCGGGTTCGCGGGCTCGTGGAGCAACTACCCGTGGTTCCGCGACGGCAAGGTCGTCTTCACCGGCACCGAGGAGGGGCTCTTCGTCGTCAAGACGCGCGTCAAGTCCTCAGCACCCGGGCGCTGACCCCACGCGGGGAGGGGGCCGTTGGCCCGCCGGCTTCGGCCGGCGGGCCAACGTGCGACTCGAGCCGCGTGGCTCGCGTGCGTCACCCACGCCGAAGAACGCGTTGCGCGAGGTCCTGCCCCGTCAGGACCGGACGAGTCGGGCGATGGCGTCGGACGCCTCCTTGAGCTTGAGCTCCGCCTCCGGGCCACCCTCGCGCACCGCGTCGACGACACAGTGGGCGATGTGCTCGTCCAGCAGTCCGAGGGCCACCGACTGGAGGGCCTTCGTCATGGCGGAGATCTGGGTGAGGATGTCGATGCAGTACTGCTCCTCGTCCACCATCCGCTGCAGGCCCCTCGCCTGACCCTCGATGCGACGCAGCCGCCGCAGGTAGTCGTCCTTCTGGTGGATGTAACCGTGCTGGTGCGGCACGGTCTCTGCGGCGTGTTCCATGGACCCTCCTTCGCCCGACCTGCCCTCCACGGTACCCCACATGGGTATGTATCCCGTCCTTCACGCCGGCGATCCGGTACGGTCCGCCTGACACGTCAACCTCGCTCGGTCCATCGACCGAGGACCATCCCACACGGAGGACACCACCCGCCATGCCCACGTCGTTGCTGGTCGCCGGGATCGTCAAGTCGGTGCTTCCGACGCTCGGCGGCTTCCGCGAGCACCGCAACGCCGGCGGTCACACGGCGTTCATCCTCGACGCGGCCAGGAGGCGTGGCCTGCGCACCGTCGACATCGGGATGGGCCACTACTTCTACCGGGGTGACGTCCTCGTCGGCGGCACGAGGCAGATGCTCACGAGCCTCGTCAGCAGCCTCGCCGTGTCGGCCTGCAACTCGAAGGCCGTGACCAAGGATCTGCTCCGGGCCTCCGGGGTGGCCACGCCGCGCAGTCGGACGTTCCAGGCATCGGCCCTCGACCTCGGCCTCGAGTACGTCGACTCCGTCGCCGTCCCTGTGGTGGTCAAACCCAGCCGCGGGGCCGGCGGCCAGGGCGTGACCTGCGGCGTGCAGACCGTCGAGGAGCTCCACGACGCCTGGGCCCGTGCTTCCGAGCACCTGCTCCCCAGCGCCTCGATCCTCGTCGAGGAGCATGTCGTGGGCATCGACGTGCGCGCCTACGTGGTCGCGGGGCGAGTCGTGGCAGCGGCCACTCGCCTTCCCGCGTACGTCGTGGGCGACGGCCGACGGAGTATCGCCGAGCTGGTGGAGGAGAAGTCCGCCCTCAGGGCGCGCAATGCCTATCTGCGGCGCATGGAGATCGTCGTGGACCAGGCCCGGCTCGGGCGTCTGGGGATGACGATGTCCTCGATCCCAGCCGCTGACAGCGTCACCGTCCTCAACGAGACGGCCAACCTGCACCAGGGCGGCGAGAACGTCGACGTGACGACCATCCTCAGCGAGGGGCTGAAGGACATCGCGGTCCGGGCGGCGGCGGCGATCCCCGGCCTCGCGGTGGCGGGAATCGACCTCCTCGTGCAGAGTCTGCACTCGGTCGAGGGAGCGGTGGTCCTGGAGGCGAACACCAAGGCCAACATCAGCGTGCATCACCTGCCCGCGCATGGTCAGCCGGTCGACGTCGGAGCGGCTCTCGTCGACGAGATGATCCGGACTGCCCCACCGGCAGTCGAGGACCCGACACCACCGACAGCGCGCGACTGAGCGCAGTGACGAAGAAGTTTCATCTTGTTCTGGGAATACCCTAGGGGGGTACGGTATTAATGGAGAGTCCGCCTGGCCGACCGGGCCGGGCACTCTCACCAGAAACGGAACACCGCCATGTCTGCAGCAACGCACGACGTCGCCGGTCGTCGATGGGCAGGGCTCGCGGTCATCGCCGCGGCCCAGTTCATGGTCATCATGGACACCTCGATCATCGGCGTCGCCCTCCCCCGGATGCAGTCGGACCTCGGCTTCGACCAGGGCAACCTCAGCTGGGTCTTCAACGCCTACGTCATCGCCCTGGGTGGGCTGCTCCTCCTCGGCGGCCGACTCTCGGACCTCTTCGGCGCCCGCCGCATCTTCAGCGCCGGATGGGTCGTCCTCATCATCGGCTCTGTTCTCGCCGGGGCGGCGAGCTCCGTCCCCGTGGAGCTCCTCGGACGCGCCGTGCAGGGTGCCGGCTCGGCGCTCATCGCGCCCTCCGCCCTCACGCTGCTGATGACCCTCTTCGGCTCGCGCCCCTCCGAGCTGCCCAAGGCCTTCGCACTCTACGGCGCCGCGGCCCCGGCGGGCGGCACCGCAGGCGTCTTCCTCGGCGGGGTCATCACCGAGTACGCGAGCTGGCCGTGGGTCTTCTACGTCAACATCCCGGTGGCCCTCGTCATCCTCGGTCTCACCCCGCGGCTCATGCCGGCCGGTGCGCTCGCGAACGGCTCGCGTCGGGTCGACGTGCTCGGCGCGGGGCTTGCAACCGCTGGGCTCGCCACCGCGGTCTTCGCGATCGTCGAGGCCCCCGAGGTGGGCTGGGGAGCAGCCCGCACCTGGGCCCTGCTCGTCGTCGCGGCCGCCCTCCTCTCCGGGTTCGTCGCGGTCCAACGTCGCCGGCGCGAGCCGCTCGTCCGTCTCGAGATCCTGCGCACGCCGAACCTCGCCGGGGCCAACATCGCCCAGTTCCTGCTCGGGGGCGCCTGGATCCCCATGTGGTTCTTCCTCAACCTCTACCTGCAGCAGGTGCTCGGCTTCTCCGCCTTCCCGAGCGGGTCCGCGCTGTTGCCGATGACGGCACTGATCATGATCGGCATGGTCGTCCTCGCTCCCCGGCTCATGGGCAGGCTGGGCCCCAAGCGGACCGCCGTGACCGGACTGCTCCTGCTCGCCGCGGGAATGGCGTGGCTCGCGGCCGTCCGGCCCGACGGGTCCTACGCGGTCGACGTGCTGCCTGCCTCGCTGGTGGCCGCGCTCGGAATGTCACTCGCCTTCATCCCCACGCTCGGCCTGGCCATCTCGTCCGCACGGCCTGAAGAGGGCGGACTCGCCTCCGGCCTCGTCAACACGAGCTACCAGCTCGGTTCGGCGCTGGGGCTGGCCGTCATGACCGCGATCGCGGCAGCCGCGACGGCGGGCGCCACGCCAGGGGCCGACGGCGTGCCTGCGCCGGAGGCGCTCACCGACGGGTTCTCCGCCGCCTTCGTCGGTGCCGCCGTCGTGGCCGTGCTCGGTGGCCTCGCTGTCGCACGACTCATCCGCACTGCACCCATCGGCGGCGCAGCCGCTGAGTCCCAAGCGGCCGAAGCGGCATCCAGCCACTGACTGCATGCCTGACGGACTGCATGCCTGACCGACTGCGTGCGCGTGGGCCCGCCGCTCGTCGGCGGGCCCACCACATCCGCCGTATGCCGCTCGGCCCCGTCGCCACGCCGGCGGGCGCCGCGCGGGGTGGGGTCATGGCGGAGGGCCCCCGATCGGGCTACCGTCGGAAGGCATGGCGCGCGCACGAAGGGCAAGGGTTCACGACGTCCACGCCATTGCTGCATCCCTCCCCGACGTGCAGCGGGACCCGGCGGACCCGACCTCACCCAGCCGAGCGGCATACCAGGTCGGTGGCAAGACGTTCGTCTTCTTCCGCGGCCCCCGCAAGGACGCCCACGACCCGGTCACGGGCGAGCTCTACGACGACGTCATCGCGTTTCACTGCACAGCCGAGGACAAGGAGTCCCTGGTCGGCGACCCCAGCTCGCCGTGGTTCACCACCCCTCACTGGAACGGCTACAACGCCGTCCTCCTGCTCGAGCGTGACCTCCCGCGCATCACGGTCGACGAGCTGCGCGAAGTCATCACCGACGCATGGCTGGTCCGAGCGCCCACGCGCCTCGCCCGATCGTTCCTCGAAGCGACGGACGACGCGGGGCCCCCGGGAGCGAGCGGATGAGTCCGCACCGCGAGGGCGACCTCGGCCGACCGGGCGCAGGTGACCTCCTCAGCAAGCTCCGCGACCGGGCCGGCGACGGCTCGAGGAGTCGCACGTCCCCGCGCTCTTCGCGAACCCGCCCATCGCGCGACCAACCCGGCCCGGACCCGTCAGCCTGGCCGAGCCCAGGCGAGCCCGGGTCACCTGAGGCCGACCAGAGACTCCTGCCGGACTCGACGCCGCCGCGGGCACTCCGGACCCGGCTCCTCGTTGCCGCTGCCCTGACGGTCGCCGTGGTCGTCCTCGCCATCGCCTCTCCCGACTCGGCCGTCGGACGGTGGGGCCAGCTGGTCCTCGCCATCCCCGTCGTGACCTGGTGCGCCTGGCCGTTCCACCGGTCTGCCGCCCGCGCGGCGAGACGGCTGTCGGCGACCACGGAGTCGCTCGTCCTCCTCGGCGTTGTCGTCGCCTCCCTCCACTCGCTCCTCAACCTGGTCACCGGGGCGGCGCCCCTGCGCTTCGCCGCCGCAGCTGCCGTGACGATGTCTCTTCTCACCGTCAGGTTCGTCGAAGGCGTCGCGCGGGACCGCCTGCGGCAGGACGAGACGCGCCTCGCCACGCTGGGGACCGACGACGTCTCGCTCCTGCGCATCGACCCTCGGACGCGAACGACGAGCGAGGTCCGCGCACCCGTCCAGGATCTTGTCGTCGGCGACCAGTTCATCGTTCGGCCCGGCGAGACCGTCGCTGCCGACGGTGTGGTCCTCGACGGCTCGAGCACCGTCGACCCTGGCCATGTGACCGGCTCCGGGACCGAGGAGGTCACGGTCGGTGACCGCGTCCTCAGCGGTTCGACGAATCGGACCGGTCGCCTCGTCGTCGAGGCCCACCACGTCGGCTCGCAGACTCTGCTCGCCCACGCCCGGGCCCTGCTCGCGTCGACAGGTTCCGGGCGAGCACCGTTCCAGCGCCTGGCCGAGCGCATCGCGACCTGGCTGATCCCCGGGGTCCTCGCCGTCGCGGGAGCAGCCGCCGCCATGCGCCTCTGGTCGGGCCACTCCGGCGCAGAGGTGGTGGACGCAGCGGTCGCAGTGCTCGTCGCTGCGAGCCCCACCGCCCTGTTGCTCGCGGCTCCCACCGCGGTGCTCGCAGGTGCCGGGCGCGCGGCGAGGCTCGGCATCCTCGTTCGCGGGCCGGAAGTGCTCGACACCGCCCGACGCGTCGAGACGATCCTGCTCGACAAGAGCGGGACGGTCACGACTGGCGAGCTCGAGCTCGAGAGCATCGCCGTGGTCGGCCGGCTCTCGAAGAAGGCCGCCCTCACTGCCGCCGCGGCTGTCGAGCAGGGCAGCGACCACCCGATCGCCCAAGCCATCGTCGCGGGCGCGCAGCTCGCACGGATCGAGCTGCCACGCATTCGTGACTTCGAGGCCAACCCGGGCGAGGGCGCCGCGGCACGGATCAAGGACACCGAGGTCACCGTCGGCAAGGCGGCCCTCTTCGAGCAGGTCGACGACGTCCTGCTCGAGCATGCCCGCACGCACTCGGGGACGACGGTCTATGTCGGATGGGAGGGGCGAGCTCGCGCGGCCCTCACGGTGCAGGACCCGGTGCGCGGCTCGTCGAAGGGAGCGATCGCGCGCCTGGCGCGGGTCGGCGTCACGCCCTACCTGTTGACTGGCGATGCGGAGGCGTCCGCCCACGACGTCGCCGAGGAGGTCGGCATCGACCCCGGCAAGGTGCGCCCGGAGGTGCGCGCCTCGGACCGAGTGGCCGTGGTGACCGCCCTGCAACGACAGGGTCGCGTCGTGGCACGGCTCGGGGAGGACGGCGAGGACGAGCCCGCGCTCCACCAGGCAGACCTCGCCCTGGTCCGGGCGCGGAGCGCCGCCGCACCCCTGCACTCGGCCGACGTCGTCCTGCTGCGGACCGAGCTCGATGCCGCAGCGGACGCGATCGAGCTGACGAGACGGGTCGGGACCGTCCTGAGGCAGAACTTCTGGTGGGCCACGGGCTACCACGTCGTGGCGATCCCCCTCGCGGCGCTCGGGCTGCTGCCCCCGGCGGCCGCAGGTGCCGCGATGGCCGTCGCCTCGCTGGCCGTCGTCGCGAACTCGGTGCACCTCTCGCGGTCCCCGGCCCCATCACGGCACAGCACGACACCAGCGGCGGGGCCGTGATGACCCGGCCCTCGCCGGCAGCCGGCGCAGTGATGCCCGGGGCAGCGGCCGTGGCCTCGGCCTCGGGCGCTTCCACATCAGCCCCCGCGCGGAGCCGGGCGGTCCGCAACGGCCGAGCCCGGCACCTCACGATCCTCGAGACCGCAGACATCCACGGCCAGCTCGACACCCACGACGAGTTCTTCTGGGAGGACGGCGGGCCGACGTTCCGTCGCACCGGAGGGCTGGCCCGCATCCAGACGCTCGTCGACCAGGTGCGCCGGGAGAACCCGGCAGGCACGATCCTCGTCGACGGAGGTGACTGCTTCCAGGGGAGCGGCTGGGTCGCCCTCAGCAAGGGCAAGGCGATGGGCCCGGTGATGCGCCACCTGAGGTACGACGCGATCCTTCCTGGCAACTGGGAGGTCGTCTACGGCAAGCAGCAGCTGCTGGAGGTGATGAGCGACTACGACGCCCCGATCGTCTGCTCGAACATGCACCACGACCGCGGGGACGCCCCCGGCGACCACCTCTTCGAACCCGTCCACGTCCAGGACGTCAACGGCATCCGCGTCGGTTTCCTCGGCTACAACGACCCGATGGTCCCGATCCGACAGGATCCGACCTACAGCGAGGGCATCACGTTCACCCGTCCGGAGGAGAGCGCCGCCCGGTGGGTCCGGCACCTCCGCGAGGACCGCGCGTGCGACGTCGTCCTCGCGATCACCCACCTGGGCCTCGCCCGACAGGTCGACCTGGCCGGCCGCGACTTCATGCAGGGCGTCGACTACATCCTCGGCGCCGACACGCACGAGCGGATCCGCACGCCCATCGAGGGGACATATGCCGCCGTGACCGAGCCCGGCGCCTTCGGGTCGTTCGTGGGCCGGCTCGACCTCGTCATCGAGAAGGGGCGGATCAGGGAGGCGACCTACGACCTGATGGAGGTCGCGGAGGCCGAGTACGACGAGGATCGCTCGATGCGGGCGGTCGTCGACGAGGTGCAGGCGCCCTACCGGACGGAACTCTCCCAGGTCCTCGGGACGACGGCAACGCCGCTCCTGCGGTACTACGTCCTGGAGACACCGATGGACAACCTGGTCACCGACGCGCTCTTCGAAGCGACCGCCGAGGAGCTGGGCCGGACCGGTCGGACCCTCGACGTGGCGCTGTCGAATGGCTTCCGCTTCTGCCCGCCCCTGCTGCCCGGTCCGGGCGGTACGGCCGATGTCACGCGTGAGTACCTCTGGAGCATGCTGCCGGTCAACGCCGGCGCCCGCGTTGCGACCGTCCCCGGAGCGCTGGTGCGGGAGTGGATGGAGAAGGAGCTCGACAACGTGTTCGCCGACGACCCGCTGCAGCGCTTCGGCGGGTGGCTGGTCCGGATGAAGGGGATGGAGGTCGACGTCACCGCTGGCGCCCCGATGGGCCGGCGCGTCAACAGCCTCACGATCGGCGGGGACGAGGTTGACCCCGACCGGGACTACACGTTCGTGGCCTGCGAGCGGACCGGTGACCCGCCGGACGTGCTGTGCCGGATCAAGGGAGTTCGCGACCGCGAGGACCTGTCGTTCACGCTGCACGACGCGGTGGAGCGCTACCTCGGTGTGCACTCTCCAGTGCGGCCGCAGCAGGAGGGCCGGGTCACGGCTACCGACCTGCCGGCGACCGCCCTCGGCCGGCTACCGGGCACGGACTACGAGTTCCGCTGACCCATCACTCGACGGGCGCCGCGCGATCGCGCGCACTCGATCGGGAACGGTGGGGCCGTCAGATCGTGACGGGGCCATCCGGCGTCCGGAAGGTCACCGAGAGCAGTCCGGGCGTGCCGTGCGGTGCGACGAAGGTGAAGTGGATCTCGCCCTTGTTGAAGGTCTGGTCCGGGCCGAGCCACTCGCGGACTCGGGCCGGGTCGCCGGCGATCTGCAGCTCACCGATGTGCACCTGCGCGGTCGCTCCGTTGGCCGGGTGGACCGAGGGGTCCTCCCATTGGATGAAGTACGGAACCTGCGGGTCGGCGATGAGTCCCTTGATGCCGATCTGCTTCCAGCGCAGCTCCGTGCCGTCGGGCCGGTGCCGGTTTCCGTCGACCGCCTCGCGCCCGAGGCGCTTCTCGGCGGCGCTCAGGTCGTCCACGGCGACGACCCAGCCGAGCCACCCGCCGCCGGCCTCCGAGCGGGCGCGGACCGCCTGGCCGAACGGTGCCTTGTCGGACGCCGGGTGGTCCAGCACCTCGACGACCTCGACGTAGTTGCGGTCTGCGAGCGGAAGGATGACGTTGCGCGTCCCGAAACGTGGGTGCACCCCGCCGTCGACGGGCTCCACACCGATGAGCTTCGAGAGCCTCTCAGCCGTTGCCTGGAGGCCGTCGTGCTCTGCCGCATAGGAGACGTGGTCAACTCGCATACCGTCAATCGTGACACACCCGGAAGGGTGCTCTTGACCACCCCCCGATCGCATGCGCCCGCCGGTGCGGGCGCGTCAGCTCCGCTGTCGCACTGCCTCGTAGAGGACGACGGCAGCTGCGACCGAGACGTTGAGGCTGTTCGCCCGCCCCTTCATCGGGATGCGCACGCGGTGGTCTGCGGCTGCGAGAAGGGCGCCGTCGGCGCCGTGCTTCTCCGAGCCGACGGCGATCGCGACGCGACCGGTGTAGTCGACGTCGGTGTGCAGCACATCGGTCTCCGGCGTCGTCACGACGAGGGTGACCTCGTTGGCGCGCAGCCAGTCCACGGCCGCTGCCGTCGTCGCGCCGGCCACCGGCAGGGCGAAGACCGTGCCCTTGCTCGCGCGCACCACGTTGGGGTTGCCCCAGTCGGTCACCGGGTCGGCGGCGACGACCGCGTCGACGCCGGCGGCGTCGGCCGTGCGCAGCATCGCGCCGAGGTTGCCCGGCTTCTCGACCCCTTGGGCAACGAGCCCGAGCCATCGGGCACGGTCGACGCGGAGCGAGCTCAGCGGCATACCGACGCTCTCGACGACGGCGAGGAGGCCGTCGGGTCCCTCGCGGTAGGAGGCCTTCCCGTATGCCGCTGGGCTGAGTCGGACGACCTCCACCCCCGCCGCTCGGAGTCGTTCCACGAGCTCGGGCTGGGTGCCGATGTCCTGGGACCCCGCGCGCCCCGACGGGCTGAAGAGCTCCTCGGACACGAAGAGGGTCCGGGGCGTGACCCCGGCCTCGAGAGCGAGCCGGATCTCCTCGTGGCCCTCGACGAGCGTCTGCCCGGTCTCCTCCCTGGTGCGGCGTCGCCGCAGGGCCACCAGCGCCTTGAGCCGGGGGTTCGAGGTCGAGGTGATGGCGCGGTCACGAGAGTCATTCATGGCAGGGCCAGCATCCCACTCCGTGTCGGACTGCCGTTGCCTCTGGCGGGCTGTCGGTGGTCGGGCATACCGTCGGTAGGGCCCCGAAACGAGATGGGAGACCCTCCATGACGAGTCTGGACAATCGACCCCACAGCGCGTTGCTCGTCATCGACGTGCAGCAGGGCAACACCGCGGAGGCCTACAACCGCGACGGCGTCATCGCCAACATCAACACCTTGATCGAGAGGGCCCGCAGCGAGGGAGTTCCCGTGGTGTGGGTGCAGCACTCCGACGAGGGCATGCCCGAGGGCAGCGAGGCCTGGCAGTACGTCCCTGAGCTCCGGCGCAACGACGACGAGCCGCTGGTCCCGAAGCACTACGGCGACTCGTTCGAGGGCACCGAGCTCGAGTCGGTGCTGTCGGCGCGAGGGGTCGGGCGGGTCGTCGTCACCGGGGCCCAGACGGATGCGTGCGTGCGGGCGACGTTGCACGGAGCGCTCGTCCGCGGCTACGACGCGACGCTGGTCGCGGACGCCCACACCACCGAGGACCTCCGCCAGTGGGGCATTCCGGTCGGTCCGGAGCAGGTCATCGCCCACACGAACTGGTACTGGACGGAGGCCGCGGCCCCCGGGCGGAAGGGCGACACCGTCCCCACTGCGGAGGTGACCTTCGGCGCGACCTGATCGGGGCCTCTCCCGCGCCGCCTAGGGTGAGAGCATGCTCGACACGCTGGCGACGCTGCCCTTCTGGCAGGCGTTCGTCGCGCTGTGGGTCATCGTCATGGCCCGCTCCAACGCGACCTACTGGCTCGGCCGCGGAGCGATGGCCGGCTGGCGCCGGCATCGGCCACGGCCCGAGCCCGAGAGCCGAGCGCGCGCCGAGGCCCTGATCCGGCGCCTCGGCCCCGTCGCGGTCACGCTGTCGTACCTCACGATCGGGATCCAGACGACGATCCACCTCACGGCGGGGGCGCTCCGGATGCCGATGCGCTACTACCTGCCTGCGGCCGTGGTCGGGTCGATGGCCTGGGCTGTCATCTACGCGACCGTCGGCCTGGCGGTCGTCGAGGCCTGGATCGCAGCGACGGCCGGCTCCTGGTACGGCATTGCGGCCATCGTCGGCCTCATCCTCGTGGGCACGGCCACCTGGCTGCTCGGGCGACGACGTGCCCGACGCGGTACCGGAGTCGGGCGCGTCTGAGCCCTCAAGCGCTCGGCCCGCCAAGGTCGAGTGGCCCCAAACGCTCGGCCCGCCAAGGTCGAGTGGCCCCAAACGCCGCAGCCGGGTCTGCGTTTGGGGCCACTCGACGGAAGGGGGCC
>NZ_JAJJPG010000065.1:0-20670 GCF_032907665.1 Intrasporangium sp.
TGCGCGGCCCCTTCGCCGGGATCCTGTCCCGTCTCGACGCAGGTGTCGCTCTCTTCTTCGTCGTCTCCGGCTTCCTGCTGTTCCGACCCCATGCCATGGCCCACCTCGAGGGCCGCAGCCGACCCGGTGCGCTGCGCTACTACCTGCGGCGGGCAGCACGCATCCTTCCCCCGCTGTGGATCGCCGTGGCCGCAGCGGCGTTGCTCATCCCAGGCGCCGGCTCGACGGCCGGCGACTACATCGCGCACGCGACGCTGACGCAGATCTACCTGGACACGCCCCTGACGCCCGGCCTGACGCAGTTCTGGAGCCTCGCCACCGAGGTGGCGTTCTACCTCCTCCTCCCGCTCATCGCCTCGCTCGCGGCGCGAGGCCGGGGGGACGCACAGTGGTGCCGGCGGGTCATCCTCGCCTGTGCTGCGGTGCCAGCACTGGGAGCCGCCTGGATGGCCTCCGCCACCGTCCTCGGCCACTCTGCAGCTCGCCTCTGGCTTCCTGGCTATGTCGGCTGGTTCGCGATCGGTATCGGCCTGGCGAGCTGGCATGCCGGCCGGACCACCGGCACCCTTCCGGCGTCCCGGTTCGACGAGCTCGCGCGGTTCCCGGGGACGGTCTGGTCCCTCTTGGCGGCGGTGTTCCTGCTGTCGACCTCCGCGGTGGCGGGTCCCCTTGACCTGTCCGAGCCGACACCCGGCCAAGCGGCCACCAAGAGCCTGCTCTACAGCGTCATCGGGCTCCTCGCAGTCGCGCCGACGGTGATGGCCATTCCCCCCGCGCGGGAGCCCGCTGCCCTCGCGCCGCTCACCGGGCGTGTGGGCGTCTGGCTCGGGCACATCTCCTACGGCGTCTTCGCCTACCACGTCGTCATCCTCGAGCTCCTCGGCGAGGCACCCGGCTTCGAACCGTTCACGGGACGCTTCATGGCCCGCTGGGCTGTGACCCTCGCAGCAACACTCGTGGTCGCTTGGCTGAGCTACCGCTTCGTCGAGCGGCCCATCATGCGTTCGGTGCGGGTCAGGCGTCGTAGAGGGCGTGACCACAGCACGGCGAGGATTGACGTCCAGACCAACGCCTGAACGACCGGGGAGTCAAGGCTCGTTCGGTGTTCCGGGAAGGGCCAGAGCACGGTCACGAGGCCTGCCATCAGGAGGGCGATGGCTCCGAGCCAGGCAGCCTGCCCCCAGCGGCGTGCGACGACGATGGCGACCACGCCGGCCGCGAGCGCGGGTGGGCCACCCGCCAGGACCGCGATCACGGTGCCCACCACGGGTGAGGCGGCCCAGAGCGCCTCCGGTTGCGCTGCCGAAGGAGCCGTGGCCCGACGCGACGTGACGACGACGACAGCCAGGACTGCCAGGACGAGCAGGCCCCCGAGGTAGAGCCCGAACTGGTAGATCCGGTTGGGCCCGAACTCGACAACCAGCGGCATTTCCGGGCCGGCGGGCATGAGGAACCCCTGTTGCCAGCCGTTGACGCGCACGGGAGTCAGCGACCCCTCGCTCGTGGTGGCGGTCCATCCTGCGTTGAAGTTCTGGGGCAGCACCAACGCCGAATCGGCGCTTCGCTCCCCCACGAACGCGGTGAGCACCGATGGCGAGGTGCGCTCGACGGTGGCAGCCACCGCTGTCCGCGCTGGCAGCGCGAGCCCCGGGGACCGCATGGACAGGCTTGACGGCGCGAACTCGGCACTGGCGCTCGCCTCGACTTCGACGAGGTCCGCCGGAGTGCTCGCGAGTCCGCCGCCACGGCACACCTGCCAGCTGAGGGGGCTGCCGGACAGGATGTCGCCGACGGTCCCGCGCACCAGGGTCTCGTACCGTCGGCCGGCGATGACGAGGTCCGGCCCGAAGCCGCAGGGCACGCCGGTCGAGGCAGACGGGGACAGGGTGGCACTCTGCTGCCCCACGATCTCCAACGAGCTGAAACCCACCGGCGCGAAGGAGTGCGCCCCTGTGGTGGAGTCGATGTTCTCCATGAGACGGACGTCGCCGAAACTGAGACGCAGTGACGACGTCCGCCTGGGTGGCAGCGTGACGAAGCCGGATGTGTCGGCGGAGGCCGTATGGGTCCTGCCGTCGTCATAGGTCACCGACACCGTGACCGGGGTGGAGGCAGGCAGCTCGAAGCTCTTCGTGATCCGCAGACCCGCGACCCGGATCTGCTTGGGAAACGACACCTCGTACCACGGTTTGGGGTCAGCAGGACTCGCGACCCAGCCGGTGGCCGGATCACCGTCGATTCCGGCGTCGGGGCGGCCTGCCGGCGCGGTGACGAGACGAGAGGACGCCGTCGCCGTCCACCCGTTCGGCAGCTCCAGGAGCTTCTCCACCGCGTCCCCGTCGAGTGGGCGGACCTCGCCCCGGACGGAGTACTCGGCGGCGCTGAGCGCGGTCCAGCTGCGTCGCCATCCGGTTTCCTCGGCCGCGAGCCCGAGAGTCGGGCTGCACGCGACGGTCCCCTCCAGGGTGAGGCACTCCGAACGACCTCGTTTGCCCTCCTCGAGGAGGACCACGTCAGGGTGGTGACGCCCGGGGATGGCAAGGGTAGGCGTCGCAGTGATCCCGGGGACCGAGACCTCCGCGATGGAGAAGCCGTTCTGGCGGCCGGACTCGACGTCCGTCAGCGTGATGCGCAACCAGGACGCCTCACCGGGCGGCGTCCGCAGTCGCACGCCTGGTCCAGCGATGACGGCGGTCACTACGGCACCCTGGTCCGTCTCGACGAGCACTGTCTGCGGTCGTGCTCCGACTGGCGAGGACGCGGACAGCACGATCCTCGTCCCGGCAACCGAGGTCGGTCCGGTGAAGTCCACCCGGAGCCACTCCCCGACTGCTTCGCCGAATCGACCACTGACCCAACGGGTCCGAGAGTCGCCGTCGAGTGCCTGTGCGGGACCGTGGCCGGGACCGATGCGAAGGGTCGCATACGCGTCCGAGGCGGAGGAGGATGCGGTGACGGACCTGACTCCCCGCCACTCGAGGACGGATGTGCTTCCCGGCACGGCGTAGTCGATCACGGCGCGTCCGGAGCGGCCCGGATCACTGGCCTCGAGAAGGCCCGACGTGTTGTGGGCCGGCTCGCCGAAGTTCACCTCTCTCCGACGGAGCCCGTCCGTGAGGACCCTCGGCTGATCGGTGATGGCGCCAGGGACGTCGACGTCCCGCAGGACGTCGACGGCGCCGATCGCGCCCACCACGGCAGGGAGGTTCTCGGGTCCACCGGTGACGACTGGCATCGCGTCGAGAGGGACCACGCGGGGTGCTCCCGGGCGCTCCGAGCGGTCAACGCCGTAGATCTCGATGGACGGTCGCTGCAGCAGGGTCCGGTAGTCCACCGTCACGGACGCGGATTCTCCGTAGGCACCGCTCATCGGGCCGAACGATGCGACGAGGTCCAGGCCGGACTCCTGGAGCGACCTCGCAATGACTCCGGGCTGGTCACCCTGAGCGTCGAGGCGGATGTCATGCCGCACGAGCACGAAGGCAACACCCGCCATCGACAGGGTGCTCTCAAGGCGTTTCACGCTCTGACCCGACGCCAGCCGATCCATGACGGAGTCAAGGAACCGTGTCGCACCGGCCGACCCGAGGGGGACGGCATCCCGGACGACGAACGGCCTCCTCGCAAGGGCCTGCAGCGGATCGTCCTTGGTCGAGCCCCAGGTGAAGTCCGCGAAGTTGGCTGATGGAGTCACCAGGACACTTCCCGGTGTCGTCTGCGCATCGAGCCAGGCCGCTGCCTGGACCCAGTGGTTCGGGATGGCGCGGTACCCCTCGGGCCGAGCCATGTTGGCCGCGATGGCCGGTGCGGCATAGGCCACGAGCACCCCCGCAACCGCAAACGCGGCCAAGGCCCGAGCTCTCGACCGCGCCCGGGCAGGACGGAACCGCCTCCGTAGCGCGATGAATGCCCGCTCCAGGGCGAAGCCGACACCGACGATGATCGGGATCCGCACGACGAGCTCGAACTTGTGCGTGTTGCGGAACGGCGCGAGAGTCCCGTCGAGCAGGGCCTGCGACGACGACGCCCACGGCCAGGTCCAGCCGCCGGTGTGGCCGAAGGTGACGAGAGCCAGGCCCACGAGGGTGCCCAGGACGAGGTAGCCTCGTGCGCCCCGAGCACCTGTCATCCCCAACAGGCCGATGGCAACCACGAGGACCGTGGAGATCGCTATCGCCGGCACCGTGATCTGGAGCCAGGCAGCGGGCCATGAGGGCCCGGTGTCGGTGCGGAGGAAGCCGAGCCACGCAGACGTGCCGCGGATCGCCTCGAACGCGCTCGCTGTGCTGGTCGTGACCGAGGCGTTCTCTATCCAGGAGAGGAATGGCGGACTGAATCGCCCCAGCACGACGAGCGGGATGATCCACCAGATCGACACGGCAACGATCCCGATGGCCCAGGCAAGGCTCAACCGTACGTGCGGCCAGTTCCACCGGCGCGTCAACAGCCAGAGCGCGGGCAGGACCAGGGTGGCCAAGGTGGCTGCGGCATTCACCGCTCCGACCACAAAGAACGCCAGCGCGGACCGGCTGGCCCGCCAGCCCATGGATCGGTCGGTGATCAGCAGCGGCAGGAGCACCCACGGGGCGACCGCGAGCGGCCACACCTCGACCGAGGTGACGGCCACCTCGGCGACCAGCCTGGGCGATGCGGCGAAGGCGATCGCGCTGATGAGTCGCGCCCAAGGACTGGTGACCCCGAAAGCCTTGGTCAGCAACCACATTCCCACCAGCGCGACTGCGAAGACGGCGGTCCACCAGAGTCGCTGCACGACCCACGCCGGCATGCCCAGCGACGACAAGGCAAGGTGGAACGGGCCTACGGGGAAGAGGTATCCGTAGGCCTGGTTCTGCAGTTGCCCGAAGGCCCCCTGCGGATCCCACAGATGCAAGGCCCGGGCCAGGAATCCCGCTGGGTCGGCCGTGAGGTCCACCTTGGTGTCCGGCACGACAAGCCCGGTGGACTGGCGAAATGCGAGCGCAGCGAAGGCAACGACGGCGGCAAGCAGTCGGAGTCGCCACACGAGCGCCCCGCCTGCCACCCGCCCTGTCGCCCCCGGGGTGTGCGTGTCCGCCAGGTCACCGCTCATGGCTTCCGCAGGACGATGACGGCATTCCACGATACGACCTCGCGCAGTGCGGGCACCCGAACGACCCACGTGGCCCAGCGCGGGTGGTATCGCGGCAGGACCTCGACGACCTCGACCCTGCCCTCCGCACGAGCCTGGCGCACCCAGGCGAGCATCCGCCCGACGGAGCACGCGAAGAGGGTCCGGCCGAAGTCGTTCTTCGGTCGGTGGCCGTGGGTCCTGGCGTAGCGGTCGGCGGCGCGGCGGCCACCGAGGTAGTGCCAGGGGGAGGTCTCGTGCCCGCCCCAGGGCGAGAGCCACGGGGTCCAGGAGAGGACGACGGTCCCTCCCGGTCGGGTGACGCGCACCATCTCCTCAGCCATCGTCTCCGGTGCAGGCACGTGCTCGAGGACATTGCTCGAGTAGGCGAGGTCAACCGAGCCCGTCGCTAGCGGCAGCTCGAGACCGGAGGCACGCACGGTGTTGACCTGCACTCCCCCCCGCGCGGTGAGTTCACCGACATCAGGATCCAGTCCCGCGTAGCGCGCCCCTGCGGCAGCGAAGGCATCGGCGAAGTATCCAGGTCCGCCGCCGACGTCGACCACGGTGGCGCCGTCGAGGTTCATCCACCGACCGAGCTCACGAAGCGAGTCCTCGGCCAGCATGGAGTAGAAGAAGTCGGGATCGCTCTGCTCGACGCGAAAGGCCTGGAACAGCTGGACCGAGCGCCGAAGTGAGCCTGCTGGTGCGAGCAGGTGCTCGGTCACGCCGTGGCCTCCTCCTCGTCGACACGCTGGAGGTCGCTGACGCCCAGCGCGTGCTCCTCCAAGAGGCGCTCCCACTCGTCCACCGCCGCCATCCAGGAGTACCGGCCCGACAGAGCCTTGGCGCGGCGGCCGAGCCCCTCCCGCTCGGCCTGCTCCGTGAGCAACCGGTCCGCCACGCGAGCCATCTCTGCGACGTCCCTGACGAGGACGCCCGTCACACCGTCGACGATCGACTCGGACAGGCCGCCTGCTCCGTGGTGAGCGATGGTCGGCACGCCGTGGGAGGCGGCCTCGACCACGTTGAGCCCCCACCCCTCCTTGGCGCTCGGGGCCAGCGCCAACCAGGCTCGCGAGAGCTCCCGATGCTTCGTCGCCTCGTCCACATAACCCAGCAGGTGCACGCGGTCGGCCACTCCGACAGCCGCAGCATGCCGCTCGATCTCGTGCCGCCACCACCCGTCGCCGATGATGCGCAGCTCGAGATCCGGGTGGGCCGAGCGCAATCTCGCGAGGACGTCGATCGCGAGCTCGACGCGCTTGTGGGGCACGAGGCGGCCGAGTACGACGATCGTCGGGTGCTCTGACCTGGGCACGCGGCTCTCGAGGGGCCGGTCGGCACCGTTGTGGATGACCTGCATCCGCTCAGGGTCGCGGCCCAGTTCGACGAGCTCCTCCCGACTCCGATCCGAGACGGTGACGCAATGAACACGGCGATAGACGAGCGGGGCCACTCGAGACTCGAGCCACCACCCGATCCTGGACATGACGGGCCCGAAGACGACCGGCCACTGCTCGCGGTGCACGTGGTGGACCAGCGAGATGGCCGGCGTCCTGGACACGAGTGGGACCCAGAAGGGCACGCCGTTCTGCGTGTCGATGATGACGTCGAAACGTCCGGCGCGGAAGGCCTCCCGGCGTAGCGCCACGAGGCTCGAGGGATAGACCCCCACTCTGCCCCCTGCGCGAACGATCCGGTAACCGTCGACGTGATCGAGCGCGGGTGCGCCATCGTGGGCCGCGCAGAAGAAGACGACGTCATGGCCCCGACTCGCCAGTCCTGCACAGATGGTCTGCGCGTAGCGCTCTGCCCCACCCCCTTCGGGATGGCTGAGATCGCGCCAGTTGAGAAAGGCTATGCGCACGTGTGCGGTGTCTCAGGGTGCGGCGCGTCAGCCGCCGTAGTTGATGAGCCGCTCGGGACCAACGAGCTCGGCTGGGCCGGTCTCGACCGCAACGCTGTCATCCGGCGCGCTCGACGACACCACCGCGCTGATCGCCGCTGCTGCAATGCCGGCGCCGGCGAACAGGGCCACAGCGGCGATGAGGAAAGCAGACAGGCGACCTCGTAGGGGCTGATTCGACACTGAAATTCCTCTCAGCACGCCACCATGACGCGACTTACTCGTGAGTATCGTAGCGGCGTCGGGTGAGAAGGCAAGCAGCGACGGCCGGCCGTTAGGAACCCGTCAGGTCACGGACCACACCCGCAGGCTCGTGCCGTTGAAGATCAAGCGCAGCTGTTGGGTATCCAGGAGCGGGCCGGGGGTGCCCAGCCACTCGACCACCACGTCGATGCCGAGCTCGCGCAGTGCCGTGACGTCCACGCGACCCTCCGTCCACTCTGCACGTGCTGCCGGATCGGACGCTCCCACCCGGTACGTCTCCTCGTGTCGCTGCACGGTGAGGTCAGCTGCCGTGACCACCTCTCCCCGAAGAGCGAGCGGCAACGGGTCGAGAAAGGGGCGATTGTCGTTCCATGCGACCTGTCGCAGTGGCTGCCAGGGCAGGACGAGAGCGGCGGACTCCCCGACCGCCTCCACGGCATGTTGCCAGTCAGGTGGGAAGCCGACCGGACGGTAGGCGGCGTGCAGGCGTGCCGGCATGTCAGGGGCGGCCAGGATGGCCGTGGCGGCAACAACGCACGCCAGACCCACCGCAACTGCGGCCTGGGCCCTCTTGAACGTCGGCCCGCCCCCCGGGTCCCCAGACGCACGGGAGAGCAACTCCCGAGCGCGTGCTACGACCAGGGCGGTGCCCAGCGGCACGAGGAGCGCGAGCGCGAAGGCGGAGACCGCCAGGAGGCGGTGAGTGTCCCGGAACAGCGCGACGCCGGGGACCGACTGCGCCGCAGTGAAGGCCGGCAGACCTACGGGGCTGGCGAGGAACACCGCGACCGCTGGCGGGGCCACCAAGGACAGGGCCAGCAGACCACGCCGTGGGGTGTCCGGCCGCGCCAGCCCGAGACCGGCCAGCATGAGGAGGAGCACCATCGCGCCCAGCGTCAGCAGGGTCTCACGGGACTCGAGACGAGCGGCCGAAGCCCACACCCCACCGCCCGTGAGCACGTCGAGCAGCCCGGCCGGCCCGTCCACCTCGATCCGGAACGCGGCAGCCCCCTGACTCACGCCGGCATCGGCCCGGCCGCCCACGGCAGGCACCAGCCACGGCAGGCACCAGAGCACTCCGAGGGCAGCGACCGTCAGGACCTCCGCCACTCTCCGTCGGGCCAGCCAAGTGAGCAGGACCGCTGCCGCCGCCGCTGTCACACCCCCCGATGGTGTCAGGGCAGCGGGAAGGGCGGAGAACGTGACGGCGAACACCCGGACCCGCGGGCTCCGACTGACCTGACTGGCGAGCACCAGCCACGGGAGCGCCGACCACGCGAGCAGGGTCGGTGCCTGACCGAGGAGCAGTCGCTCAGCGGCGAACGGTGACCACGTGGCCATCAAGGCACCCAGAGCGGCAACCAGCACCCCCCGTCGCCGAAGCAGAAGTGCCACTCCCGCACCGGCGAGCCAGAGTGACCCGACGAGGATCGCCTTCTGTTGCAGCCAGGTCGGGACGAGAGGGTCGAGCAGCGCCATCACGGCGTTCAGCGGCACTGCTCGAGGTGCCGAGTCGTCGAACCCCCACGTCCGTGCGTCCAGCACGGGATCCGGGACCGTGATGAAGTCGCGATACAGCAGGTAGCCGCCGCCGAGGGCCGGCCACACCATGACCAAGGTCACGAGCGCTGATACCGCAATCCCCACGACTCCCGCCGCCGCTACGGGCCGGCGGGCTGGCATCATGCTCGGCACTATGGCACAACGCATGGCCCACGACGCGCCCGCAGCGAATCGCTACGCGAGGTCCGGCGCGGCCCTGCTCGTCGGCACGCTTGCGTCGAACGCCCTCAGCTACCTGTTCTTCGTCGTCCTCAGTCGGGTGCTGACCTCGGCCGATCTCGGGGGGGTCGGAGCGATGGTCAATCTCAGCGTCATCGCCAGCGTCCCCGCGCTCGGAATGCAGCTGGTCGCTGCCCGTCTCGTGGCGAGACGTCGGGGCGACGAGGCTCGTTCCCGCGAGCTGGAGCGCCGGATGCTCGAGGCTTCCCTCCTCCTCGGCGTGGTGCTCGCCCTGGTCGTGTCAGCCATCTCCCCGGTGCTCGCGCCAACGCTCGAGGTCACCGTCCTCACCGTTGTCCTTCTCGCGGCGGCCCTCGTGCCCCTCACCGTGCTGCACGGTGCCCAAGGCCTGCTCCAGGGTCGCGAACGGTTCGCGGCCCTGGCGCTGGTCCTGACCCTTGCCGGTCTGGGCAAGGTGCTTGCGGCGTTCCTTGCTGGGACGCACATGGGCGGCATCACCCCGGTTGCCACCGTCATCCTGCTCTACGGCCTGGCCCTCGTAGTCGTGGCGGCCCTCGGCGCCCTGCTCGTGCGACGTGCGCCTCGCAGGACGACACCATCAGATGGCTCGCCCTCGACGAGGCCCCGCCCACGAGGGGGAACGGGGCGCCTGGTGCGGCTCGTCGCAGCCGCCGTCGTCCCCACCTCGGGACTCCTCTTCCTCGCCAGCGTCGACGTGCTGCTGGCCCGGCACCACCTGTCGCCCGCCGAGTCCGGCCAGTACACGGTGGGAGCCCTCTTCGAGAAGGCCGCCTTCTGGGGGATGAGCTTTCTCGCCACCCTCTTCTACCCGGCGATGGTCGATGCCCCGCGACGCAGGGCCGCCCTCCTCCGGGCACTGGCCCTCGTCAGTGGGCTCGGCGCAGCGGGGGTCGCGATGACGGTCGTCCTGGGAGAGCCCCTGCTCCAGGTCGTCGGTGGGCCGCAGTTCACGGTCATCGCCCCCGACCTCTGGCGGTTCACCGCCTTCGGTGTGGCGCTGTCACTCGTCCAGATCCTCGCGTATGCCGGGGTTGCGGCCGCAACGGTGCGCATGGGTCTGGCCATGTGGCTGGTGAGCGGCCTCGCGGTCGCCTGGGTCTCGCTGGCCGGTCGCACCACAGTCGACATCGTCACGATCCTGCTGGCCTGCGCAGTGGTGCTCGTCCTGGCCGGCTTGGCCATCGAACGGGAGACCCTCCGCGGAGCACCCGACACGCCGGAAGCGCCGGACATGCCGGACACTCCGGGCACTCCCGGCACTCCCGACAGGGACGGCGCCCCCCAGCTCAGTGCGCCGCGTCGTGCCAGGAGCGGCCGACCCCGATGTTGACGTCGAGCGGCACGTCCATCTCGACCGCGCCGCCCATGCGCTCGCGCACGATCCGCTCCACGTCGGCCTCCTCGCCGGGGGCGACCTCGAGGACGAGCTCGTCGTGCACCTGCAGCAGGATGCGCGACCTCGCGCCGGCCTCGGTCAGGGCCCGGTCGACTCCGATCATGGCGACCTTCATGATGTCGGCGGCCGATCCCTGGATCGGTGCGTTGAGGGCCATCCGCTCGGCCATCTCCCGCCGCTGCCGGTTGTCCGACGTGAGGTCCGGGAGGTACCGACGGCGGCCGAACATCGTCGCGGTGAAGCCGGTGCCTCGTGCCTCGGCGACCACCTCGTCGAGGTAGGCGCGCACTCCCCCGAACCGCGCGAAGTACCCGTCCATGAGGCCCTTGGCCTCCTCGGTGCTGATCGTCAGCTGCTTGGACAGGCCGTACGCCGACAGGCCGTAGGCGAGGCCGTAGGACATCGCCTTGACCTTCGAGCGCATCTCCGCGGTCACCTCGGACGGCTCGACCCCGAAGACCTGCGACCCGACGAAGCGGTGCAGGTCCTCGCCCGACCGGAAGGCCTCGATGAGTCCGGCGTCCCCGGACAGGTGCGCCATCACCCGCATCTCGATCTGGGAGTAGTCGGCCGACATGAGCGACTCGAAGCCCTCACCGACGACGAACAGCTCGCGGATCCGGCGGCCCTCCTCCGTCCGGATCGGCACGTTCTGGAGGTTCGGCTCGGTCGACGAGAGCCGGCCGGTGGCGGCGATGGTCTGCAGGTAGGTCGTGTGGATCCGGCCGTCGTCGCTGACCGACTTCTGGAGTCCCTCGACGGTGACCCGCAGCCTTGCCGCGTCGCGGTGCCGCAGCAGGGCTTCGAGGAAGGGGTGCTCCGTCTTGGCGTAGAGCTCGGCGAGGGCGTCGGCGTCGGTCGTGTAGCCGGTCTTCGTCTTCTTCGTCTTCGGCATGCCCAGGGTCTCGAAGAGGACGACCTGCAGCTGCTTGGGCGAGCCGAGGTTGATCTGGTCGCCCCCGATCGCGTCCCAGCAGTCCTGCTGAGCCGCGGCGACCTTGGCTGCGAACGCCTGCTCGAGGGTGTCCAGCCCGGCGACGTCCACCGCGATCCCCGTGCGCTCCATCCTCGCGAGCACGTCGATGAGCGGCAGCTCGACCTCGGCGAGCAGCTCGGCACCGCCGGTGGCGGCGACCTGCTCGTCGAGGACTGTTGCCAGGTCACGCACCGCGGTGGCGCGGACCATCTCCAGGGTCGCGGCCTTCTCGTCGGCGTCGCCGGTGAAGTCGAGCATGCCCTGCCCGTGCGGATCCGTGGTCGCGCTCAGCTCGCGCCTGAGGTTGCGCAGCACGAGGTCGTCGAGGTGGTAGGTGCGCTGGTCGGGCTTGACGAGGTAGGCGGCGAGCTGGGTGTCGCTGGTGAGCCCACGCAGACTCCAGCCACGCGCCGCGAGCGCCTCGATCGGGCCCTTGGCGTCGTGCATCGCCTTGGGCCGCTTCTCGTCCTCCAACCAGGCCCCGAGCGCCTCCTCGCCGCTGGGGTCGAGGGTGGTCAGGTCGATCCACGCCGCAGCATCGTCCGGTGCGGCAATGGCCAGGGCGACCGCGTCACCGGTGCCCCGTGCCCACGTGCCCGTGACGGCCACGCCGGCGCGCTCGTCGGTGGCCAGGTGCTCGGCAATCCAGGCCGGAACGTCTGCGCTCGCGAGCATGGAGCCGTCGATGTCGAAGCCCTCGTCGGCCTCGGGCTCGGCCGCATCGACGGTCGCGAAGAGCCGGTCCCGGAGGACGCGGAACTCGAGCCGGTCGAAGACGGTGTGGACCTCGTCGCGGTTCCACTGGGCGCGGGCGAGGTCGGCGATGGTGACTCCGACCGGGGCGTCCTTGACGAGCTGGTTGAGCCGGCGGTTGCGCAGCACCTGGTCGAGGTGCTCGCGCAGGGCCTCACCGGCCTTGCCCTTGACCTGGTCGATGCCGGCGACGATGCCGTCGAGGTCGCCGAACTGGAGGATCCACTTCGCGGCCGTCTTGGGCCCGACTCCGGGCACCCCCGGCAGGTTGTCCGAGGTCTCCCCGACCATCGCCGCGAGGTCGCTGTAACGGGCGGGTGGCACACCGTACTTCGCCTCGACCGCCGCCGGGTCCATGCGCGACACCTCGGAGACCCCGCGCACGGGGTAGAGCACCTTGACCCGGTCGCTGACGAGCTGGAAGGTGTCGCGGTCGCCCGAGCAGATGACGACCTCCAGGCCCTCCGCCTCCGCCTGCGTCGCGAGCGTCGCGATGATGTCGTCGGCCTCGTAGCCCGGGAGCTCGACGTAGGGGATCCGGAGGGCGTCGAGCACCTCGTGGAGCAACGGCAGCTGGCCCTGGAACTCGTCAGGGGTCCGAGCGCGGCCGGCCTTGTAGTCGGCGTACTCCTCCGTGCGGAACGTCTGCCGGGACAGGTCGAAGGCCACGGCGACGTGCGTCGGCTCCTCGTCGCGCAGCATGTTGATGAGCATCGACGTGAACCCGTAGACGGCATTGGTGTGCTGCCCCGTCGTCGTCGAGAAGTTCTCGGCCGGCAGCGCGAAGAACGCGCGGTAGGCAAGCGAATGACCGTCGAGGAGGAGTAGTCGGCTCACCCCGCAGAGCCTAGTGTCCCGGGGCGACAGCGGGGGGCGGTGTCCCGACGGGCCAGCCCAGCGGCATACGATCCCATCATGTCTGATGCGACCGACCTCGAGACGATCCGTGCAGTGGGCGGGGGGGCGCTCGGCAAGCGGATGGGGATCGAGATCATCGAGGCGAGCCCCGAGCGCCTCGTGGGGACGATGCCCGTGGAGGGCAACACGCAGCCCTACGGGCTGCTCCACGGCGGTGCCAGCGTCGTGCTCGCCGAGACGCTCGGCTCCTGGGGTGCGGCCATGCTGGCAGGGCCCGAGCGCGTCGCCGTCGGTCTCGACATCAACGCAACGCACCACCGGGCGGCCCGAGCAGGCGTCGTGACCGGCACGGCCACGCTGCTCAGCGGTGGCCGCTCGGTAGCCAGCTACGAGGTCGCCGTCACGGACGAGGACGGGCAGCGGGTCTGCACGGCCCGCATCACCTGCCTGCTGCGCGACCGAGCCCCCGGCGCCTGAGGCGCCTCAGCTCACCACGCGGGGAGGCGGGGCCGCAGCCGCACGCGCTCGCACGTCACGCCGCCGCTGGAGCACCTTGTCCAGTGAGTACCGCTGCGAGCGCGGCTCGCCGCTGAGCTTGCGCTGCAAGGTTGCCGAGGACGTCACGCGCCGCACCGTCTCGGGCGCGAAGCCCAGCCGGGCGAAGAAGCGGTTGGCCTCTCGGTCCTGGGCGGGGACGGCGCTGACGAGGTGCTCGCAGCCGTGCCGGTCGGCGTAGCGCGAGGCCGCAGCAAGCAAGGCCTTGCCGACGCCCTGCCGCCGGAAGTCCACGTGGACGTAGAGCATGTCGATCGACACGCTCGGTGCGGCCACGAGCAGACTCCGGGTGGTGTCAGCGATCACGACGTATCCCGCGGGACGCTGGTCCACGAAGGCGATGAAGGCCGTGACGTCCTTCCGCCCCAGGGCGTTGCGCAGCGTGCCGTCGGCCGCGAGCCGTCCCGCGGCCTCGGGTGTCGTGCCGGACTCGATGCGATGGGTGATCCAGAGCTCGATGAACTGGGCCTGTAGACCCGCATCGACCCGCTGGACGGTGACCAGCGAACGACTCATACGTCCCTCCACGTCCGGTGCACGGAAGTCACCCGCCTGACCTTACGGCCCCGGGCCCAAGGACGGAAGTCCGGCTTCCCCACCGCAGGGCCGGTCACCGCCGTGCAGCCCGGGAGCCGGCCGGGACGACTGCCCAGCCGCACCCCCGACGCCGACCCGATCGCACGGGTTGACGGCGCCGGGCTCAAGTCACAGTCTGGTCTCGGACTGACCTGCCGTAGGCCGTCCGGACTAGGGTTTGCGATACACGCGGACGCAGACCACCTGCGCCCGGACACTCGCTGGAGGAAGAATGCGTCTTAAGGCCATGAGGGTCGCGGCAACAGTCACGGCCGTCACCCTGCTCGCCGCCGCGTGTGGCGGCACAGAGAGTCCCGAGCCGGGGTCAACCGGCACCGGTGGTGCGCCAGCCGCAGCGGAACCGCTGAAGTTCGGCTACGTGCTGCCCGAGACCGGGAGCCTCGCGTACCTCGGGCCGCCCCAGATCAGCGCCATGAAGTTCGCGATCGACGGGATCAACCAGGCCGGCGGCGTCCTCGGAAACGAGCTCCCCGAGCCGGTCGGTGGCGACGAGGCCGACGACCAGGCCATCGCCAACCAGTCCGCCGATCGGGTGCTCTCTAGTGGCGTCAACGCCATCATCGGTGCAGCTGCTTCAGGGATGTCGCTCGCCATCATCGACAAGATCACCGGCGCCAACGTCGCACAGTGCTCCGGGTCCAACACGGCCCCGACGTTCACCGACTACCAGGACAACGGGCTGTACTTCCGCACCGCGCCCTCGGACGCGCTGCAGGGTCCGGTTCTCGCCGACGAGATCGTCGCCGACGGGCACAGCAACGTCGCGATCACGGCCCGAGCCGACGACTACGGCAAGGGCCTCGCGGACGCGACGGCTGCCGCCCTCGAGAACGCCGGCGCCAGCGTCGTCCTCAACGAGACCTATGACCCGAAGGCCACGGACTTCAACGCAGCGGTCCAGAACATCGTCACGAAGAAGCCCGACGCCGTGGTCATCATCGGCTTCGAAGAGGGCAAGCAGATCATCCAGGGCCTCATCGAGGCCGGCCTGACGCCGGAGCAGGTCGGGATGTACGGCGCGGACGGCCTGCGCAACAGCGATCTCGCCAAGCTCGTCAGCCCCAACGACCCGGCCAAGCTGGCGGGCTTCAAGGGCACCGCCCCGGCCTCCGCCGACAACCCCGACTTCGTCGCGGACCTCAAGGCGTTCGACTCGGCGCTCCAGGAGCTCCAGTTCGCCCCGCAGATCTTCGACTGCGTCAACATCATCGCGCTCGCTGCGGAGCAGGCGAAGTCGACCAACGCGGAGGACTTCAAGGGCGTCCTGAACGGCGTCACCAAGGACGGCGAGAAGTGCACGACGTTCGCCGACTGCAAGAAGCTCATCGACGAGGGCAAGGACATCGACTACGACGGTGCCAGCGGACCGCTCGACTTCACCGACGCCGGTGAGCCGGGCAAGGCGACCATCGAGGTCTACGAGTTCGACGACGCCGGCGCGCTCCAGAGCGTCAAGACCGTCGAGTCGAACCCAACCTCGTGACACGGTGAACCGTCAGTCTCGATGAGCTGAGCGGCGCTCGTAGCAAGGGCCCGACCCCCGGCGGGGTCGGGCCCTTGCTGTGTCGACCGGCCGAGGGCAGCGGCCCCCCAGGGCTAGCCGATGCGGGCAAGCGTGCCGAGGTAGAGCTCGACGACCTTCGGGTCCTCCATGAGCTGGCGTCCCGTGCCCGTGTAGGCGTCCTTGCCCTGGTCCAGGACATACGCGCGGTCGCTGATCTCGAGGCAGCTGTTGGCGTTCTGCTCGACCATGAGGATGGAGACGCCCGCAGCATTGATCTTCTTGACGGCCTCGAAGACGCTGTCCTGCATGAGGGGTGAGAGACCCGCGGAGGGCTCGTCGAGGAAGAGAACATCGGGATTCGTCATGAGAGCGCGGCCCATGGCCACGACCTGACGCTCGCCCCCCGACAACGATCCGCAACGCTGGTTGCTGCGCTCGCTCAGGAGCGGAAACAGCTCGGACACCGCCTTGAACCGCTCTGGGTACTCCTTGGGCCGCAGGAAGATCCCCATCTGGAGCGTCTCCTCGATCGTCAAGGACGGGAAGACGTTGTCGTTCTGGGGGACGTAGCCGAGCCCCTTGGCCACGAGGGTGTGTGCCCTCGCACCGGTGATCTCGTCGTCGCGTAGGTAGACCTGGCCGCTCCGGATCGGCACGAGGCCGAACATCGCCTTGATGAGCGTCGACTTCCCGGCGCCGTTGGGGCCGATGATCCCGACGAGCTCGCCGGCATCGACGTGCACGCTGCATCCGTTGAGGACGTTGACCTCCGGGATGTAGCCCGCGACGAGTTCTTTTGACTCCAGCAGCGGCCGTGATTCGGTGGTCATCCACCGTCCTCCTTCGTCTCCAGGGCCCGACGTCTCCCGAGATAGGCTTCGATGACCTTGTCGTCGGTGCGAATGTCATCGGGCCGGCCCTCGGCGATGACCGCGCCCTCGGCGAACACGATGATCCAGTCGCTGATGCTCATGATGACGTCCATGTCATGCTCGACGAGGATGATCGTCATGCCTTCGTCGCGCAGAAGCTCGATGTGCCCGAGAAGGGACTGGGTCAGGGCGGGGTTCACTCCGGCCATGGGCTCGTCGAGCATGATCATCGATGGGTCGACCATCATGGCGCGCGCCATCTCGAGCAGCTTGCGCTGGCCACCGGACATGGTCCCGGCGAACTCGTCGCGCATGTGACCGAGCCGGAACCTGTCGAGGAGGGCATCTGCCTTGGCCCCGATGGCCTTCTCCTGCCCCTTCCACAGCCAGCGCAGGGGCGAAGAGAGCATGCGCTCGCCACGCTGGTCGGCGGCGCCGAGCATGACGTTCTCCCGCGTGGTGAGGCGGTTCAGCGCCTTGGTGAGCTGGAACGTGCGGACCATCCCGAGCCGCGCGATCTGGTACGCCGGCTTGCCGCTGATGTCGGTGCCGTCGAAGCTCCACTGCCCGGTGTCCGGCTTGTCGAACCCGCTGACGAGGTTGAAGAACGTCGACTTGCCGGCTCCGTTGGGGCCGATGAGGGCGGTGATCGTGCCCCGCTGGATCTCGAGGTGGTCGACCCGAACCGCACGCACGCCGCCGAACGACTTCGTCACGTCGTGAGCGACGAGAATCGGGTCCGGCTTGGGCACGCCGGGCTCGGAGGCGACGGCGGACAGCGCAGCAGCGGCCCGCAGGGCGCCCTCCGAACGGCCGGCGGGCCGGTCGGCGGCGACGATCTCCTCGCGGCCATCGACGACCTCGGGATGGGTCACCTCATCGGACATCGAGTCACCGGACATCGAGACGCAGCTCCTTGGGGTCACCGAGAATCCCGGCGGGCCGATAGATCATGAGCACGAGCAGGCCGAGGCCGACGAAGACGAATCTCAGGGCGCCGACGTCGGGACCGGTGATGAGTTCTGGCGAGATGACGCCGGAGGCGGTCGCGTTGCGCAGGAACGAGTCGAGGAAGGTGGCGAGGAACCAGAAGATGATCGAGCCGAGGATCGGGCCGAGAATCCGGCTGGCACCGCCGAGGATCATGATCGCCCAGAGGTAGAACGTGACAGCCGGGTTGAAATTGTCGGGGTTGACCGACTGGTTCGCGATGGCGATGAGCGCCCCGGCGAGCCCACCGATGACCCCGCCCAGGACCAACGACTGCATCTTGTAGGCGTAGACGTTCTTGCCGAGGCTGCGAGCCGCCAGCTCGTCCTCGCGCACCGCCCGCAGCACGCGACCCCATGGGCTGTGCACGAGCAGGTAGACGAGCAACGACGCGAGGATGACCAGGCCCCAGCCGACCGTCATCACCCAGAGGTTTCGGGCCGAGAAGAAGATGGGCCCCAGGGAGAGGTTGTCGGTATAGGGGTTCAGCGCGAAGAACTCCTGGGCGAACTGCCGCAACCCGTAGACCCCTCCGGTGAGGGGTGCAGCCCAGTCGGAACGGTAGAAGTAGCGCAGCACTTCGGCGCCCGCGATCGTCGCGATGGCGAGGTAGTCGCCTCGGAGTCGAAGCGTCGGGATCCCGAGGATGAGGGCCAGCACGATCGCGCTGGCGATGCCGATGAGGATGCCGACCCACAGGCTGAGTCCCCACGACGAGACACTGACGGCGACGCCATAGGCGCCGACGAGCATGAAGCCGACGTGGCCGAAGTTGAGCAGGCCCGTGAAGCCGAAGTGCAGGTTGAGGCCGACGGCGGCGAGGGCATAGATGGCCGCCTCCGGGCCGAGGCCGCCGCGGAGGGCGTTGGACAGGATCTCCGAGAAGTTCATGGTCAGTTCTCCCTGCGCCTCAGCCGGCGCGTTCCGCTCGCCCGAGGATGCCCTGAGGCCTCACGAGCAGCACGACGATGAGCGCGAGCAGTGCCCAGGCGTTCTGCAGCGACGGCGGGAACCAGAGGTTCGACAGCTGGGACACGAGACCGACGATGATGCTGCCGACCATCGCTCCGTAGGCGCTGCCGAGCCCGCCGAGGATGACCCCCGCGAACATCAGGAGCAGCAGGTTGAAGCCCATGTCCCAGTAGACGGCCCCTTGGGCGACGCCGTAGAAGACTCCCCCGAGCGCTGCGAGTGCTCCACCGATCACCCAGATCGTGAGGATGACCCGGTCCACGTCGATGCCCGACGACTCCGCGAGGTCCTTGTTGTCGGCGACGGCGCGGGCGGCCTTGCCCATGCGCGTCCGCTGCAGGAGCAGTGCGACGAGAACGAGGATGGCGAAGGAGGCGAGGGTGACGATGAGGTCCCGGGGCGTGATGGCGATCGGTCCGAGACGCATGGCGGGCTGCAGCGCGTAGTCGGAGTACTTCTCCCGGCGACCGGAGAAGACGACGAGGATGAGGTAGCGCAGCACGAGGGACAACCCGATCGAGATGATGAACATCTGGATCAGGCCGGTCCCCCGCCGCCGCATCGGTCGCCAGAGGCCGCGGTCGAGCCCGCCGGCGAGGAGTCCACCGGCGATGACGGCGGCGATCCCGCCGACGATGAGGGGCAGGCTCCCCGGTCGGGTGCTCACCCAGAACGCGACGACGGCGCCGACGGTGACGATCTCCCCGTGGGCGAAGTTGATCAGCTTGGTCGTGCCGAAGATGAGGGAGAGTCCGACCGCGGTGATGGCGATGATCGCGCCCAGCTTGAGCCCTTCGACGACGAGCTGGAGGAACCGGTTGGTGCCCCCCTCCGCCGTGCCCGGATCATCGGCTGCCGGGGGGCTGGGCGGCTGGGTCGCCCCGGGCGCGGCGGGGGTGGCCCCGGGCCGCTCCTGCTGGGGTTGGCTCGCGGGGATGATGGGGAAGATCACGGTGCGGTGCTGTTGCGGTCGCACGATGACTCCGGCGAGGTTCTCTCCCCCGCGGTCCCGGGTCTGCACTCCGTCGGGGAGCGTCGCGGTGTCGAGCACGACGTCGTAGGTCCCCGGGGCCGGCAGTGGAACCTCCCAGCCCCCGTCAGCGTCGGTGGTCGCGGAGCCGACCTCCGTGCCGTCCTGCTCCACCGAGATCGCCACCCCGGCGACGGGGTCGCCGCCCGGCCCGCGCAGCGTGCCCCTGAGGCTCTCTTCGCCGTCCTGGGTGACGGCCACAGGGGGTCCTTGCGGTGCGGGCGGGGGCCCGACCATGGCTGCGCTGGCTGCCCCTGCCGTGGTGAGGCAGAACAGGATCGCCGCAGCAATGATTGCCATCCGGCGTCGTCGCACGACGTCCTCCTTTTGATGTGCTGCACCGGATTGAACCACAGCGTGGGTCCAAGTGCGCAGGTCCACGAGGCAAGTCGCCCCGAAGTTGTGATCCAGCGTGCTGGGCCCGCAGGTCAGGCCGTCGGGAAGCCGTTGATGACGGCCTCCGCGACTTCCTTCATCCCGAGCCTGCGGTCCATGGCCGTCTTCTGGATCCACCGGAACGCATCGGCCTCGCTCAGCTTGAGCTGGGCCATCAGGACGCCCTTGGCACGGTCGACGAGCTTGCGCGTCTCGAGCCGCTCTCCCAGGTCGGCCACCTCGGCCTCGAGCGCGGTGAGCTCGAGCCAGCGCGAGTGGGCGATGTCGATGGCGGGCCTGAGGTCGTCGGCCGTGAACGGCTTGACGATGTAGGCCATCACCCCGGCGTCCCTGGCTCGCTCCACGAGCTCGGTCTGGCTGAAGGCGGTGAGCATGATGACCGGGCACACCTTGGCCTCGTGGAGCTGCTCGGCAGCGGAGAGCCCGTCGAGGACCGGCATCTTGACGTCCATGATGACGAGGTCGGGCCGCAACTCCTTGGCCAGCTCGACCGCCTGCTCGCCGTTGCTCGCCTGGCCGACGACGTCGTAACCCTGCTCACGGAGCATCTCGACGAGGTCGAGGCGGATGATGGCCTCGTCCTCGGCGACGAGGATGCGGGTCGCCCCGTCGTCCCCCGGTCGGTCCTGCCCTGTCTCGCGCTGGTCTGTGCTCACGGGTCAAACCCTATCGGTGTGCCGGGAGCGGGACTCGAACCCGCACGGCCTCGCGGCCAAAGCATTTTGAGTGCTCCGTGTCTGCCATTCCACCACCCCGGCCGAGGTGCCGGGCAAGCATACCCGCGGGC
>NZ_JAJJPG010000066.1:0-8331 GCF_032907665.1 Intrasporangium sp.
CTAGCCGCTACGGTTGCTGGGAGGGACGCTCGACCGCGGACCGGTTGACCAGGACCTAGACAGCACAGCGCACGGAGGCAGGATGAGCACTGAGTTCACCGGCGGGGAGCAGGAGCAGGAGCAACAGGTGTCGTTGCACCGCGACGACGACGCGTCGTTCGGGGTCCCCCCACCACCGGAGGGGGAGGCCGGCCCAGCACCTGCGCCGCCGACCACGGGAGACCCGTCGATCGACGCGGTGCTGCTCGACCTGGCCGCGGCTCAGCGTGGCTCGCTCGGCGACCGGATCACTGCGGGCGAGGTGGCCCAGGCCGCGCTCCAGTCCCGCCTGGGCGACCTCGGTGGCGCGTGACCAGACGTCGCCTCGACGCGGCGCTCGTCGTCCGTGGTCTGGCACGGTCCCGGGCGCAGGCGGGTGAGCTGATCCGCGAGGGCGTCGTCCTCGTCGACCGACAGGCCGTGGCCAAGCCGAGCCACCAGGTCACCGACGCCGCGCACATCGAGCTGACCCGCGACGTCGACCGATGGGTGGGCCGAGCGGCCCTGAAGCTCGTGCGCGCGCTCGAGCTGTGGCCGATCCGCGTCGCGGGCCGGCGATGCCTCGACGTCGGGGCGAGCACCGGGGGTTTCACACAGGTCCTCCTCGAGCACGGAGCGGGGCAGGTGACGGCCCTCGATGTCGGGCACGGACAGCTCGCCGCGGCGATCGCCGAGGATGCCCGGGTCATCGACCTCCAGGGCACCAACATCCGGCAGGTCGATGCCGCCTCGCTCGGGGGGCGGTTCGACGTCGTCGTCTGCGACCTCAGCTTCATCTCCCTGTCCGTGGCCTTGCCGGCGATCCGGCCGCTCGTTGCGGACGACGGTGACCTCGTCGTCCTCGTCAAGCCGCAGTTCGAGGTGGGTCGCGAGCGGCTCGGCCGCAGCGGCGTGGTGACGTCCCGCCACGAGCGCCACCGCGTGCTTCGTGACATCCACGCATCGGCGACCGACCTCGGCCTCGACGTGCGGGGGGCGACCCCGAGCCCGATCCGGGGTGGCCAGGGCAATGTCGAGTTCCTCCTGTGGCTGGTGCCGGGTGGCCCGGGCGCCGCGGGCCTGTCCGTGGATGACATGCTGGACTCGATCGACCGCCAGGAGGAGGAAACGTGACGCGCCGCATCCTGCTCGTGGCACACCCTCGCCGTTCCGAGGCCCTCACGGTCGCCAAGGGGGTGATCCAGCGCCTCACCGATCTCGGCATCGAGGTCTCACTCCAGGCGGATGAGGCCAAGGTGCTCGACCTCAAGCACGACAAGCGCGTCCACATCGGCACGGAGGAGATGGTCGGGGAGGGCTGTGACCTCGTCGTCGTCCTCGGCGGGGACGGGACGATCCTGCGTGGCGCGGAGTTCGCCCGGAGCGTCGACGTCCCCCTGCTGGGGATCAACCTCGGCCACGTCGGCTTCCTCGCGGAGGCGGAGCGGGACGACCTCGACGCGACGGTGGAGCACATCGCCAACCGGCAGTACACCGTGGACGAGCGGATGACCCTTCACGTCGACGCGATCTTCGACGGCGAGGTCGTTGCGAGCAGCTGGGCCCTCAACGAGGTGAGCGTCGAGAAGGCTGCGCGGGAGCGGATGCTCGAGCTGACGATCGAGGTGGACGGCCGGCCGCTCTCGAGCTGGGGTGGCGACGGCCTCATCGTCTCCACGCCGACGGGGTCGACGGCCTACGCGTTCTCGGCCGGGGGACCGGTCATCTGGCCGCAGGTCGAGGCGATGCTGCTCGTGCCGAACTCGGCCCACGCCCTCTTTGCCCGTCCCCTGGTCCTCGGGCCCGACTCGCACGTGGCGATCGAGCTGCGGACCGGGACCGACGTCCTCGGCATCATGTGGTGCGACGGTCGCCGCCACATCGACCTGCCACCGGGAGCCCGCATCGAGGTCCGTCGCGGCATCCGGCCGGTCCGTCTCGCACGCCTGAGCAGCGCACCGTTCACCGATCGCCTCGTCGCCAAGTTCAACCTTCCCGTGCGGGGCTGGCGTGGCGACGCCCATCGGGCGCGCGCAGCGGCCGGCCAGCGCTCGGATCTCTGGATTCGCAGCAATCCCGACCGGGCACCCCTTCCGGCCCACGAACCGCCTGCGGCAACCCGGGGTACCACAGCGACCCCGGCTACGACAACGGCCCCGGTGCCCCCCGGGTCCGGAGACGACGTGGACGGGACGCCCCGGACGCCCGGCTCCGGGGGTGCTCGGCCCTAAGGTGGTCCCGTGTTCAGCCAGATGAGGATCCGCGGGGTCGGCGTCATCCATGACGCCGTCCTCGATCTGAGCCCGGGTCTCAACGTGCTGACGGGTGAGACCGGCGCCGGCAAGACCATGGTCGTGTCCGGCCTCGGCCTGCTCCTCGGCGAGCGCGCCGACTCAGGCCTGGTCCGGACCGGGGCGGACAGCGCCGTCGTCGAGGGCGTCGTGCAGCTGCCGGCCGACCACCCGGCCCTCCACCGCGCCGACGAGGCAGGCGCCGAGCACGAGGACGGCGAGCTCGTCATCGCGCGGACGATCACCGCGGCAGGCAGGTCGCGGGCCCATGTCGGGGGTCGCACGGCCCCCGTCGGCGTGCTGGCCGACCTCGGCCGCCATCTCGTGGCCGTCCACGGGCAGGCCGACCAGTGGCGGCTCAAGCAGGGCGAGGCCCACCGGGAGGTCCTCGACGACTTCGGTGGACCGGTCCTCGTCGGGCTCCGTGACCGGGTCGCCGCCCTTCACGACGAGTGGCGAGCGGCGCGTGCGGAGCACGAGCGCCTCGTCGCGGAGTCGCGGGAACGGGCTCGTGAGACCGACTCCCTGACGGCATCTCTCGAGGAGATCGAGGCCGTCGACCCGCAGCCCGGGGAGGATGTGGCGCTCCGGGCGGAGGACGAGCGGCTGGCGCACGCCGACAGTCTGAGGTTCGCCGCCGGCCGTGCGGTGGCCGACCTCAGCGGGGACGAGTATGCCGCTGAGCCGGCTCCCAACGTGCGTGACCTCGTCGGGTCGGCGCGGGCCGCGCTGTCGCAGGCAGCCACCCACGATGAGCGACTCGGTGCGCTCGACGCGCGCCTGGACGAGGTGGCCACCCTCGTCACCGACGTCGCGGCGGAGCTCACGGCCTACCTCGAGGACGTCGACCTCGACCCGGAGCGACTGGAGTACGTCCAGGAGCGTCGCGCAGCACTGGCCGCGTTGACCCGCAAGTACGGCGAGACGGTCGACGAGGTCCTTGCCTGGTCGGGGGCAGCTGCTGCGCGCCTCGACGCGCTCGTCACCGCGGACGACCGCGTCGCCAGCCTCGAGACCCGACTGGAGGAGCTCACCGAGGCGCTCGGCAGCGCCGCGTCCGAGCTCACGGCGGCCCGCACCGCGGCAGCCCGCGACTTCGCGGCCCGGGTCTCCGAGGAGCTGTCCCACCTGGCGATGGGCAAGGCGGTTGTCGACGTGCGCGTCGAGCAGCGCATCGCGGAGGACGGGCTCCCGCTCCCGTCCGGCGAGCGGGTCCGGATCGGCCGACACGGGGCCGACGAGGTCGAGATCCTGCTGGCCGCCAATCCAGGGGCGGCGCCGCGCAGCGTGGCCAAGGCGGCCTCGGGCGGTGAGCTCTCCCGGGTCATGCTCGCCCTCGAGGTCGTGGGCGCGAGTCCCGGCCGGCCGGACGGCCGGGCGGCGCCACGTCCCGGCACTCCGCCCACGTTCGTCTTCGACGAGGTCGACGCCGGCGTCGGCGGACGCGCCGCCATCGACGTCGGGGCCCGGCTGGCGGCGCTCGCGGAGCAGGCGCAGGTCATCGTGGTCACGCACCTGGCCCAGGTGGCCGCCTTCGCGGACCGCCACCTCGTGGTCCACAAGTCCGACGACGGCGCGATCACGTCGAGCAGCGTCACCGTCGTCGAGGGTGACGAACGGCTCCGGGAGCTCTCCCGGATGATGGGTGGGGACCCGGACTCGGAGGCCGGCCTCGCGCACGCGCGGGACCTGCTCGAGCAGACGGCTGCCGTCCGCGGCTCGCGCGCGGGGGCGGCCTGACGCGCGCCTCTGCCGGTGCGGTCGCGCCCTGCGTGACGTGGCACGATGGGGGCAACCATGGCCATGTCCCTCCGCCGCCGCGCGCACGCCCCTGCCTCAGGCCCGGGCGTGGTGGGTCCTGCCCGGGTGGACGCGCGGACGAAGAACCTCACCAAGCGGCTGCGGCCCGGGGACATCGCCGTCATCGACCATCTGGACCTCGACAAGATGAGCGCCGACGCGCTCGTGGCCGCGCGACCCGCGGCGGTCGTCAACGCCTCCACGTCGATCTCCGGTCGCTATCCCAACGTCGGCCCGCAGATCCTCACCGAGGCGGGCGTGCCGTTGCTCGACGCTGCCGGGCCGGCAGTCATGGAGCTGCACGACGGGGACCAGCTGCGACTGGACGGTGAGCAGCTGTGGCTCGGCGAGAGGCGGGTCGCGACGGGGCGGCTGCTCGATGCCGAGGTGGTCCAGGCGGAGATGCACGAGGCCCGGGCGGGGCTCGCGGTGCAGATCGAGGCCTTCGCGACCAACACGATGGAGTTCATCCGCAAGGAGCGTGAGCTGCTCCTCGACGGGATCGGGATCCCGCCCATCCGGACGCGGATCGAGGGGCGGCACACGCTCGTCGTCGTCCGCGGCTATCACTACCGCGAGGACCTCCAGACCCTGCGTCCCTACATCCGGGAGTACCGGCCACTGCTCATCGGCGTCGACGGCGGGGCGGACGCCATCATCGAGGCCGGCTACCGGCCCGACCTCATCGTGGGAGACATGGACTCCGTCTCCGACCGGGCGCTCCGCTCGGGGGCCGAGATCGTCGTGCACGCCTACCGGGATGGGCGCGCGCCGGGTCTCGCCCGCGTCGAGGCGCTCGGCATCACGCCGGTCGTCTTCCCCGCGGCGGGCACGAGTGAGGACGTCGCCATGCTCCTCGCCGACGACGCAGGAGCAGAGCTCATCGTGGCGGTCGGCAGCCACGTGACCCTCGTCGAGTTCCTCGACAAGGGTCGGGACGGTCAGGCCTCGACCTTCCTCACGCGGCTGCGCGTCGGTGGCAAGCTCGTCGACGCCAAGGGGGTCAGCCGTCTCTACCAGGCCCGGATCCCGGCCCGGCTGCTCGTCGTCATGCTCCTTGTGGGCATGCTCGCGCTCTTCGTGGCAATCTCGGCCACCCCCGCGGGTCAGGCGTGGCTGCAGGTCATCGCGGCGCGGTGGGACGACCTCTGGACCACGATCGTGGGGATCTTCACGTGATCGACTTCCGGTATCACCTCGTCTCCATCATCTCGATCTTCCTGGCCCTCGCCGTCGGCATCGTGCTCGGCGCCGGCCCGCTCCAGGCCAACCTCGGGTCGCAGCTGACGGACCAGGTGTCCGCGTTGCGGGCCGAGAAGCAGGAGCTCAACGACCAGCTCGCCGCGAGCGAGCAACGGGTCGCGGCGGCGGACGAGTATGCCGAGGCGGTCTCGGGCCGGGTCATCGAGGACGCGCTCATCGGGCACACGGTCGCCGTCATCGTCCTGCCGTCGGCGGACGGGACCCTCGTGGACCTCGTCGAGGAGGCGGTGGAGACGAGTGGGGCGACGCTCAGTGCCACGGTCACCATCGACGACGACTGGTTCGATCCCTCACTCGCCCCGGAGCGTGCCGAGGCCGCGACGGCTGCCGCCTCCACGCTGGGACTGTCCTCGTCCCTGTCCGGGGACGCCCTGCTGGCGCAGGTGCTCGCCCGTCTCACCGTCAGCACCGATCTGGTCTCGGAATCCGAGTCGCGGGCAGCCGCCCTCACGACCCTGACCGACGCGGGGATGGTCGGCTCGTCGACGGAGGAGCTCGAGCCGGCGGACCTCGCGGTGATCATCTCCGGCGACTTCGCCGGTGACGAGGTGGAGGTCCAGCGTCGGGCGGAGACGATCCGGACCATCGCGCGCCTCGTCGCGGACGGCTCCGCCGGCGCGGTCGTCGCCGGACCCCAGCCGGTGATCTCCGCTGGGCAGCCTGTCTCCTCTGACGCCGTCGCCGCGATCCGGTCCGTCGACGCGTCCGCGCGTCTCATCTCCACCGTCGACCATGCGAGCGACGCCCCAGGGCCGGCCATCGTCGTGCTCGCGCTCGAGTCCGAGCTCGTCGGCCAGGTGGGGCACTACGGCACCGCGGAGGGAGCGACGGCAGCAGCGCCGAGGGTGGCTCCGTGAGCTCGCCCGTTGGGGGGACGGGCGCGGACCGGTCCGCGGCCGATGGCCCCGTTGCCTTCTCGGCAACCCCTTCGCTCGCCTTCCGGATCCTGACCGAAGTGGCCGAGACAGCCGCTGTCTCCCTGGCGGCCGCTGCTGCATCTGCGGCCGCCCAGCGGCTCACAGCGCGACTTCCACGTGCGGCCAAGGCGACCTGGGAGCGGACCAACCATGCCGGGAGCACCGTGACGCTGCTCGAGGGTCCCGCCTGGATCGGGGGCGCGGTGTCCGGCCTGGCGGTCGGTGCCGTCTTCCGCCGTGGTGCAGAAGGATCCAGCGCTGCGGCCGGCTCGCCGATCGCGGGGCTCACCGTCACGGTCGCTGCGGGTGCCCTGGGCGCGCTCGACGACCTGGCGGGGACTGCAGCGAGGAAGGGCTTGAGAGGACACCTTGGTGCGCTGCGCCGGCGTGAGGTGACCACGGGTGCGGTGAAGGTGGCCGGGCTCGCGTTGACCGGCCTCGTCGGTGCGGTCATTGCGGACGGGAGACGATGGGCCGCCGATGAAGGAGCGAGCGGCGTCGTGAGCGGCCCTGCCAGCACCGCGAGCGCTGCCATGAGCACCGTCGTCGGCGGTGCCGTCGTGGCCGGCGCCGCCAACGCGGCCAACCTCTTCGACCTGCGACCCGGCCGGGCGCTCAAGGTCGTCATGGGTGCCGCGGGGCCGCTGGCGCTGACCGGTTCGACGTCGGCAGCAGCGGCGCTGGGGACCTCCGCGGGCGTCATCGGTGACGACCTGGCTGGGGTCTCGATGCTCGGCGACACTGGTGCCAATGCGGCCGGGGCGCTCGTCGGCCTGGCGCTCGTGGAGCGAACCGGCCTGCGCGGCAGGCTCATCGCGCTCGGCGTCCTCACGGCGCTCACGCTCGCATCCGAGCGGATCAGCTTCACCAAGGTCATCGAGTCCAACGGTCTGCTCCGCCGGATCGATGAGTGGGGCCGGGTCCGCCCATGACCCCACCTGCGTCGTCACGACCGGACCACCGGCCCGAAGCGGAGCCGGCACCCGAGGACGGGTCCACGGACGGCGGCGCCCCAGCGCAGACGGACGGCAGAGCCGAGAGTCGGGCGGGGCACGGGGGAGGCGGCCTGCCGGGCGGGAGAGCCCTTCTCGCGGCAGCCGGATCGATCGCGGCGATCACGCTGTTGGCGCGGATCGTGGGCTTCGGACGTTGGTTCGCCTTCTCCCACTCCGTCGGTGCCACCTGCGTGGGCAGCGTCTACCAGTCGGTCAACGCCGTGCCCAACGTCATCTTCGAGATCGCTGCCGGGGGTGTGCTGGCTGCTGTGGCAGTGCCCCTCGTGGCGGGCGCCCTCGCGCGCGGCGACCGCACGGCGGCCAACGACACCGCATCCGCCCTGCTGACCTGGGCCATGGTCGTCCTCCTGCCGCTCGGGGTCGTGGTCCTTCTCGCCGCCCGGCCGATCGCTGCGGGACTCCTCGGTACCGGCTGTGCGGGAGAGGTCGGCCTCGGCGCCGACTTCCTGGCGATCTTCGCCATCCAGCTCCCGCTCTACGGGATGGCGATCGTCCTGGCCGGCGTCCTCCAGGCGCACCGCCGCTTCGTCGCGGCTGCCCTCGCTCCCCTCCTGTCGAGCCTCGTCGTCATCGCCACCTACCTCGTCTACCGGTCCCGGGTGCCCGACCCCTCCGCCGAGATCGGGCTCGTCCCGCGGGACGCGATCCTCGTCCTCGCCGTGGGCACGACCTTGGGCGTCGCCGCCATGGCGCTTCCTCTCGTCGTGCCGATCCGGAGGGCGGCCATCCGGCTGCGGCCACGGCTTCGCTTCCCGGTCGGCATGGCCGGCCGGGTGCGGTCCCTGGCCGTCGCGGGGCTGCTCGCCGTCGCCGGCCAACAGCTGGCCACGCTCGTCGTCATCCGCCTCGCCAACGACCGGGGTGGGGTGGGGACCCTCAACGTCTTCATCTACGCCCAGGCGGTGACCCTGCTTCCCTACGCGGTCCTCGCAGTGCCTCTGGCAACGGCCGCCTTCCCGAGCCTGGCCGGCGCGGTCGCCGCGGAGGACCTGGACGGTTCGCCCGGCGGCCCGGGCAGCACGGGCG
>NZ_JAJJPG010000066.1:8431-9604 GCF_032907665.1 Intrasporangium sp.
GCACGGGCGACCAGAGCGGCAGGGGCGACCCGGGTGCGGCAGCCGTCACGACGTTGCGTCAGAGCTGGTTCGCCACGCTCGTCGTCGGTGTTGCCGGAGCTGCAGTCCTCGTCGCGGTGGCCGGACCGGTCGGGAGGTTCTTCGGCCTGCTCGACGCGGGCAACTCGGGCGACGTCTCGCGGCAGACGCTCGACGCCATGGCCGGCGCCCTGGCGGCCTTCGCCCCCGCCGTGCCGGCCCTGGGCATCATCGGTCTGCTGAGCCGAGCGTGTTACGTGCGCGGGAAGGCCGTGCTCGCGGGCATCGTCGTCGGCCTCGCGTGGCTCGCGACGACCATCACCCCAGTCCTGCTCCTCGACCCTGCGACGGCGGACGGGCCGACCACCCTGCGTCTCCTCGCGCTCGGCTCGAGCATCGGTCTGGGCGTTGGGGCGGCGACGCTCACCGTCCTCGTCGTGCGCGATTGGGGACGTCGTGCCCTCGCTGTCCCGGTCCGCGCCCTCGGCGCGACGATCGCCGGGGGAGCGGTGGCGGCGGTCGGTGGCTGGGCGGTCGGGACCCGCACGGCCACCGACGACCTCGTCGGCGCGGTCGGCCTCGGCGCGGCCGTCGGTGTCGGCTCGCTCATCGTCATGGCGGTCGTCTCCCTCGCGGTGGATCCGACGCTGGCGCGTCGAGTGCGGCTGCTGCGCCGGGGCCGTCGTGGTGACGCTGACCGTGCCGCAGGTCAGGAAGGTGGGTCATGAGGGTGCTCATGGTGCTCGGCGAGTCCACGGGCGGGATCGGTGCCCACGTCGACCGGCTCACGAGCGACCTCCGGGCCGCGGGGCACGAGGTCACGCTCGCCACGTCCTCGGCGACGGCGGAGACTTTCGGTTGGCAGGACGCCCACCTGCTGTGGCCGGTCCACCGGGGCCTCGCCGCGCCCCGCGGACTCGTCGACTGGCACCGGCTCAAGAACCTCGCCGGCACCGTCGACGTCGTCCATGCCCACGGGCACCAGGCCGCCGTCGTGGCCGCGGTGGCCGTCGCACGCGCCCGCCCGCGTCCCGGCTTCGTCGTGTCCCTCCACAACACCCTCCCGCCGAACGTGGCCACACCACCTGTGGACGGCGGGGCCACTCGAGTCGTCGGGGGCGTGGAAGATGTGGACGGCGGGGCCACTCGAGTCGT
>NZ_JAJJPG010000066.1:9704-20589 GCF_032907665.1 Intrasporangium sp.
GTGGGGGGTGGCGCGGGAGATGTGGACGGCGGGGACAGTCGAGCTGTGGGAGGTGGCTCGGTCCCGGCCCGCGCGTCGGTTGCCCGGGTGGTGCGCAGGGCCCTGGCGTGGGCCCTGCAGCGCGCTGCCCTCGTCACCGGGGCGAGCCCCGACCTCGTCGAGCTCGCGCGCGCCCTGGGAGCCACCCGGGTCGAGCTCGCGACCGTCCCGTCGCCGGCGGTGGCGAGCCTGCTTCGGAACCCGCGTGCGACCGCCGCGAGCCGGAGTGAGGCCCGCGCTCGGCTGTCCGAGACCGTGGCGGGTGTCCGCCTCGCGCCGGACCGGCCCCTCGTGCTCACCGTGGCCCGGATCGCGCCGCAGAAGGATCTCCCGACCCTCGTGGCAGCCGCACGGGCTGCCGAGGTTCCCGCCGAGTGGGTCGTCGTGGGCGGCGGGGACGAGCGGCTGCGCGCGTCCCTCGAGAGCGAGCTCAGCGGCATACCCCTGCACCTCGTCGGGCCACAACGCGACGTCGAGGACTGGCTCACGGCGGCGGACGTCTTCGTCCTCACGAGCCGGTGGGAGGCCCGGGCACTCGTCGTCCAGGAGGCGATGGCGGCCGGCCTGCCCGTCGTCGTCACCCGCATCGGTGGCCTTCCGGACCTCGTCGGCGACGCGGGTGTGCTCGTGCCCGTGGGCGATTCCCGGGCGGTGGCAGCGGCGGTCGACCAGCTGCTGCGGGACGACGGGCTGAGGCAGAGTCTCGGCGAGCGCGCCCGGGAGCGAGCGCGGACGTGGGCCTCGCCCGAGGAGGAGGCGCGCCGATGGGTGTCGCGCTACACGGCGGCACCGACCCCATGACGTAGACTTAAAGCCCGTGGTGGAAACGACGAAGCACATCTTTGTGACCGGAGGCGTCGCCTCATCCCTCGGCAAGGGCCTCACGGCTTCCAGCCTCGGCCGACTGCTTCGATCCCGCGGCCTGCGGGTCACGATGCAGAAGCTCGACCCCTACATCAACGTCGACCCCGGGACGATGAACCCGTTCCAGCACGGTGAGGTCTTCGTCACCGACGACGGCGCGGAGACCGACCTCGACATCGGCCACTACGAGCGGTTCCTCGACGTCAACCTCGTCGGCACCGCCAACGTGACGACGGGACAGGTCTACAACAACGTCATCGCGAAGGAGCGGCGCGGCGAGTACCTCGGTGACACCGTCCAGGTCATCCCGCACATCACCAACGAGATCGTCGCCCGGATGCGCGCCCTCGCCACCGGCACGGCCGACGCGCCGGACATCATCATCACCGAGATCGGCGGGACCGTCGGCGACATCGAGTCGCTGCCGTTCCTCGAGGCCGCGCGCCAGGTGCGCCACCTCATCGGCCGCGAGAACTGCTTCTTCCTCCACGTCTCCCTCGTCCCGTACATCGCGCCGAGCGGGGAGCTGAAGACCAAGCCGACGCAGCACTCCGTGGCGGCGCTGCGCCAGGTCGGTATCCAGCCGGACGGCCTCGTCCTGCGCGCCGACCGCGACATTCCCGAGCCGATCAAGCGGAAGATCTCGCTCATGTGCGACGTCGACGTCGACGCGGTCGCCGCCGCCGTGGACGCACCCAGCATCTACGACATCCCGAAGGTGCTCCACCGGGAGGGCCTCGACGCCTACGTCATCCGGCGCCTCGGGCTGAACTTCCGGGACGTCGACTGGACCGAGTGGGACGAGCTGCTCCAGCGCGTCCACGACCCGGAGCACGACGTCGAGGTCGCGCTCGTCGGCAAGTACATCGACCTGCCCGACGCCTACCTCTCGGTGACCGAGGCGCTCCGGGCAGGCGGCTTCCACCACGACGCCAAGGTCCGGATCCGCTGGGTCGCCTCCGACGAGTGCCAGACCCCGGAGGGGGCGCAACGGTCGCTCGGTGGAGTCGACGCGGTGCTCGTCCCCGGCGGCTTCGGCGTGCGCGGCATCGAGGGCAAGCTCGGCGCCCTGACGTGGGCGCGCGAGAAGCAGGTCCCGACGCTCGGCATCTGCCTCGGGCTCCAGTGCATGGTCATCGAGTTCGCCCGCAACGTCCTCGGCATCGCAGGAGCGTCGTCGACGGAGTTCGACCCCGACTGCGACGCGCCGGTCATCGCGACGATGGAGGAGCAGAAGGCCTTCGTCGACGGCGCCGGCGACCTCGGCGGCACGATGCGGCTCGGTCTCTACCCCGCGTCCCTCAAGGCAGGCTCCGTCACCCGCGAGACCTACGGGACCGGGGAGGTCGAGGAGCGCCACCGCCACCGCTACGAGGTCAACAACCGCTACCGCACCCAGCTCGAGGAGGCCGGGCTCGTCATCTCCGGCACCTCGCCCGGCGGGCAGCTCGTCGAGTTCGTCGAGCTGCCCCGTGAGGTGCACCCGTACTACGTGGCGACGCAGGCGCACCCGGAGTTCCTCTCCCGTCCCAACCGGGCCCACCCGCTCTTCGCGGGGCTCATCGGTGCCGCGCTCGAGCGGCAGCGCAGCGAGCGCCTCGTCGAGGTGGAGCGGCCCAGGCACGCCACCGAGGAGGACCTCTCGACCCACGCCGACCCGACCCTGGTCACGGTTCCGGTCGACACCATGGCGCGGTCCGAGTGAGTCTCTCGGCTCCACGGGGCGGGTTCGGGGACGTCGTCGAGGACTGGACGTCGGCGCCGGTCGTCGAGTCAGTGGTGCCCTTCTCGGGGCTCATCTTCGACGTGCGACGCGACCGGATCGACCTCGGCGAGGGCGGCGTCGTCGTGCGCGACTTCATCGAGCACCCCGGCGCCGTCGCGGTGGTCGCGTTGCAGCAGTTCGACGGGGTCGACCACATCCTGCTCATCCGGCAGTACCGGCACGCGGCACGTGGGCACGTGTGGGAGCTGCCCGCCGGCCTGCTCGACGTCGACGGGGAGCCCCACTGGAAGGCTGCTGCCCGGGAGCTCGCCGAGGAGGTGGACCTCGTGGCGGGGCGGTGGGACGTCCTCATCGACGAGCTCGTCTCGGCGGGCGCGTTCCCTGAGCCGGTCCGCATCTTCCTCGCCCGCGACCTCACGGACGTGCCCGGGGAGCACCTGCACGAGCGCCGCGCTGAGGAGCTGACCATCCGGCCGCTCTGGGTGCCGCTCGACGAGGCGCACCAGGCGGCCCTCGCGGCCCGGATCAGCAACAGTGCCGCTCTCATCGGGGTGCTCGCGGCCCACGCCGCGCGGGTGGCGGGTTGGACGACCCTGCGCCCGAAGGATGCACCCTGGCCTGCGTGGGAGGCCCAGCGAGCCGGCCGAGCGGCGACCACGGAGGACTCCTGACCGTGGGCCGCGCCGAGGCGTGTCCGTGCGGTGGCCCGAGCTTTCGCGAGTGCTGCGAACCGGTCCTGGACGGCGCTCGAGTCCCCGTCACGGCAGAGGAGCTGATGCGGTCGCGCTACACCGCCTACGCGCTCCACGACGCCGACCATGTCTTCCGGACCTGGCATCCGCGCACGCGCCCGGACCACCCGCCCGTGGACCGCGAGGTGGAGTGGACCGGGCTTCGCGTGGTCCGGGTCGAGGGCGGGGGAGCGGACGACGACACCGGCATCGTCGAGTTCGTGGCCCGCAGCTCCGGACCGCACGGTCGTGGTGCGCTCCACGAGGTGAGCCGGTTCGCCAAGCGGGCCGGCCGGTGGTTCTACCTCGACGGCGACCCGGCCTGAGCGGCGGGTTCAGAGAGGCGGCCCGGAGCCGTCACGCCCGACGCGGGGGCATCGGCGCCGGACGTCCGTCTGCGCAGGACCGCCGTGGCGACCCCGGCGAGGAGCACGACCCCCCCGAGGAGCTCGAGCAGGGTCGGGCGTTCCCGGAAGGCGATGGCCGCCGCCACCATCCCGAAGACGGGGACGAGCATGGCGAAGGGCGTGACGCTCGCGACCGGGAAGCGGGACAGGAGCGTGTTCCAGATCCCATAGCCGACGAGCGAGGCGAGGTAGGCGGTGTAGGCGGTCGAGGCCGCTGCCTCCCACCCGAAGGCCGACAGCCCGGCGGCCATCGCTTCCGGTCCCTCGACGAGCCACGACAGCGCGAGCGCCGGCACCGGGACGACGAGGCCGGACCACACCGTGAGCTGGAGGCCCGACACCCTCCCGGCCCGGCGCGTGAGCACGTTGCCGATGGACCAGGACACGGCGCCGAGCACGACCACGGCCAGCGGCAGGAGAGGAGACGTCAACCCACGGCCGATGGCGATGACGGCGAGGCCCGCGGCGCCCACGCCGACGCCGGCGAGCTGGCGACGCGATGGCCGCTCGCGCAGCCAGAGCGCCGCGAGCACCACGGTGAACAGGACCTGGGCCTGGAGGACGAGTGACGACAGGCCGGGTGGCATGCCCAGATGCATCGCGATGTACAGGAGGGAGAACTGCCCGAGGCTGACGAAGATGCCGATGAGCGCGAGGTCGCGCCACGCGATCGCGGGGCGCTTGACGAAGAACACCGCCGGCACGCAGACGACGACGAACCGGATGGAGAGGAAGAGCAGCGGGGGGATGTCGTCGAGACCGATCCGGATGGCGACGAAGTTGCTGCCCCAGATGGCTGTGACGAGGATGGCCAGGGCGGCGTGGCGGGGGCGCATGCCGGTCAGTCTCCGAGAGGTGATCGTGAAACACCATCATTTTGATGTGTGCCTCACGATGTAGCATCGCTTCATGATCGATCCGGTCGGCCTGCGCTCCCTCGTCGCGATCGAGCGGCTCGGATCCGTCGGCGCGGCCGCGACGGCCCTGGAATACACGCCCAGCGCCGTCTCCCAGCAGATCAAACGCCTCGAGGCACACACGGGCGTGAGGCTTCTCGAGCGCCAGGGCCGAGGCGTGCTGCTCACTGAGGCGGGACGGTCGCTCACCGAGTCTGCGCGGGAGCTGCTCGCCGAGATGGAGCGGCTCGAGTCCCGCGTCCGCGGGTTCGCCGAGGCGCCGGCGGGCCTGGTCCGGCTGGCCGTCTTCGCGACGGCCTATCGGGGCATCGTCGTCGGCGCCCTCGAGGGCCTGCGTCGATCGGCGCCCGGCGTCGAGGTGCGGCTCGACGAGATCGAGCCGTGGGATGCGATCGAGTCCGTGGCGGGCGGCCGCCACGACCTCGCGCTCGTCCACAACTGGGAGCCGATGCCGCTCCCGGTGCCCGACCACGTCGAGATCCGGCACCTCGGCTCCGACCTCGCGGACCTGCTCGTCCATCGCGACCACCCTCTGGCCACGCGGCGGGACGTGTCCGTGCACGACGTCGTCGAGGAGGACTGGGTGAGCGTCGCGCCGGGATCGATCTGCCACCAGTGGCTCCTCAAGATGTTCTCCGACATCGGCCGCACGCCGCGGATCACCTATGTCGCCCAGGAGTTCGCCACCCACGTCGCTCTGGTGGCCGGTGGGCATGCCGTGGCCCTCGTGCCCCGGCTCGGCCGCGGGCCGCTGCCCGCCGAGGCGGTCGCCGTGCCGATCACCCGACCCGTCTCGCAGCGGACGATCAGCGTCGTGTGGCGGGCGACCATGGGGACGAGCCCGGCGCTGGGCGCCGTCATCGAGGCCGTCGGGAGGGAGGCGGACCGCGCCCTCGAGTGACCTGGGGACGCCCCGAAAGCCGGTCTCGCGGTGGCCACCGTGCTGGTGCGAGATCGTCGCCGTCGGACCACGCAGTCCCACCCTCGGCCCGGAAAGGCCTGATTCGCCGGTTCCCCACCGCACCCGCCCGGTCCTGCACGACAATGACGCAGTGAGACACGGATGACTGTCCCCGAAGCCGGCGTCGGATACCGAGGCCGGCGGCAGGCGCGGGGGCGACCGGCGCCGGGGCGCGTGCTCCTCGTGGCCTCCCTCGGCGCGCTTCTCACCGTCCTCGACCTGACCGCCGCGCACGTCGCGATCCCCAGCCTCCAGGCCGCTTTCCCTGCTGCGTCGCTCGGTGCGATCAGCTGGGTCCTCACCGCCTATGCCATCGTCTTCGCAGCGCTCGCTGTCGTCCTGGGACGTCTGGCCGACCTCGTGGGCCGCAGGCGCTTCTTCACGGCGGGCACCCTCGTCTTCACCCTGTCCGCGCTGTGGTGCGCTCTCGCGCCGTCGCTACCCCTGCTCGTCGCCGGGCGCGCGCTGCAGGCCGCGGGTGCCGCCATGCTCGTGCCTGCCTCGCTCGCGATCGTCCTGTCAGCAGTCCCTGCTGATCGGCGTGTCCAGGCTGTCACCGCCTGGGCGGGCTCGGGCGCTGCAGGCGCAGCGCTGGGCGCGTCACTGGGCGGTTCGTTGATCGGGCTCGGTGGCTGGCGTTGGGCCTTCCTGACGACAGTGCCCTTCGGGGTGGCCGCGCTCGCCCTCGCGGGCCGGTCACTCGTCGAGAGCCGCTCACCAGACGCCAGGGGAGGTACCGACGTCCGCGCCGCCGTGCTCCTGTGCGGAGCCCTGGCGCTCCTCGTGCTCGGGCTCGTCGAGGGCCCGGAACGTGGCTGGTCGAGCCTCCTCGTCGTCGCTGCCTTCGTCGGTGCGATCCTGCTCGCGGGCGGCCTCGTCGCCACCTCGAGGACCCATCCACGACCGCTCCTCGATCCGGGCCTGCTCCGCCTCGACTCCTTTCCGTGGGGGAACGCAGCCATCGCCATCGCGGGAACGGGTGTCTTCGCGTCGCTGCTGGCGAATGTCCTCTGGCTCCACCATGGCTGGGGCTATGGCCCCGCTCGGACCGGCCTCGCCCTCGTCCCCGGCGCCGCCGTGGCCGCAGTCACCGCAGTCGCGCTGGGTCGACGCCGGCACCGCGCGACGGCCTGGCTCCTCCCGCTCGCCGCGCTGGTGTGGTCCGGCGCCGTTGCCTGGTATGCGGTCGTGCTCGGGCCGGAGCCCGACTTCCTGCGGCACTGGCTCCCGGGACAGGTGCTGTCGGGCGCCGGCGCCGGGGCGACCCTGACTCTCCTCGGCTCGGCCACCCTCGCGGCCGTGCCGGTCGGTCGGCTCGCGGGAGCGTCCGCCGTCGTGTCGGCCGGGCGACACCTCGGCGGGGTGCTCGGCACCGCCGTGGTCGTCGGGATCCTCAGCACCCGCCTCGGCGCCGTCGCCGGGCCCGGCCCGCGGGGTGGTGCCGGAGACCTCACGGCGTCGGCCCTGACCGGGCTGCGCCCGGGCTGGATCCTCGCCGCGGCGTGCTTCACCGTGGTGGCCCTCGTGGCCGTGGTGGCACCGTTGCGACATCGCGACGGTGCACCCGACGGCCCAGCCGACGAGGTCGAGGGCCGGTCGAGCGGGACGGTGCGGGTGCACCTGCCTCCACCAGGAGCCGAGACCCCTGAGACCCAGCAGGCCCTGCGTCCCTATCCGCACGGCAGCTACCTCGACGACCTTCCGGCCTCGTTACGTCGACGGCTCGAGGGCGCCGGCACCGAGGTCCGGCTCGCGGCGGGGGAGTGGCTCTTCCGAGAAGGCGATCGGGCAGCCGTGATGTACGTCGTCGTGGCCGGGCGTCTCGAGGTGCTCCAGGACGACGTCGTCATCCGGGAGCTCGGCCCCGGCTCGGTCCTCGGTGAGCTGGCCCTGCTCTCCGGCGGTGACGCCCGATCTGCCTCGGTCCGGGCCCGTCGCGACTCGGTGCTCTCGCAGGTGTCGCGCGCCGACTTCGAAGCAGCGATGGGCCAGGAGCCCGGCGCGTCCATGGCCGTGGCCACGGCCCTGGCGCGGGCGCTCCAGACCCGTGGCCAACGGCAGGAAGCCGCCTCGAGCCAGGCGCGGCTGGTCGCAGTCGTCGGCCTCTCTCGCTCCAGCCCGGTCGCCGAGGTCGGCAGGGCGCTCGAGGACCTCCTGCGAGGGCTGCCGAGGCGCCTCCGGGTGCACGCCACCGGTGCCGTCCGGGCCGAGGAGCTCGCCCGGGCCGAGCGCGACAACGACCGCGTCGTCGTCGTGGCCCCCTGGCCGGACGAGTTCGAGCGGTCGGCGTGGTGGGACGCCTGCCTGCGCCAGGCCGACCGCGTCATCCTCGTCGCACACCACGAGGACGACCTGCCCAGGGCATGGGAAACCTCGGGCACGGTCCCCGATCTCGTGCTCGTCGGCGGGCCGGCCGAGTCGGACTCCGTGGACCTGGCCCCGGACCTCGTCGCGGACTGGTGCCGCGTGGTGCGCCCCGACCGGGTCATCGGGACCTCGGTGCATGCGCTCCGGGAAACCCTGCGGCCGCTGGCCGCGGCGATCGGAGGGTGCTCGCTCGGGCTCGTCCTCGCAGGGGGCGGAGCGCGTGCCATGGCCCACATCGGCGTCCTGCACGAGTTCGAGGCCGCCGGCCTCGTGGTCGACCGGCTGGCCGGCACCAGCCTCGGCGCGGTGATGGCTGCCGCCTATGCGACGGGACGCTCGGCCCAGGACGTCGAGGAGAGCACCTTCGCCGAGTTCGTCCGGCGCAACCCCTTCGGCGACTACGCGCTGCCGACCCGCTCCATCGCCCAAGGCGGTCGGACCGAGGCTGCCCTGCGACGCACCTTCGGGGCGCAGACCCGGATCGAGGCCCTTCCGCGCCAGTTCCGCTGCGTGTCGACGGACCTGCTGGGCAGGACGCCGTACATCCACCGGGCCGGCCTGCTGTGGGAGGCCGTCGCCGCGTCAGGCCGTCTGCCCGTCTTCTTCCCACCCTTCCGACACGATGGACGGCTCCTCGTCGACGGCGGCGTCCTCGACAACCTCCCCGTCGGTCTGCTCACCGAGCGCGACGAGGGACCGCTCGTCGCGGTCAACATCGGCAGCTCGGGCTCGGGTCGGCCCGCCGATCCCGCCCGACCGCCGCGCATCCCCGGCATCGGCGACACCCTGTTTCGCACCATGACGATCGGCAGCGCCGGCGCCGTCGAGCGAGCCCGAGCCGCCGGCGCCTTCGTCATCTCGCCCCCGACGCTGGGGGTCGGCCTCGTCGATTTCCACCAGATGGACCGGATGGTGGAGGCCGGTCGACTCGCAGGCCGGGCACTGCTCGACGCGACCGGCGGGGACCTCATGGCCGGGCGCTGACCTCGCACCCCAGGCCGAGGAGCCCTCAGCGGAGCGGGTCCCGCGGACCGGTTGGGCCATCGCCCACCGCCGCCTGCTGCCGCCGCGACGGCTCGTCGAGGTGGAGCCGACCGCGCAGCCTCCCGGCCGGACGCTCGACGAGAACCCAGGACAGCCACGACAGCACGACGGCCACGGCGATGAGGGCGAGGTTGCGCAGGATCGCCCGATCCCCGAACAGGGTGGAGTTGATGAGCGCCTGGTGCCAGAGGTAGAGCGCGTAGCTGATCGTGCCGAGGAAGACCATGACCGGGGAGGCGACCACCCGGGAGCGACCCAGGACGGCGCTCGCGACGAGCCAGACCCCGAGGATCGCATAGACCGCGCCCAGCGGACGGAACAGGCCGTGGTCCGTCTCGACGTCGTGCGACGGGAAGGCCGAGGCCGCGACCATGACGGCGAAGGGGATCGCCACACTGACCCGCGGTGGGTGCCAGGCCCGGCGCGCCATCGAGGCCAGGGCGAAGGCGAGAGCGACGCCGAGCAGGAGGGCGAAGGCGTTGGTCTCCGTCGAGATGTCGAGCCGGATGAACGGAGCACGGAGCCACACGCTGTAGACGGTCGCCAGTCCGGCGATCGCGACGACGATGCCGAGGACATGCGGTCGGGCCCACGTCATCAGCGCGATGAACGCGAGGGGCCAGGCGACGTAGAACTGCTCCTCCACGGACAGGGTCCACAGGTGGTTGAGAACCCCGAGGTCGGTGCCGGCGATCCGCACCCAGTTGCCGACGTAGAGAACCGAGGCGAGCGCAGCAGTCGGGTAGCTCGCGATCCTGGCGTCACCGGTGGCCCACAGCAGCACGGGGACCAGGGCGAGGAAGACGACGAGCGCCGGGAGCAGCCGCAGCCCCCGCCGGCCCCAGAATCGCCAGAGTGACACCGAGCCCCACTGGTCCCACTCCCTGATGAGCAGGCTCGTGATGAGGTAGCCGGAGAGGACGAAGAAGAGCGTCACCCCCGACAGGGCGCCCCACCGGACGGGCAGCCCGCTGTGCGCGACGACGACGAGCAGGATCGCCAGGCCACGCACGCCGTCGAGCTCACGGTTCCGGGAGTGCTGCACCCGCCCGAGCCTAGGCTGGCCGGGGCGTGCGGGGTGGCTTCGCACCGCGACCGCCCGCGAGAACCCCTTAGGATTGGGCCTCGGCGCCCTCGCGCCCGGCCCGCGCCCGGCGCCACCGTCTGGACGCGAGCGAGCCCAGCGGCATACGGCCGCGTCATGACAGTACTTCCTGGAAGGACCCTTCGTGCTCCGCACTCACGAGGCCGGCACCCTGCGCGCCGACCACGCAGGCACCACCGTCACGCTCACCGGCTGGGTGGCGCGTCGACGCGACCACGGCGGGGTGGCGTTCATGGACCTGCGGGACGCCTCCGGCGTCGTGCAGGTGGTCGCCCGTGACGAGGTGCTGGAGGAGGGCGGCGCCCACGACGTGCGCAACGAGTACTGCGTGCGGGTCACCGGCGAGGTACGGGAGCGGCCAGAGGGAAACGCCAACCCCGACCTGCCGACCGGCGAGGTCGAGGTCGTCGTCGACGAGCTCGAGGTGCTCAACCCCAGCGCACCCCTGCCGTTCCAGATCGACGAGCGCGTCACCGTCGGTGAGGAGGCCCGGCTCAAGCACCGTTACCTCGACCTGCGCCGCCCCGGCGACAGCTCGGCAGGTGCTGCGATCCGGCTGCGCAGCAAGGTCAACGCGGCCGCCCGCAAGGTCCTCGGCGAGCGCGACTTCGTCGAGGTCGAGACCCCGACCCTCACCCGGTCGACGCCTGAGGGCGCGCGCGACTTCCTCGTGCCCGCGCGGCTCTCACCCGGCAGCTGGTACGCGCTCCCGCAGAGCCCGCAG
>NZ_JAJJPG010000067.1:0-20315 GCF_032907665.1 Intrasporangium sp.
CCCGCACGTTCAAGGGTCACGTGAAGGACGACAAGAAGGGTCGTCGTCGCTGATGGCCGCCGCATCGCCCCAGACCAAGGAAACCGTCATGGAAGCCAAGGCCTCGGCACGGCACGTCCGTGTCAGTCCTCAGAAGGCTCGTCGAGTCGTGGACCTCATCCGCGGCAAGGCAGCCACCGACGCCGTCACGACGCTCACGTTCGCACCGCAGGCGGCCTCCGAGCCCGTCAAGAAGGTGCTCGAGAGCGCCATCGCCAACGCCCGCTTCAGGGCTGACCGCGAGTCGGTCGCGTTCGACGAGCGCAACCTCGTCGTCAGCGCCGCCTACGTCGACGAGGGCCCGACGATGAAGCGGTTCCGTCCGCGCGCCCAGGGCCGCGCCGGACGCATCAACAAGCGCACGAGCCACATCACCGTGATCGTGTCCCAGCTCGAGAAGAAGGGAGCCCGCTGATGGGTCAGAAGGTCAACCCCCATGGCTTCCGTCTGGGCATCACCACCGACCACCGGAGCCGCTGGTTCGCCGACTCCACGAAGGCCGGGCAGCGTTACCGCGACTACGTGAAGGAAGACGTCGCGATCCGCCGCCTCATGGCGACGGGCATGGAGCGCGCCGGCATCGCGAAGGTGGAGATCGAGCGCACGCGAGACCGCGTCCGCGTCGACATCCACACGGCGCGTCCCGGTATCGTCATCGGCCGTCGCGGCGCCGAGGCGGACCGCATCCGCGGCGAGCTGGAGAAGCTCACCGGCAAGCAGGTCCAGCTGAACATCCTCGAGGTCAAGAACCCCGAGATCGACGCCCAGCTGGTTGCCCAGGGCATCGCCGAGCAGCTCTCGGCCCGAGTCTCCTTCCGTCGTGCCATGCGCAAGGGCATGCAGTCCGCCCAGCGCGCCGGCGCGAAGGGCATCCGCGTCCAGGTCTCCGGCCGCCTCAACGGCGCCGAGATGAGCCGGACCGAGTTCTACCGCGAGGGCCGGGTCCCGCTGCACACGCTCCGCGCCAACATCGACTACGGCTTCTACGAGGCCCGGACGACGTTCGGCCGCATCGGCGTCAAGGTGTGGATCTACAAGGGAGACCTCACGGCCAAGGAGCTCGCGGCCCAGCAGGCCGCCGCTCCGCGCCCGTCGCGTGGGCCGCGTCGTGACGGCGACGGCCGACCGAACCGCGCCCGTCGTGGTGACCGCACCGAGGCCGCTGCTCCCCGCGAGACGGCAGCCCCTGAGTCCACAGCGTCCACGGTGACCACCGAGGCTGCAGCCCCGGCCGCCACCGAGAATGAGCAGGCCTGACCATGTTGATTCCCCGTCGAGTCAAGCACCGCAAGCAGCACCACCCGGACCGCCATGGTGCGGCCAAGGGCGGCACGTCGATCGCTTTCGGTGACTACGGAATCCAGGCTCTCGAGCCGGCCTACGTGACGAACCGTCAGATCGAGTCCGCGCGTATCGCGATGACCCGGTACATGAAGCGTGGCGGGAAGGTGTGGATCAACATCTACCCCGACCGCCCGCTCACCAAGAAGCCCGCCGAGACCCGGATGGGTTCCGGCAAGGGGTCGCCGGAGTGGTGGGTCGCCAACGTCAAGCCCGGCCGGGTCATGTTCGAGATCTCGGGTGTGACCGAGCCGGTCGCGCGTGAGGCGATGCGCCTGGCGATGCACAAGCTCCCGATGAAGTGCCGGTTCGTTGCGCGTGAAGGCGGTGACATCTGATGGCAGTGGGTACCAAGGACCTGGCTCCCGACCAGCTGCGTGGTCTCGACGACGCACGGCTCGCCGACGAGCTGAAGAAGGCCAAGGAGGAGCTGTTCAACCTCCGGTTCCAGTCCGCCACGGGCCAGCTGGACAACCACGGACGGCTGCGCGCCGTCAAGAAGGACATCGCGCGGATCTACACCGAGATGCGTGAGCGCGAGCTCGGCATCGGTTCGCCCCCTGCCGCTCCCGCGGCAGGCGGTTCGGCCAAGGCGGACGCCAAGGCCGACAAGGCCGACAAGGCGGAGAAGAAGGCTGCCAAGGCTGAGAAGACCGACACGAAGGCCGACAAGAAGGCCGACAAGGCTGACGAGGAGGCTTGAGGATGAGCGACAACACCGCTGCTGAGACCACTGGTGCGACGACCGAGGCGCCCGAGCGCAACTACCGCAAGACCCGTCAGGGCTACGTGGTGAGCGACAAGATGGACAAGACCGTCGTCGTCGAGGTCGAGGACCGCGTCAAGCACGCGCTCTACAGCAAGGTCATTCGGCGCACGAGCAAGGTCAAGGCACACGACGAGAACAACGAGGCCGGCGTCGGCGACCGCGTTCTCATCATGGAGACGCGTCCGCTCTCCGCGACCAAGCACTGGCGCATCGTCCAGATCCTCGAGAAGGCCAAATAGCCCACGGGGGTTCGGCCCTGGCGGGCCTGCCCCCCGTGCACCCCCAAAGGCCCGCTCGGCTCAGTTGGGAGTGCACGCCAGCCAAGCGGCATACGAAGAAGATGTCGTGCGCCGCGGGTTGGCTCACACAGACCCGCATCCCATTCAGTTCGGCAAGGCTTCCGGCGAAAGAAATGGCGCTGAGCGCCAATTCTTTCGCCGGGAGAACCGGCACGACGACAGGAGTAAGACAGTGATTCAGCAGGAGTCGCGAGTGCGCGTCGCCGACAACACCGGTGCCAAGGAGATCCTGTGCATCCGTGTTCTCGGCGGGTCGGGCCGGCGGTACGCCGGCATCGGCGACACGATCGTCGCCACCGTCAAGGACGCCATCCCGGGCGGCAACGTCAAGAAGGGTGACGTCGTCAAGGCGGTCATCGTTCGCACGGTCAAGGAGCGTCGTCGCGCCGACGGGTCCTACATCAAGTTCGACGAGAACGCCGCGGTGATTCTCAAGGCCGATGGCGACCCTCGCGGGACGCGCATCTTCGGCCCGGTCGGCCGTGAGCTGCGCGAGAAGAAGTTCATGAAGATCATCTCGCTCGCGCCGGAGGTGCTGTGAACATGGCGAAGCAGAGAATGAAGATCAAGAAGGGTGACCTCGTCCAGGTCATCTCCGGCCGGAGCCAGAAGAACGGCGGCGACCGGGGCAAGCAGGGCAAGGTCATCGCGGTCTACCCCGAGACCCAGCGCGTGCTCGTCGAGGGCATCAACCGCGTCACCAAGCACGTCAAGGCCGGGGCGACCGCCCGCGGCACGCGCACGGGTGGCCTGACCCACACCGAGGCCGCGATCCACGTGAGCAACGTGGCCGTCGTCGACCCCGAGACGAAGAAGCCGACGCGCATCAAGACGCGCGTCGAGACCGTGGAGCGCAATGGTCGCCAGAAGGCGTCCCGCGTCCGTGTCGCGGTCACGTCGGACAAGGACCTCTGAACATGAGTGAGACCGAGACCACCACCACTGCGACGATGCCGCCCGCGCCGCGGTTGAAGCAGCGCTACCGGGACGAGATCAAGTCCTCGCTCCGGGACCAGTTCGGCTACGGCAACGTCATGCAGGTGCCGGGCGTCGTCAAGGTCGTCGTCAACATGGGCGTCGGCGACGCGGCCAAGGACAGCAAGCTCATCGAGGGCGCCGTCCGTGACCTCACGGCCATCACCGGCCAGAAGCCGGTCGTGACCCGGGCGCGCAAGTCGATCGCCCAGTTCAAGCTCCGTGAGGGCATGCCTATCGGTGCCCACACCACCCTTCGCGGCGACCGGATGTGGGAGTTCCTCGACCGTCTCGTGACGATCGCGCTCCCGCGCATCCGTGACTTCCGCGGCCTGTCCCCGAAGCAGTTCGACGGTCGCGGCAACTACACGTTCGGCCTGACCGAGCAGTCGGTGTTCCACGAGATCGACCAGGACAAGATCGACCGCGTCCGGGGCATGGACATCACCGTGGTCACCACGGCGACCAACGATGACGAGGGTCGCGCGCTGCTCAAGGCGCTCGGCTTCCCCTTCAAGGAGAACTGACATGGCCAAGACCGCGCTGATCAACAAGGCGAACCGGAAGCCGAAGTTCAAGGTCCGTGCGTACACCCGCTGCCAGAAGTGCGGTCGCCCGCACTCGGTGTACCGCAAGTTCGGCCTCTGCCGCATCTGCCTCCGCGAGATGGCACATGCGGGCGAGCTGCCGGGCGTGACCAAGAGCTCCTGGTGACCTCCGGGTCACCGACCCGGGACAACCCCACCATCCAAGAAACCTCTGACACCGTAGGTCGGCTCGACCCGAAGGCCGCGAGGCACGCGAGCCGAGTCGAAACCCCGGTGAGGAAGGGCGGAGAGCCCACATGACCATGACTGACCCGATTGCGGACATGCTGACCCGCGTGCGGAACGCCAACTCGGCGCACCACGACGTCGTCTCCATGCCGTACTCGAAGCTGAAGAAGAACATCGCCGAGATCCTCCAGGCCGAGGGCTACATCGCCGGCTGGAAGGTCGAGGAGGCCGAGGTCGGCCAGACGCTGACCATCGACCTCAAGTACGGCCCGAACCGCGAGCGCTCCATCGCCGGCGTGCGTCGCGTCTCGAAGCCGGGTCTGCGCGTCTACGCCAAGTCGACGAACCTCCCGAAGGTTCTCGGCGGGCTCGGCGTCGCGATCATCTCGACCTCAACCGGTCTGCTGACCGACCGGCAGGCGCACGAGAAGGGCGTGGGTGGGGAAGTCCTCGCCTACGTCTGGTAAGGAGACACTGACATGTCGCGAATCGGACGACTCCCCGTCTCCATCCCCTCTGGTGTGGACATCAACGTCGACGGCCAGGACGTGCGCGTCAAGGGCCCGAAGGGTGAGCTCGCACTCACCGTCCCGGCCCCGATCACCGTCGAGAAGACGGATGGAGCCCTCGAGGTCAACCGGCCCAACGACGAGCGCGAGTCGCGCTCGCTCCATGGCCTGACCCGCTCGCTCCTGAACAACATGGTCCTCGGCGTCACCGAGGGCTACGAGAAGAAGATGGAGATCCACGGCACGGGTTACCGTGTCGCGGCGAAGGGCTCGGACCTCGAGTTCTCCCTCGGCTACTCGCACCCGATCCTCGTCAAGGCTGAGGAGGGGATCAGCTTCGCGGTGGAGAACCCCACGCGCTTCTCGGTGCACGGCATCGACAAGCAGCGTGTCGGTGAGGTCGCCGCGAACATCCGCAAGCTGCGCAAGCCCGACCCGTACAAGGGCAAGGGCGTTCGCTATGCGGGCGAGCAGATCCGTCGCAAGGTTGGAAAGGCCGGTAAGTAAGCCATGGCAATGATCATCAAGCGCGGCAAGTCCAAGGCTGCCGCCCGCATCCGCCGTCAGGTGCGCGGTCGCAAGAGGATCGCCGGCACCCCGGCCCGGCCCCGCCTCGTGGTCTCTCGCTCGAGCCGGCACCTCTTCGTCCAGGTCGTCGACGACACCGTCGGCAGGACCGTCGCGTCCGCCTCGACGATGGAGGCCGACCTGCGCGCGTTCGAGGGCGACAAGACCGCCAAGGCCAAGAAGGTCGGAGAGCTCGTCGCCGCCCGTGCCAAGGACGCCGGCATCGAGACCGTGGTCTTCGATCGCGGCGGCAACAAGTACCACGGTCGCGTCGCGGCCATCGCCGAGGGCGCCCGTGAAGGTGGGTTGTCCCTGTGAGTGACCTCGCGACCAAGCACCACGTGACCGCTATCGAGATGAGGAACATCTGATGCCCGGACAGCAGCGTCGAGGCACCGGCCCCGCCGGTGAGCGCGGCGAGCGCGGCGAGCGCGGCGAGCGTCAGGACCGCCGCGGCGGCCGTGACAGCCGCGACAGCCGTGAGGCCGAGAAGAACCAGTACGTCGAGCGCGTCGTGACCATCAACCGCGTCGCCAAGGTCGTCAAGGGTGGTCGTCGCTTCAGCTTCACCGCTCTCGTCGTCGTCGGTGACGGTGACGGCACCGTGGGCGTGGGCTACGGGAAGGCCAAGGAGGTCCCCGCCGCCATCGCCAAGGGTGTCGAGGAGGCCAAGAAGGGCTTCTTCAAGGTCCCGCGCATCCAGGGCACCATCCCGCATCCTGTCCAGGGCGAGGCCGCCGCTGGTGTCGTCATGCTCCGTCCCGCCGCCCCCGGTACCGGCGTCATTGCCGGCGGCCCGGTGCGTGCGGTGCTCGAGTGCGCCGGCATCCACGACGTCCTCTCGAAGTCGCTGGGCTCGGACAACCCCATCAACATCGTGCACGCCACGGCCCAGGCCCTGCGCGAGCTCGAGCGCCCCGAGTCGGTTGCCGCGCGCCGCGGCAAGTCCCTCGAGGACGTGGCCCCGGCCGCCATGCTCAGGGCGCGTGCAGCGGGTCTCGCCGAGGCCCGCGCGGCGAGCGAGAAGGCCGGTGCGTGATGGCGCGGCTCAAGGTGACCCAGATCCGTTCCGAGATCGGTGGCAAGCAGAACCAGCGTGACACGCTGCGCAGCCTCGGTCTGAAGCGCATTGGCGACGTCGTCGTCAAGGAGGACCGTCCCGAGATCCGCGGGATGGTCAAGACGGTGACGCACCTCGTCACCGTCGAGGAGGTTGACTGACCATGGCCAGCAAGAAGCAGGGCGAGTCCGCCCTCAAGGTCCACCACCTGCGCCCGGCACCCGGGGCCAAGACCGCCAGGACCCGCGTGGGTCGCGGTGAGGGCTCCAAGGGCAAGACGGCCGGTCGCGGCACCAAGGGCACCAAGGCCCGCTACCAGGTCCCGGAGCGCTTCGAGGGCGGCTCGATGCCGCTGCACATGCGCCTGCCCAAGCTCCGCGGCTTCAAGAACCCGTTCCGCACCGAGTACCAGGTCGTGAACCTGGACCGGCTGCAGGTCCTCTTCCCGGAGGGCGGGCAGGTCTCGGTGGACGACCTCGTGGCCAAGGGCGCCGTTCGCGGTGGCCACCCGGTCAAGGTGCTCGGCACGGGCGAGATCTCGGTCAAGGTCGACGTCGAGGCGCACAAGTTCTCCGCCTCGGCCAAGGAGAAGATCGAGGCCGCCGGCGGCTCGGTCAAGCCCCTGGCCGCCGACTGAGCGGTCCGCGTGACCACCCCCCACACCTCGGGTGACCCCAGCGCCCCGGGCGCCGGATCCGCGATCGACGTGACGTCGCTCGTCGGGGACGGTGCCCGGGGCGCTGCGCCTGTGCGTTAACCTTCCACGGATTGCTTGACTTCAGCCGACCCCACCGGGTCGAGCCCTCAGGAGGACCCTGTGCTCGCCGCCTTCGTTCGCGCGTTCCGAACCCCGGACCTGCGCAACAAGCTGCTCTTCACCCTCAGCATCATCGTGCTGTTCCGGCTCGGGTCACAGATCCCGACCCCGGGTGTGAGCTACCCGCTCGTGCAGAGCTGTCTCGAGTCGCGGGATGCGACGGGTGACGCGACGGGAGGGTTCCTCAACCTCGCGAACCTCTTCAGCGGTGGCGCCCTCCTGCAGCTGTCCGTCTTCGCGCTCGGGATCATGCCCTACATCACGGCGAGCATCATCGTGCAGCTGCTCACCGTGGTCATCCCACGGTTCGAGGAGCTGAAGAAGGAGGGGCAGGCCGGCACGACGAAGATGACGCAGTACACGCGTTACCTCACCATCGGTCTGGCGATCCTCCAGTCGGCGACGCTCGTGACGTTCGCTCGCAACCCCTCGAGCCTCTTCGGCCCGCAGTGCACCAACATCCTCACCGACTCCTCGTTCATCACCATCCTCATCATGGTGCTGACGATGACCGCTGGCACCGGCCTGATCATGTGGTTCGGCGAGCTCATCACCGACCGCGGCGTCGGCAACGGCATGTCCCTGCTCATCTTCATCTCCATCGCTGCCACGTTCCCGAGCGCGCTGTGGGCGATCAAGGACAACAACGGCTGGGGCACCTTCCTCGGGGTCATCCTCCTCGGCATGTTCGTCATCGCGGCTGTCGTCTTCGTCGAGCAGTCGCAGCGCCGGATCCCGGTGCAGTACGCCAAGCGGATGGTCGGCCGCCGCATGTACGGCGGGACCTCGACCTACATCCCGCTCAAGGTCAACATGGCCAACGTGATCCCGGTCATCTTCGCGGCGTCGCTCATGGCGCTGCCGGGCCTCATCGCGCAGTTCAACACCGATCCCACGCAGGTCCCGCCGGGCTGGGTCCAGTGGATCCAGAACAACCTCGTCAGCGGCGACACGGCGGCGTACGCGATCGTCTACGTGACCCTGATCATCTTCTTCACGTTCTTCTACGTGTCGATCACGTTCAACCCGACCGAGGTCGCCGACAACATGAAGAAGTACGGCGGCTTCATCCCAGGTATCCGTGCCGGGCGACCCACGGCTGAGTACCTCAACTACGTCATCACCCGAATCACCGTGCCGGGTGCCATCTACCTTGCGATCGTCTCGCTCATCCCGCTCATCGCCATCGCGGCGGTCGACGCGGACCAGAACTTCCCCTTCGGTGGTACCTCGATCCTGATCATCGTCGGCGTCGGTCTGGAGACGGTCAAGCAGATCGAGGCGCAGCTGCAGCAGCGCAACTACGAAGGGTTCCTCCGTTGATGTCACCCCACGCCATTCTCCGCTTCGCCTGTCAGCAGGTGCGCTGACATGCGCCTGATCATCCTGGGCCCGCCAGGCGCCGGCAAGGGGACACAGGCCGCGCGCATCGCCGAGCGGCTGTCCATCCCGGCCATCTCCACGGGGGACATCTTCCGGTCCAACATCAAGGAGCAGACCGAGCTCGGTCGACGCGTCGAGGCCATCCTCGCCTCCGGGGCATACGTGCCCGACGAGGTGACCAATGAGATCGTCGAGGACCGACTGTCCTGGCCGGACGCTGCCGACGGCTTCCTCCTCGACGGCTACCCGCGGACCGCGGGTCAGGTCGAGGCCCTCGACGCCATGCTCGCGCGTCACGGCCATGCCCTCGACGCGGTCCTCGAGCTCACGGTCGACGAGGACGCGGTCGTCGAACGCCTGCTCAAGCGGGCCGAGCTCGAGGGTCGCGCCGACGACAGCGAGGACGTCATCCGGGAGCGCCAGGCGATCTACCGCCGGGAGACCGCACCCCTCGCTCACCACTACGCCGATGCGGGACTGCTCGTTCAGGTCGATGGCATGGGCGAGATGGACGAGGTCACCGACCGGATCATCGCCGCCCTGCCGACGCCCAGCCAGGGCGACTGAGCGGAGTCCCGTGTTCGGCCGCCGCAAGCTCCAGGGACGCACCGACGAGCAGCTGGTTCTCATGCGTGAGGCTGGGCTGCTCGTCGGTCGCACCCTGGTGATGCTCGAGGAGCACATCGCCCCCGGGGTCACGACCGCCCAGCTCGACCGTCTCGCCGAGGACTTCATCCGCAGCCACGGTGGCATCCCGAACTTCCAGCTCGTCCCGGGCTACTCGCACACTCTCTGCACGAGCGTCAACGACGAGGTCGTCCACGGCATCCCAGGTGATCGGGTGCTCGAGGCGGGCGACCTCGTGTCGATCGACTGCGGCGCGGAGGTCAGGGGCTGGAACGGCGACGCTGCCATCTCGGTCGTCGTCGGAGGATCCGAGGCGGCTCGCCCTGAGGACCTGGCCCTCATCGCGGCGACCGAGGCGAGCCTCTACGCCGGAATCGCCGCCATGCGGGTCGGTGGGCGCCTCTATGCCGTCGGCGATGCTGTCGAGGCGAGCGTCGACGCGGCGGCCGTCCGCGACGGCTACACCTACGGCATCATCGACGAGTACGTCGGTCACGGCATCGGCACCGAGATGCACATGGACCCGCAGATCCCGAACTACGCCGTGAGCGAGACCGGTCCCAAGATTCCCGCGGGCTTCACCGGCGCGATCGAGCCGATGGTGACTCTCGGCGGCACGACGACGAAGGTGCTCTCGGACGACTGGACGGTCGTCACGGCCGACGGCACCCGGGCCTCGCACTGGGAGCACTCGGTCGCGGTCCGACCCGAGGGCCTGTGGATCCTCACTGCCATCGACGGTGGCGAGGCCGCGCTGGAAGCCAGCGGAGCGGCATACGCCCCGGTCTCCTGAAGGCCACCGCGCTCCTGTCAGGGGGGGCAGATAACGTCGGGGGCGTGATCCTTCCCCGCAGTGCTCCCTGTGACGAGGGTGTCGACGCCACGGGCCTCGTCGCCTTCCTGGACGCCGTCGAGCGGCGGGGCATCGAGCTGCACAGCCTGATGGTCGCGCGCCACGGTCGCGTCGTGGCGGAGGGGTGGTGGACGCCGTATGCCGCTGACCGCGCTCACCTCGTCTACTCCGTCTCCAAGTCGCTGACGTCCACTGCCGTCGGCTTCCTCGTGCACGAGGGTGCCCTGACGCTCGACGACCTCGTCCTTCCGCGCCTGGGGGAGGTCCCGGCCGAGCGTCTTCACCCCGGCTGGTCCCGCGTCACCCTGCGCCACTGCCTGACGATGACGGTCGGCCACGACACCGACGCATGGGAGCCCGCGTTCGCCGGCGCGGAGGCCGACGTGTTCCGACCCGGGACCGACTGGCTGCCCCTCGTGCTGGCGACCGCACCGGAGCACGAGCCCGGCACGACGTTCACCTACAACCAGGTGGCCACCTACCTCGTGTCCCGGCTCGTGCACGCGGTCACCGGCCAGGGCCTCGTGGAGATCCTCCGGCGTCGGTTGCTCGAGCCGCTCGGCATCACGGAGCTGGCCTGGCAACGTGACCCGCTGGGCCACGAGCTCGGGTTCACCGGGGCGCACCTGACGACGGAGGCTCTCCTCGCGTTCACCCAGTTCTGTCTCCACGGCGGGGCGTGGGGCGAGCGGCAGCTGCTGCCGCGCGAGTGGTTCGCCGAGGCGAGCCGCCCGTTCGGGCCGCCGAACCGCGACCCAGCCGGCAACGCGGACTCGGTCCTCGGTTACGGATACTCGTTCTGGACCTCTCGACACGGCTTTCGGGCGGACGGCGCGTTCGGGCAGCTCGGACTGGTCCTGCCCGAGCAGGACGCGGTCGTGGCCATCACGGCCGAGCACGCCCCGATGCAGGAGATCCTCGACGAGTTCTGGCCGACTGCCTTTCCCGCGCTCGGGAGAGCGGGATCGGCCGCCGCCGACGCCCTGCTCGCCGAGCGGCTGGCCGACCTCGCCCTGCCGCCTCCCAGCCGAGCCGCGCGCTCTGGGGTCTTGCCGGGCCCGGAAGCGGCTTCCTTCGTTCGGGCCGAAGGGCACGGTGACCGGAGCCTGCCGGGGGCCTACTCGGGCGTCACCGTGCGGCGCGACCGGGCGGGCCACCTCCTCGGTCTGCAGCGCAACGGCCTCCCGCTGGAGCTGGCCGTCGGCCAAGGGGACTGGCTCGAGTCCGTCCTCGAGGTCGAGAGCCGTCGGCTGCCTGTCGTGGCGCGTGGTGGGTGGCAGGACGGTGACCGGTTCCAGGCCGATGTGCTCGTCATCGAGTCGCCACATCGCTTCCGGGTCGAGGGCCGGCGGTCCTCAGGCGAGGTCACCCTGACGTGGCGCGCGTGCCCGCTGACCGGCCCGGACCCGCTCGACCTGGCCGTCCGGACCATGCCCCAGCATGCGAGATAGCCCGTTCGTCATTCGGACAAATACGCGTGTCCGGCTCGCTGGTCCCACAATCGCAGGGGGACCACGGAGAGAGCAGGAGACGCGATGAACACCCTCGACCCCCACCTCCAGGACATCTACGAGGTCGTCCTGCGGCGCAACCCCGGCGAGGGCGAGTTCCACCAGGCGGTGCTCGAGGTCTTCGAGTCCCTGACCCCCGTCGTCCGAAAGCACCCTGAGTTCGCCGACTCCAAGGTGCTCGAGCGCCTGTGTGAGCCCGAGCGCCAGATCATCTTCCGGGTGCCGTGGGTCAACGACCGGGGAGAGGTCGAGATCAACCGCGGGTTCCGGGTCGAGTTCAGCTCGGTCCTCGGTCCCTTCAAGGGCGGTCTGCGCTTCCACCCCAGCGTCAACCTCGGGATCATCAAGTTCCTCGGCTTCGAGCAGATCTTCAAGAACGCCCTCACGGGCATGCCGATCGGTGGTGGCAAGGGCGGCAGCGACTTCGACCCCAAGGGCCGCAGCGACCGAGAGGTGATGGCCTTCTGCCAGTCCTTCATGACCGAGCTGTACCGCCACATCGGCGAGTACACCGACGTCCCCGCGGGCGACATCGGCGTCGGTGGTCGAGAGATCGGCTACCTCTTCGGTCAGTACAAGCGGATCACCAACCGCTACGAGTCCGGCGTCCTCACCGGCAAGGGCCTCGGCTGGGGTGGTTCGCTCGTGCGCAAGGAGGCGACCGGCTACGGCACGGTGTTCTTCGCCGACGAGATGCTCCGGTCGCGCGGGGACTCCTTCGACGGCAAGCGGGTCGTCGTCTCGGGCTCCGGAAACGTCGCCATCTATGCGGCCGAGCAGGCCGAGCAGCTCGGCGGCCGCGTCATCGCCTGCTCCGACTCGGGGGGCTACGTCGTCGACGAGGCCGGCATCGACGTCGAGCTGCTCAAGGAGCTCAAGGAGGTGCGGCGCGAGCGGATCAGCGCCTACGTGGACGCGCGTCCGTCCGCCTCCTTCGTCGCTGGCGGGAGCATCTGGGACGTCGAGTGCGACATCGCGCTGCCCTGTGCCACGCAGAACGAGCTCGACGAGGACGCCGCCATCACCCTGGTCAAGAACGGTGTGCGCGTGGTCGCCGAGGGTGCCAACATGCCGACCACTCCCACCGCGACCCGAGTTCTCACCGACGCCGGGGTCCTCTTCGCCCCCGGCAAGGCGGCCAACGCCGGCGGTGTCGCGACCTCCGCTCTCGAGATGCAGCAGAACGCCTCGCGGGACTCGTGGACCCATGAGTACACCGAGGAGCGCCTCGCCGGCATCATGCGCGGGATCCACGAACGCTGCGCCACCGCTGCGGACGAGTACGGCGCCCCGGGCAACTACGTCGTCGGCGCCAACACCTCCTCCTTCGTCCAGCTGGCCGAGGCCGTCCTCGCGCTCGGAGTGATCTGACCGCCGACACCTACCGGCCCAGCAGACCCGCCCGGCCCCCGACGTGGACGACGAGTCGCTCCGCGACGACGCGCGCGTTGCGCTGGAGGACGTCGACGGGCACGCGGGGGAGGTTCTCCTCCCAGTCGATGAGCGGTGAGCCGCGGAACTGGAGGATCCGGGCAGGTCGGCCCATGAAGAAGAGGTGGCCGTGCGCGCCGCCGTCGCCGTACTTCGCCAGCTGGAAGCGCCCGACCGACGGGAGGTGCTCGATGGCGTCGCCGACAGCCACGATGAGCTCGCCCATCTCGGCAGCCAGCTCGGTCGGCAGGCTCGGGATGTCGTGGTGCTCGAGCGGGCTGAGCAACAGCGCGATGGGCAGACCGGTCTCGCGGGCGATCTGGAGCCGCCAGCGCTCGTTGCGCCACACGAGCATGCCGTCGTCATCCGGCATGGGTTCCGCGCACCAGCACTCGGCAGGGTTCTCGCCCCGTCGCGGAGGCTCCTCGTCCACCAGCGGCCGCAACGGCTTGAGCCGGAGGCTGTCGACCTCGTAGGGGTAGATGTCCCATCCCGGCATCTCCTCGACGGCCACAGGCAACCGCCCCTCGGCGTCCGTGGCCGCGGCGATGCGCGCGTAGTAGTCCTCGATCGTCTCCGGCGTGTCGACGTCGGGGGCGCCCTGGTTGTCGTCGTCGTCGCCGTGCTGCCCTGTCACATCTGCGGTCACCCTGCGATTATGGCCGCATGGGCACGGTCACCGACTACCTGGCGGGCATCGAGGAGGCCGACCGTCGGGCCGCCCTCGCCCGGGTCATCGAGCTCGCACGCGGTCTCGTCCCCGACGCCGAGGAGGGGGTGGGCTACGGGATGCCGGCCCTGCGCCACCGGGGGAAACCGCTCATCGCCGCCGTCGCGGCCGCGCAGCACCTGTCGCTCTTCCCGTTCAGCAGTGCAGTAGTCGAGGCCGTGGCCGCCGACCTCGACGGATACTCACTGTCCAAGGGGACCATCCGTTTCGACGCCGACCGACCCGTCCCCGACGAGGTGGTCGAGCGGATCGTCCGGATGCGCGTGGCCGAGATCGAGGGACGCGCCTGATCGACCGGTCGCCCGGAGCGCCGCCTCGATGGAAGGTGCCCGTGGTGCGGGCGTCAGCCGCTGGCTCGCTCGCCTCCCGCGCCTTCCGGCCCGCGCCTTCATTCGGTCAGGTCCACCGGGCCGTGGACCGCAAAGGGATGGCCGGCGACATGTGCCCAGTACCGGTCGCCGAAGGACCAGTGCCACCACTCGGTGGGGTAGTTGACCAGCCCTACGCCGCCCAGGACGTCGGCGAGCAGGTCCCGGTGGCGCCGGGCCGATGCCGAGACGCGTGGCGAGTCGAAGAAGCAGGCGCCGTCGCTCTCCTCCGGTGTCGCATCGATCGGGGTGCCCAGGTCGAGCGGACCCTCCGGTCCCAGGAGGGTCAGGTCGACGGCGGCCCCGGAGACGTGGGGTGCCATCGACGGGGGAGCCACGAAGCGGCTGGCCAGGACGTCGATCTCATCGGGGCCGAGCAACGGCTGCTGCGTCGAGATCAGCCGCCGGTAACGGTCGTGGATCGCCACCTGGGAGGACATCGGGCGCAGTCCCTCGACGACCAGCAGGTGCACCCCGGGCGGCAGGTCGGCGTCGGCCGCGGCAAGCCGCTCCGCCACCGTCGCGCGGACCAGGGTGTGGACGGACTGCCGCGGGGTGGGCTGGGAGGACACGTCCGCGGGAACCGCGCCCAGCGGCATACGGCCTCGTCGATCCCCGAGCGGAAGAGTCGGTGCAGCGCCGACGACCCGGACCGGTGAGCACCTCAGGTCCACGAGGGGCGCGCCGTCCTCGACGACGGGGATGGCCCGGATCACCGGGTCGGCGAACAGCACCGGCGAGAGCGATGCGCGAGGCGAGCTCATGCGTGGACAGGGGTCGACCGCGAGGACGCGAGCGCCGTCTGCAGGAGCGTGTCGACAAGGTCGTCGTAGGAGATTCCGGCGGCCGCCCACATCCGCGGGAACTGCGACTGCGCCGTGAAGCCGGGGAAGGTGTTGACCTCCCCGAGGACGGGGCCGTCCGCGGTGACGAAGAAGTCGATGCGGGCCAGGCCGCGGCAACCGAGCCCGGCGAAGGCGGTGAGGGCGAGCTCCTCGAGGGTCCGGGCGGTCGCCGGCGGGATGGGCGCCGGGATGGTGAAGCGGGTCGCCTCGCTCGCGTACTTCGCAGCCTCGGTGAAGAACGGCTCGCGCGGGTCGCTGTCGATGAGCAGGCTCGGCCCGCAGCGCAGCGATCCGTCGGGGAGCTCGAGCACCGGAAGGTCCACCTCGAGCCCCACGACCTCGGCCTCGATGACGACGGAGCCGTCGCCCGCGGCCCTCAGCGCCCCGGGCAGATCGGCGCGGTCGGTGATGCGACTGACGCCGATGCTCGAGCCGCCGTGGACCGGCTTCACGAAGAGGGGCAGCTGGACTCCTGCGTGGGACAGCTCGAGGAGCAGCGCGCTCCGCTCGCGCTCGCTGCCGATCGCCCGCCGCACCCGCGCGGCGTCGAAGGCCACCCCCGGTGCCACCGGGACCCCCGCTCGGCTCACGATCGTCTTGGTGAGGTCCTTGTCGAGGCACAGGGCGCTGGCGCGGACTCCACTGCCGACGTAGGGAAGGCCGAGCATCTCGAGCAGCCCCTGGACCGTGCCGTCCTCACCCTGCACGCCGTGGAGGGCGGGAACCACGACATCGCAGGTCAGCAGGGCCCCGATCGCTTCGGACCGACCCCTTCCGGTCGGGGCGAGCCAGGCGCCTGACGGCCCGATGAGGATCGGCACCGGCTCGTGTCCGATCCTGCGCAGCGACTCGATGATGCCCTGCCCCGACGCGACCGAGACGTCGTACTCGGAGCTGATGCCGCCATGGATGACTCCGACCCTCATGCTGCCGCCTCCGGCGCGGTCACGTGACGCCGAGCGACGCGGCTGCCGATCCCCGTGTAGATCTCGTGCTCGTTCGTGCCCGTCCACTGGGCCCAGTCGCGCGCGGTCGGCTCGCCGCGGTCGCCCGGTCCGAAGGCGATGACCTCGTCCCCGACGGCGACCGGGTCACGGCCGACGTCGATGACCACCTGGTCCATCGACACCTGCCCGATGAGCGGTGCTCGCCGGCCGCGGACCAAGACCTCGGCCCGACCGGTCGCGGCGCGTGGGATGCCGTCGGCGTACCCGAGCGGTACCAGCGCCAGATGCGTGTCCCGGGTCGTGCGCTGCACGTGGTCGTATCCGACGCCCCGGCCGGCCTGGACGTGACGGACCTGGACCACGTGGGACCGGAGCGTCATCGCCGGACGGAGACCATCGCCGATGCCGAAGAGGCCCGCGCCGACCCGGACGAGGTCATGCCGGGTCACAACGGGATTGGCTTGGACGGCGGCCGTGTTCGCCAGGTGAACGACGGCCGGCCGGAGCCCGGCCCGGCGTGCGAGATCGAGGCCGATGCGGAACATGAGCAGCTGCCGGTGCGTCGCGATGGCACCCGGCTCGCCACCGTGCGAGAGGTGCGACCAGATGCCGACGACCTGGACGCTGCCCGCTCGCGAGAGCTCTGCTGCTGCGCGGACGAGGCGGACCCAGTCCTCCCCGGGGCAGCCACTCCGGTGCATCCCCGTGTCGAGCTCGAGGTGGATCCGTGCGGGCCGCGTCCCACCGTCGCTCATCTCGGCAGCCCGGGCGATCGCGGCCAGGTCCGTGGCCCCGCTCACGGCGAGGTCGATCCCGTGGGCCAGGGCTGTGGCGGCCCGGCTCGCGTCGTGCAGCCAGGCGAGGATCGGTACGGTGATGCCGGCCCCCCTGAGCGCGAGGGCCTCTCCGATCCGGGTGACGCCGAGCCAGCGGGCCCCGGCTGCGACGCAGGTTCGCGCGACGGGGACTGCCCCGTGCCCGAAGGCGTCGGCCTTGACGACGGCCATGATCGGCGCGGATGCCTGGGCGCCCAGGGCGCGCAGGTTGGCGGCGACGGCCCGGTGGTCGATCACCGCCTCGGCCAGTCCATCGCCGATGTCGAGGTCGAAATCGTATGCCCCCGTGGGGATTTCGATTGCAGTGGTCACCTGGCCGAGGCTAGGCGGGGACGTTGCCGGAGCACATCGGTCCGGGGACCGATCCGGGAGTCCTCCCAGAGGAGGAGCTCACGCGGCCACACCCGCCGCCCGCCTCGGCAACACGCCCGGCTGTTCGCAACCGGGTCGTGAAATATCCGCGGCGCGTTGCGACGTGCCGGGCGTGTTGCGGGCGTCCACAACCGATGGGCGGATACGGCGGCTTTCCACAGCCGGGGTGCTCGCACTACTCAAACCGGTCGTATGCCGCTGACTCTCCTCCCATGGACAGACGACTTCGCGCTCTGGCCGGCTCGCAGGCCGGCACCCTCTCGGTCATGGAGGCTCACGCCGTCGGCGTCCCCAATGCCGACATCGTGCGGGCCGTCCGCGCCGGTGAGCTCGTCCGCGTGCGTCGGGGCGCCTTCATCGGCAGGGAGGTGTGGGATGCCGCCAGCCCGGACGCGCAATTCCGGCTCTCTGCGCTGGCGATCGCGCGGAGCCGGCCCGGAGACGCGTTGAGCCACCACGCCGCTCTGGCTGCCCTCGACCTGCCCCTCTGGGACCATGACCCGGACCGGATCGACCTCGCCACGAGGACCCGCCGAGGCTCGTCGCGCAACGGGCTCCACCTGCACCCGATCGCCGGCATCCAGACGCAGCAGGTCGCAGGCGTGCGCTCGGTCTCGACAGCGCGGGCCATCGTCCGAACCGGCCTGACGATGGGTCTGGAGTGCGCCGTCGTCGCCGGTGACGCTGCACTGCACCAACGACTGGTCACTGTGGCGGACCTCGTTGCCGAGGTGGCACTGCTCTCCCCCCACGAGGGCAGGGGGCGTGCTCACGAGATCGTGCTGCGGATGGACGGCCGTGCCGAGTCGGTGGGGGAGAGCCGGACCAGGCTGGTGGTCGATGCGTTGGGACTCGCGCACGACAGCCAAGTCGAGTTGGTCGACGACGCCGGCCGCTTCGTCGCCCGGGTGGACCTGCTCGTCGAGGGGGTCGTCCTCGAGTTCGACGGACGGGTGAAGTACCGCGCCGACATGGCCGATTCTGCTGACCCGGAGGCGGTCAGCCGCATCGTCTGGCTGGAGAAGCGGCGCGAGGACGCCATCCGCCGGCTCGGTCATCCGGTCGAGCGGGTCGTGTGGGACGACCTCGCCCGACCCGGGACCATCGCTGCCCGGGTGGCCGCGGCGCGACCTCACGTCACGGCGCGTCAGCCCGGCACCTCCCGGCAACACGCCCGGCCGTTCGCAACCGGCTCGTGAAATATCCGTGGTGCGTTGCGGACAGCCGGGCGTGTTGCGGGGGAAGGGGATTGCGGGGGGCAGGGCGCGGGGAGGGGAGGTCAGGGGCCGGGGGAGACCGCGCCGGTCTGGTAGGCCAGCACGACGAGGGCGACGCGGTCCCGGACGCCGGTCTTGGCCAGGATGTGCCCGACGTGGGTCTTGACCGTCGTCTCCGAGACGAAGAGGGCCTCGGCGATCTCGGAGTTCGTCAGGCCCTGGGCGATCGCCACCCAGACCTCACGCTCACGTTCGGTGAGCGAGGCCGTGCGGTCGACGAGGCTCTGCGGGGCGGCGACACCGCGCACGTACGTCTCGACCAGCCGCTTCGTCGTCGACGGCGCGATGACGGCGTCGCCGGCATGGACCGTCCGAATCGCCCCGAGCAGGTCCTCCGGCGGAGCGTCCTTGAGGAGGAACCCCGAGGCGCCCGCCCGCAGCGCGGTGAAGGCGTACTCGTCGAGGTCGAACGTCGTCAGCACGAGGACCTTGGTCGCGCAGTAGCGCTCGACGACGGTGCGGGTCGTGTCGATGCCGTCCATCCGCGGCATCCGGACGTCCATGAGGATGACGTCGACCCCGGGGTCGCCGTCATCGCGGGCCAGGCGCTCCAGTGCCTCCACGCAGTCGAGCCCGTCCACGCACTCGGCGACGACGGTCAGGTCGGGCTGCGACCCGACGAGCATCGAGAAGCCCGCCCGGACCAGAGCCTGGTCGTCCACGATCATGACGCGGATCATCCGTCGGTCCCGCGCGGCAGGGTGGCGAGGACGCGGAAGCCGCCGCGCGGGTCCGGTCCCGTCACGAGCTCACCCCCGACCATCTCCACCCGCTCTGCCATGCCCCGCAGTCCGTGACCGCTGGACGGTGCCCCGTCGCCCCCTGGCCCGTCGTCCACGACCTCGACGAGGACCCGGTGCGGCTCCACCGAGAGCCTCACCCATGCCGTCGCGTCGTCGCCTGCGTGCTTCATCACGTTGGTCAGCGCCTCCTGGACCGTCCGATAGGCGGTCAGCCCGACCGCGTCCGACGGCGCGATCTCCGACAGGTCGCCCTCGACGGCGAGACGCACGTCGCGGCCCGTGTCGACGAGATTCTGCACGAGCGCGCGCACGTCGGCCAGCCCGGGCTGTGGACCGTCCGGGTTGGGGACCGAGTCGTCGCGGAGCACGCTGAGCAGCCGGCGCATCTCCGCCAGGGAGGAGCGGCCGGTCGCGGCGATCGTCTCCAGCGCCGTCGTCGCCGCAGCGGGGTCGGCCGCCGCCGCGAACCGGGCCCCGTCGGCCTGGACGATCATCACCGAGATCCCGTGGGCGACGATGTCGTGCATCTCGCGGGCGATCCGCTGCCGGTCGGCGAGCGCCTCGACCTGCCCGCGAGCGGCCTGCTCCGCTTCTTGGTGGGCCGCAGCCTCCGCCGCGTGCGTCTCCGACTCGCGCTGCAGGGCGCGGCGCTCGCTCGCGGCCCGGATCTGGTCGGCGACGGCCCAGGTGAGCACGACGACGCCTGAGCTGTTGAAGAGGAAGATGGCGACCCGGTCGGTGAGGAACGTCTCGATCGGCGGGAGGTAGAAGCCGAAGCGCAGGAAGAGCAGGCCGATCGCGACGACGAGCGAGCCCAGTGAGGCGGCCAGGGCCCAGAGACCGCTGCGGCGGTCGGTCCACAAGGTCACCCCGAACAGGGCGATGAGGGCCATGAGGACCGTCGGCAGGCCGAGCATGACGCCGGCGCCGTAGAGGAGGAAGGCGAGCACGCCGCAGGCCACGAACGTCTCGCGGGGGAAGCGCGGCAGGAACACCAGCAGCACTGCGCCGAGGGTGATGCCCGCATAGGCGAGGACGTCCGGCCGCTCCTCGAGGTTGACCCACCAGACGGTGAAACCGAGCACCCCGGCGACGGTGATCGACACGAGGAAGTAGAAGAGCCCGATGAGCACGCCGACCCGGTCGACGAGCACACGGCGCTCTCCCGGCCTGCCGAGGCCGCCCAGCCCACCGAGCCCACCGAGCCCACCGGCACGGCCACCCACACCGCGCCGACTCG
>NZ_JAJJPG010000068.1:0-6007 GCF_032907665.1 Intrasporangium sp.
ACGCACTCCTGGCGGTGCTCAACGGACCGGTCACCTTGGGCGCGGGTCGAGCTCAGCGGCATACGGCATCATCGTATGCCGCTGAGCTCGCGTCCCATGGACGCGAAGGACGCCTCCTCCCGCTCAGCCCAGCGCGCCGAGCAGGTCGCGGCAGGCCTGCTCACAACGGCGGCACGACTCGGCGCACACGCGGCAGTGCTCGTGCATGTCGGCATGGCTCTCGCACTCGTCACCACAGGCCTTGCACGCCTGGGCACAGGCCTCGAGGACCGACCGGGTCAGGTTTGCGTCGTAGCCGGTGTGCCTCGAGAGCACGGCGCCGGTCGTCGCGCAGATGTCCGCACAGTCGAGGTTGGTGCGGATGCACTTCACGAGGTCGGCGACCATGTCCTCGCTCAGGCAGGCGTCGGCGCAGGCGGTGCAGGTCTGCGAGCACTCGTAGCACGCCTGGACGCAGGCCGTGAGCTTGGCGCGGTCGATGTCACCGAGGTCCTTCGGATACGTGTCGAGCATCGCTTCAACCGTGTGCATGTGATCACCTCCGAGGACACGCCCCGCGGTGGTCCACGGAGTCCCTGCGTGCCCGTTCGGCGCATACCCACACGACCGGCCACGACAACACCACCCGAGGTCAGCCGAGGTGCCCTCGCACGGAGGAGTGGCCACGGAGCAGGTTGCGCGCGATGGTCCGTCGCTGGATCTCGTCGGTTCCCTCGTAGATCCGCAGCAGCCGCAGCTCGCGGTACCACCGCTCGACGGGCAGCTCCCGCGTGTATCCCATGCCGCCGTGCATCTGGAGGACGCGGTCGACGATTTCGTTGGCCTTGATCCCGCCGTAGAGCTTGGCCATCGACTGGGCCTGGCGCGAGTCGAGCCCGCGGTCGACCTGCCAGGCCGCCGCGAGGACGAGCCAGCGCAGGGCCTCGATCTCGACGGCCGAGTCGGCCAGCATCCACTGGATGGCCTGGCGCTCGGCGATGGGCTTGCCGAACGTGACCCGGCTGCGGGCGTGCTCCATGCCCATCTCGACAAGGCGCTCACAGGCTCCGAGGGCCCGAGCCGGGAGGAGGTAGCGCCCCTTGCCGATCCAGCGCATGGCCAGCTCGAACCCCTTGCCCTCCTCCCCGAGGATGCTCGAGTGGGGGACCCGGACATCCTCGAAGACGAGCGAGGCCGGCCCCCACTCACCCATCGTGTCGATGGGCGCGCTGCGCCAGCCCCGCTCGCGGTCGACGAGGAAGCAGGTGACCCCGCCGTCGGCCCCCTTCTCCCGGTCGGTGACGGCGAAGACCATGACGAAGTCGGCCTCGTCGCCTCCCGTGATGAAGGTCTTCTCGCCATGGATCACCCACTCGTCGCCGTCCCGACGGGCAGTGGTGCGGATCGCCCTCGCGTCGGAGCCGGCGCCGGGTTCCGTGATGGCGAAACACGACTTCCGGTCACCGTTGATCGTCGGGACGAGGTAGGTGGCCTTCTGCTCGTCGTTCGCGACGTAGAGGATGTTGTCCGCGTCGCCGCCGAAGCGGAACTGCACGAAGGATCGGCCGAGCTCGGCCTCGATGAGCGCTGCCATGACGGCCCCGAGCCCCATCCCGCCGTACTCCTCGGGCGTCTGGATGCCGAAGAACCCGGCGTCCTTGGCCTTGAGCTGCAGCGCCGTCAGCTCGTCCGGCCGCAGGCCCCGCTCGCCGCGACGCTCGCGAGCCAGCACCTCCGGCTCCATCGGGATGATCTCGCGGCGCACGAACGTCCGGACCCAGTCCCGGATCTCACGTTCCTCACCGGTCAGCTCGAGGTCCATCGCTCGGCCTCCTCTTCTCTTCGCCGTCCACTCTGTCAGTTCCCGATGATCAGTTCCCGAGGATCAGTTGCCGGGAATCCCGCTCGCGGGCGGGGCGTCGTCCGCAGCACCGGACGTGTCCTCGCTGATCGGGGCGTCGCCGAGGTCGGTGACGAGCACCTTGGTCAGCTCGGTGCCCGCGCCACCCTTGAGCTGACTCACCTGGAGCCCGCCGATGCCGAGGTGGTTGTCCTTGGAGTAGCGGAACGGCGCGAGCTGCGGGCCTTCGAAGGCCCCGCCCTTCTCCTCGAGGACCGAGACGATGCTCTTGCGGTTGACGTCCTTGCCGGCGGCCTGGAGCGCCTGGACGAAGGCGTAGGCGTGCGACATGCCGTAGACCCGGTAGTTCGTCAGCTCCTTGCCGTTGCCGTGCTCGGCCCAGACCCGCTGCCACAGCTTCGTCCACTCGTTGTCGGGCGAGTCGACGCCGGGGATGTACTCGGTCGTGTAGACGCCGTCGAGAGCCGTGCTGCCGGCCTTGACCGCACCCTCGGAGAAGCGCTCCAGGAGGGCTCCCACGAGGGCCGCGTCCGAGCCGATGGAGCTGTAGAACCACTCGGGCTGGAAGCGCAGCTTCATCGAGACGAGCTGGGTCAGGGCGGTGTAGGAGGGCGTGTTGAACCCGATGACGAAGTCCACATCGGCTGCCTGCAGCTTGGCGAGCTGCGGCGCCACGTCGGTGTTTCCCGAGGTGTAGCGGACCGCCTCGACGATCTGGTCGTCGATGAAGCGGCGCACCCCCTTCTCCCCGTCGGCGCCGAGGTCGTCGTCCTGGAGGAAGAGGCCGACCTTGGCGTCCGGCTTGTTCTGCTTGACCCACTGCCCGATGATCTTGCCCTCGATCTCGTAGTCCGGCTGCCAGCCGAAGGTCATCGGTCGCTCCGCCGGGTTGTCGCCCCACGCCAGGGATCCGGACGAGACGAAGAGGTCCGGCACACCCTCGTCGTTGAGGAAGTCGACGACGGCGCTGTGCGTCGGGGTGCCGAGGCCGCCGACGACGGCGAAGACCTCGTCCTTGAGGACGAGCTCGTTGACGACCGAGCTCGTGTTGGTCGGGTTGTAGGCGTCGTCGCGGACGATGTACTCGATCGTGCGGCCGTGGATGCCGCCCGCCGCGTTGACGAAGTCGAAGTACGCCTTCACGCCGTCGGGGATCTCGCTGTAGCCGGGGGCGGCCACACCGGTGAGTGGGTAGTGGGCGCCGACCTTGACGGTTGTGTCGGTGAGGCCGACGACGTCCTCCGGGGCGACTGCGGCCCCGTCGGAGGTGCTCCCTGCGGTGGCGCGGCCGCCCGCCCCGCAGGCGGAGAGGAGGAGGCCGGCGGCGAGGACTGCGGCGAGGGCCGGGGCGGACCTCGGTGACGAGATCTTCATGGGTTTCTCCTGTGGACGTAGGGCATTCGCGGATGAGGACGGAGTTGTGATGGGACGCGGGCCGGATCAGGACGGGCCCGTGCGGTGGGCCAGCCTCGATCGGAGGGTCCCGACGAGTCCGGCTGGTGCGACGAGGACGACGACGACCACGGTGAGGCCGTAGACCAGAGGAGCCAGCTCAGCGGCCTGGAGGTCGCTGAGGCCGGCGTCCTGCCCGATGGCGGTGACCAGCTGGGGCAGGAACGTGAGCAGGGCAGCGCCGATGAGCGCGCCGAGCAGGCTGCCGAGACCACCGAGGACGATGGCGCTGAGCAGGCCGAGGGAGAGGGTGAGGGTGAAGCCGCTGGGCGCCGTGACGCGGACGACCAGGGCCATCACCGCACCGGCGAGGCCGGCCGCGGCCGCACTGACGACGAAAGCGAGCACCCGTGCACGGCCGAGGTCGATGCCGGCGATGGACGCGGCCACCTCGTCGTCGCGGACCGCTCGCCACCGCCGGCCGACCCGGCTCGAGCCGAGGTTGGCCAGAAGGAGGTAGACGACGACGAGGCAGAACCAGGCGACGTAGGCGACGTAGGTGCGACCGGTGAGCTCCCGGCCCGTGACGAAGAACATCGCGTCGGCCAACCACGTGGGGGCCTCGGGCACGCGCAGGGTGAGACCCTGCTCGCCCCCGAGCTGCTCGGAGAAGTACAGGGCCACGCCGGGCACCGCCACCGCCAGCGCCAGCGTCGCGCCTGCGACATAGGGACCGTGGAGCCGGGCAGCGGGGATCCCGACGCCGAGCCCCACGACGAGAGCCACCGTGCTCGCGGCCAGGATGACGAGGACCAGCGGCGGTGAGCCCGAGCGGCTCTGCAGCAGCAGCGCGGTCGAGTAGGCCCCGACAGCCATGAACGCGCCGTGCCCGAGCGAGAGCTGCCCACTCTGCCCGGTGAGCACCGTGAGGCCGCCCGCGGCGATGGCGAGGTAGGCCATCGTCGAGAGCTGTCCCTGGCGGAAGGGTCCGGCCATCTCGACGACCAGGACGACGAGGACGAGGGAGGCGACCGCGACGATCACGTGTCGCGTGAGCGGTGACAGCGCGCGCCATCGGGACTCGCGCCACCGGGCGAGGCGCTCCGACGACAGGGTTCGCGAGCCACGCGTCGATGCCGCCATGTCAGACCCTCCTTTCTGAGACGGTGGAGAAGAGCCCACCCGGCCGGACGAGGAGCACGACCATGAGGACGACCAGCGCGGCGAGCGGTACAAGGGAGGCGCTCACGAAGCCGCTGACGAAGCTGAGGGCCAGACCCAGCGCGAGACCACCGACGACGGCACCGGCCGGACTGTCGAGGCCACCCAGGACGGCCGCGACGAAGCCGTAGACGACGACCGAGTCCATGTAGCCGGGATGGACGAGGTTGCCACCGGCGATGAGCAGCCCGGCGAGGGACCCGACGAGGGCGGCGAGCGCCCAGCCCAGTGTGAGGAGCCGTCCGACGCGCACGCCGAGGAGTCGGGCGACCTCCTGGTTGAACGCGGCTGCCCGCATCGTCAGGCCGACGTCGGTCCGCTGGAAGAGCAGGACGAGCAGCCCCATGACGACGAGGACCGAGACGATGGTGAAGACCCCGAAGCCGGTGAGCGCGATGGACAGCTCACCGACGCGGAAGCCGCTGAGGCCGAAGGGAGCCGGGAAGGACCGGAACCGAGCCCCGAAGATGACGGCGGCGAGGGCGTGGAGGACGATGAACAGGCCGAGAGTGATGATCACCGCGTTCACCTCGGAGCCGCCCCCGATCCGCCGGATGACGACCCGCTCGACGACGGCGCCGAGGACGAGCCCTGACCCGAGCGCGGCCGCGAAGCCGAGCCAGTACGGCTGGCCTGCGTCGATGAGGGTCAGCGCGACGTAGGTCGTGACCATCGCCATGGGTGCCTGGGCGAAGTTCACGATGCGCGTCGACCGCCAGATCATGACGAGGGCGAGCGCGAAGGCGGCGTAGACCATGCCGAGCGTCAGGCCGGTCAGGGTCGTCGTGAGGAGCTGTTGCACTGGGTCCTCCCCTCAGAGCCCGAGGTAGGCGTGTCGGAGCTGCTCGTCCTGAGCCAGCACGGCGGCCGAGTCCTCGGCGACGAGCCGGCCGAGGTTCAGCACCACCGCGTGGTCGGCGATGGACAGCGCGCTGCGGGCGTTCTGCTCGACGAGGACGACGGTGAGGCCGTCGCGTTCGACGAGGTCTCGGATGGTCCTGAAGATCTGGCTCACGACCCGTCCCGCCAGGCCGAGGGACGGCTCGTCGAGGAGCAGCACCTTCGGGGCGGCGATGAGGGCGCGGCCGACGACGAGCATCTGTCGCTCGCCTCCCGAGAGGACGTGGGCGAGGGCCTCGGACCGGTCGCCGAGCACCGGGAAGAGCTCGTAGATCCGCTCGCGGCTGACAGGCATGCTGCCCCGGGTTCGACCGAGACTGCCGAGCCGGAGGTTCTCGGCGACGGTGAGCTGGGCGATGACGCCCCGCCCCTCGGGCACGTGGGCGAGACCCAGCCTGCTGCGCTCCTCGGTGGGCACGCCGCGCAGGTCGGTGCCGTCGAGCAGGACGGAGCCCTGCTCCTGCGGGAGCAGCCCGGAGATGGCGCGGAGCATCGTCGTCTTGCCGGCACCGTTCGCGCCGAGCACTGCGGTGATCTCCCCGCGGCGGGCGGTGAAGGACACGGCGTCGAGTGCCCGGACGGGTCCGTAGCGGACGCTGAGGTCATGCACCTCGAGCATGCTCGACCCCCTTCGCCGGAGCCGGGGGCGTGCCC
>NZ_JAJJPG010000068.1:6107-19769 GCF_032907665.1 Intrasporangium sp.
AGGTCATGCACCTCGAGCATGCTCGACCCCCTTCGCCGGAGCCGGGGGCGTGCCCGGAGCCGGGGGCGTGCCCGGTGTCGGGGCCGGAGTTGCCGGCGGCGGAGTGCGGGATTCGCTCGACTCACCGAGGTAGGCCGCGAGGACTGCCGGATCGCTCCGGACCTCGTCCGGTCGCCCGCTCGCGATGACTCGGCCGAAGTCGAGGACGACGAGCCGGTCGCAGACGGCCATGACGAGGTCCATGTGGTGCTCGACGAGCATCACCGAGCGATGGCGTCGCAGGTCGGCGATGAGCTCGCCGAGCTCGTCGGTCTCGGCATTCGACAGGCCGCTCGCGGGTTCATCGAGCAGGAGCAGCTCGGGCTCCCCGACGATCGCTCGGGCGAGGGCGACGCGCTTGCGCACCGGGTAGGGCAGGCTCTCCGGGAGCCGGCCTGCCTCGCGGGCGATCCCCAGCTCCTCGAGGGCGGCGAGGGCACGCTCACGCAGGGCGCGCTCGTCGCGGTGTCCGCGGGGCAGGGCGAGCAGCCCGGCGAGGAAGCCGGTGCGGGCGTGGCGGTCCGCGCCCACCATGACGTTCTCGAGGACGGTCATGCGATGGAACAGCCCGAGGCCCTGGAGGGTGCGGCCGATGCCGAGGCCGGCGAGGTCGTGCGGCCGGTGCTGCTCCAGTGGGCGACCCTTCCACGAGATCGTCCCGCTGTCCGGTCGCACGAAGCCGCAGGCGACGTTGAAGAAGGTCGTCTTCCCGGCGCCGTTGGGGCCGATGACACCCAGCACCTCTCCCGGCCGGATCGTCACGGACACGTCACGGAGGGCGACGACGCCCCCGTAGGCGACATTGAGGTCGCGCGCCTCGAGGAGGGGCTCGGCGTCCCCGGACGCGGTGGGCGTCCCGGGCTGGTCGCTCGAGGTCACATCAGCTCCCTTGCTCCATGTGGTGGGACCACTGTCGCGGTGGCGTCGGGCTGGGCAAATGGGCGCAGCGCACAAAATTCGTCGTCCGGCGTGCTGTGAAATGCGTTGATCGGCTAGCAGTTCTGTGCGCGGAGTGCGAATCTGGGCCATGGCTACCGGCGCCGGACCACGGACCTCCTCCACGGGCAAGGTCGAGATCTCACCCGAGGACCAGCGCGCGATCCAGGAGGCCTGGGCGACGCTCGTGCCCGAGTCGGACCGGATCGCCGACGAGATCACGAGGATGCTCCTCGTCAAGGACCGCGAGTTCTATGAGTCCACCCCCGCCGAGCTCGCCGCGGACATCCGGGCCGGCACCCGCGAGAACATCCGGCGAGGTCTGCGCAACATGGCCGGCCAGCCGCAGCCCGAGGGCCGGGCGGTCGACCTCTGGCGGGACACCGGTCGTCGCCGCGCGCGGCAGGGCGTCCCCCTGGAGCTCGTCCTCAGCGCCTACTCGCTCGGGGTCCGGGTGCTCTGGGAGGCCCTCCTCGAGCACCAGCGCAGCCACCGGCTCGAGGTCGACGAACGGGTGCTCATCCTCGCCGGACACGCGGTGTGGAGCGCGCTCGACGTGCAGAACAACATCATCGTCGACGCCTACCGGCGCGAGAGCCTGCGCATGCAGCGGCTCGACCTCAGACGACGCCTCAGCGTGCTCGACCGGCTCGCCGAGGGGAGGGGCAGCGACCCGATCTTCGCCGAGGAGGCCAGGCAGGTGCTCGACCTCGGGGCTGACGACCGGATCGCCTGCGTCGTCGCGATCCTCGACCCGGGAGCGGAGAGCCCGTTGCGGATGCCTGAGGACGGACTCGAGCGCATCGACGTCGCCTCGCACTGGCACGTCCGGGGTGGCCACCACTTCGGGTTGCTCGTGCTCGGGGAGCACAGGATCGACGACGTCCTGCGTGTGCTCCGCCCGATGTCGTCCGGCCGGGTGGCCATCATGGCGTCACGGACCGGCCTCGCGGGGTTCGCTACGGCCTTCCAGCTGGCCGCACGTGCCGCGGCGACGCTTCCCGAGGACGGCCGCGGCGTCGTCTCGGCCGCGGACCGGCTGCCCGAGCTGCTCCTCTCCCGGAGCCGTGAGGTGACGGAGGTCCTCGTGGCGGAGGCACTCGGCCAGATCCTCGCTCAGCCCGTCGCCCACCGGCGGATGCTCCTCGACACGCTGGGCGCCTACCTCAAGCACGATCTGTCGCCGACGCATGCGGCTGACGAGCTCACCTGCCACCGCAACACCGTCATCTACCGGATGCGGCAGATCCGGGAGCTGACCCGGCTCGATCCGCAGCGGCCGCGCGACCGGCTGCTGCTCGCCCTCGCGCTCATCGCCATCGGCCGCCCGCCCGACGGCGGTCCGGTCGCCCCGGTCGTCATCGGCTGACGCCCCTCACTCGAGCGTGGCGGTGCCGGGCCGGGTGCGCACCATGAGTCCGATGTCGCCGGACTGGACGAGCTCGCCGGTCTGGTTCGTCAGGGTGAAGCGGCGGGACAGGATCCCGGCGTCACCGCCACTCGTGCGCCGCGTCCCGGTGATCTCCACCGTGACGTGGACCGTGTCGCCGATGCGGATCGGCGCGTGGAAGCGCCAGTCGTCGATGCCGAGCAACGCGATCGAGCTGTCCTCGAAGACCCCGAGCCGGGACGCGAGGCCCATCGCCACGGACAGGCCGAGCATCCCGTGCGCGATCCGTTCACCGAAGCGGCTCTCTCCCATCGACTCGGCGTCGGTGTGGGGCGGGTTCGTGTCCCAGCTCCACCCCGCGAAGAGGACGACGTCGGTCTCGGTGATGGTGCGGCCCTGGCTCGTGAACGTCTGGCCGACGGCGAAGTCCTCGAAGAACATCCCCGCTCAGCCCCGGGCGCCGATCGCCTCGTCGGCGCGGTCCGGAACGGCCACGGCGGGCCGCTCGCTCCGTCGCTCGTGGAGGGCGAGCCCCACGACGGCGGCGAGGACGACGGCGAAACCGAGCCACTGGCTGGCCGCGAGGCTGCGCCCGAGCACCGCGACGCCGACGACGGCCGCAGTGACCGGGAAGGCGAGCTCCGCGAGGGTCGCCCGCGAGGCCGGCGTGGTGCGCAGCCCCCGGTAGTAGAGCAGGAGCGCGAGCAGTCCGGGGACGAGGGCGAGGACGACGATGTTGCCTGCGGCGCCGACGTCGATCCGCACCGACGTCCCGGTCACGGGCGCGATCACGGCGAGGGCCACGAGGCCGACGGCGAAGCGCAGGGAGGTCAGCTGGCGGAAGGTCAGCTCCGCGCTGGCGGCCCGTCCGAGGACGGTGCCCGCTGCCCAGAGCGCCGCCGCCCCGAGAGCGAGCCCAGCGGCATACAGGTTGGAGACGCTGACGGCGAAGGGATCCGGGAAGCTGAGCAGCCACGCACCCGCGACCGCCGGAACGGCGAAGAGGGCGAAGGAGCCGCGGAGGCGCTCGCCGAGGAGCAGGGCCGCGAGGAGGAGGGCGATGAGCGGCTGGAGCTTCTGGAGGACCTGCGGCGTGATCGGGTCACCGAGCCGGAAGGCGGACGTGAAGAGGGTCGTCGCGAGCGCCGAGGACCCGGCGCCGATGACGAGCACGCTGAGCTGGGTGCGAAGGCTCGCGCGGACCAGCGCACGCACCGCGCCGACGAGCCATGGCGACACGAGGACGACGAGGACGACGTGCTCCCAGAAGACGATGGCGACGGACGGGTACTGCTTCGCCAGCGGGTCACGCCAGATGGCGGACAGGCCCCAGAGCCCGGCCGCGAGGGCGATGAGCCAGGTCCGGTCGACGCGCCCGGCGTGGAGGTCTCGGGTGGTGGGGTCCGGCATGACGACAGCCTACGAGCGGGTCCGAGCCGCCGCACCGGGTGTCTCAGCCGACGTAGGGCACCTCGCGCCGCAGCTCCTGGCGGGCGATGGTGCGCCGGTGCACGGCGTCGGGGCCGTCGACGATGCGCAGCACCCGGGCCCAGGCGTAGAAGTACCCGAGAGGCGTGTCCTGGGAGACGCCTGCGCCCCCGAAGACCTCGATGGCGCGGTCGACGACCCTGGTCGCCATCGCCGGCGCCGCCACCTTGATCGCGGCGATCTCGGTGCGGGCACCCTTGGCGCCGAACTGGTCGATGAGCCACGCCGTCTTGTAGACGTAGAGCCGCGCCTGGTCGATCTCCATCCGGGACTCGGCGATGAGCTCCTGGACGACGCCCATGCTCGAGAGGTGCTCCCCGAACGCGACCCGGGACTTGGCCCGGTCGACCATGAGCGCGAGCGCCCGCTCGGCCATCCCGATGGCGCGCATGGCGTGGTGGATCCGCCCGGGCCCGAGGCGGGCCTGGGCGATCATGAAGCCGTCGCCCTCGCCGGCGATGAGGTTCGAGGCGGGCACGCGCACGTCGCGGAAGACGACCTCGGCGTGGCCGTGCTGGTCGTGGTAGCCGAAGATCGACAGGTCCCGCTCGATCGTCAGGCCCGGGGTGTCGCGGGGCACGAGGATCATCGACTGCTGCCGGTGGGTGTCCGCGGACGGGTCGGTCTTGCCCATGACGATGAAGACCTGGCAGCGCTCGTCCATCGCGCCGCTGCTCCACCACTTGCGCCCGTTGATGACGTACTCGTCGCCCTCGCGGCGGATCACCGTCTGGATGTTCGTCGCGTCGGAGGAGGCGACGTCGGGCTCGGTCATCGAGAACGCCGAGCGGATCTCCCCGGCGAGCAGCGGCTCGAGCCACCGCTCCTTCTGCTCGTCGGTGCCGAACATGTGCAGCACCTCCATGTTGCCGGTGTCCGGCGCCTGGCAGTTGATCGCCTCGGGCGCGATGACCGGCGACCACCCGGAGATCTCCGCGATCGCGGCGTACTCGAGGTTCGTCAGGCCCGACTCCGCGGGGAGGAAGAGGTTCCAGAGGCCCCGCTTGCGGGCCGACGCCTTGAGCTTCTCCACGACGGGCGGCAGCTCGTACTGCCCGTGCTCGGCGAGGTGGCGGTAGTACGCCTCCTCCGCGGGGAACACCTCCTCCCGCATGAAGTCCCACATGCGGGCGGACAGCTCCTCCGCCTTCGGCGACAACGCGAAGTCCATCTGCGGTCCCTTCACTGGTCCTTGACGGCGGCGAGCCCGGCCGCGACGAGTGGCTCGACGGCGCCACCGATCGACGCGAAGCCCTCCCCCACGGTCTGGCCCTTGCTGTAGCGGTAGTGGATGCCCTCGAGGATGACGGCCAGCTTGAAGTACGCCAGACCGAGGTGGAAGCCGAGGTGCCCGAGGTCGCGACCCGACCCCGCGGCATACCGCTGGAGGATCTCGTCCGGGCTGAGCCAGCCCGGGGCCAGCGCGACGTCGGACACTCCGGCGCCGCCGCCCATCCCGGACAGGGCCTGGTAGACCTGCAGCAGCCCGACGTCCGTGAGCGGGTCGCCGAGCGTCGCCATCTCCCAGTCGAGGACGGCCGTGATGCGGTCCTGGTCGTCGACCAGGAGGTTGTCGAGGCGGAAGTCGCCGTGAACGATCGCCGGCGGCGACTGGGGTGGCACGTGCGCGGCGAGCCAGCCGTGCAGCTCGTCGATCCCCGCGACCTCACGGCTGCGCGAGGCGTCGAGCTGCTGCTTCCAGCGCCGGACCTGCCGCTCGAGGAAGCCCTCGGGCCGGCCGAAGTCGCCGAGCCCGACGGCGTCCGGGTCGACCGCGTGGAGGGCGACGAGGGTGTCGACCATCCGCTCGCTGATCGTGCGCGTGCGCTCAGGACCGAGGGGCTCGAGCTCGGCGGCGAGACGATAGGGCGTACCGGCGACGAGCTCCATGACGTAGAACGGGGCGCCGATGACGTCGTCGCCCGGGCACACGGCATACGTCTGCGGGACCGGGACCGCGGTGTCGCGTAGCGCAGTGATGACGCGGTGCTCGCGGACCATGTCGTGCGCGGTGGCGAGCACGTGCCCGAGCGGCGGCCGGCGCACGATGACCTCGCGCCGACCGTCCGTCACCGCGTAGGTCAGGTTCGACTTGCCGCCTGCGATCAGGCGCGCCGCGAGCGGTCCCTCGAGCAGGCCGGGAGCCTCCCTCGCGAGGAAGTCCGCGAGCGGGCCGAGCGGGAGCCCCGGCGGGTCCGCGCCCTCGCTGTCGTATGCCGCTGGGCTGGCTTCCGGCATCGGCTCAGTCCGTGGGTCCGCCGGCGACGTAGATGACCTGGCCCGAGACGAAACCGGCCTCGTCCCGGGCGAGGAAGGAGGCGGTCGCGGCGATGTCCTCGGGCAGGCCGACGCGCTGGACCGGGATCTCCTTGGCCGCGCCCTCGAGGAACTGGTCGAAGGTGATCCCCATCCGCTCGGCCGTCGCCCGCGTCATGTCGGTCGCGATGAAGCCCGGGGCGATGGCGTTGGCGGTGACACCGAACTTGCCGAGCTCGATGGCGAGCGTCTTGGTGAAGCCCTGCAGACCGGCCTTGGCCGCCGAGTAGTTGGCCTGGCCGCGGTTGCCGAGGGCGGACGTGGAGGACAGGTTGATGATCCGGCCCCACTTCGCCTCGGTCATGTACTTCTGCGCCGCCCGCGTCATGAGGAACGAGCCGCGCAGGTGGACACCCATGACCGCGTCCCAGTCGTCGACGGTCATCTTGAAGAGCATGTTGTCGCGGATGATCCCCGCGTTGTTGACGAGGATCGTCGGAGCGCCGAGCTCCGCGGCGACCCGCTCGACCGCGGCGTTCGCGGCTGCCTCGTCGGAGACGTCCACGCCGACCGCCAGCGCACGACCACCGTCTGCCGTGATCGCGTCGACCGTTGCGGCACAGGCGGACTCGTCGAGGTCGAGGACGGCGACGGCATACCCGTCCTGCGCGAAGCGTCGCGCGATCGCGGCGCCGATCCCACGGGCCGCGCCGGTGACGATGGCGGTGCGGGTGGGCTGGTCGGTCGGCTGCGGCTGTTCGGTCATGGTGTGGCCCTCTCGAGTCGTTGCTGGATCTTGCTCATTCCGTCGAGCCACGCGTCCGGGTCGGCCGCGCGTCCGGCGTAGTACTGGCGCACGCTGGGGTGCGGGAGGATGTGGACCGCCTCGCCCTGGAGCCCCTGCCACACGGCGTCGGCGACGTCCTCAGGCGACAGTGTGCCGTCCCGGGTCAGCAGGTCCTTGAGCGGTCCGGAGCCCTCGAGGAGGCGCGTGTCGACGCCGAGCGGGCACACCGCCTGGACGACGATCCCCCGGTGACGGTAGGTCGCGGCGAGCCACTCGGCGAGGGCGACCGAGCCGTGCTTGGTCACCGAGTAGGGCAGGTCGCCGAGCATCGTCAGCAGGCCCGCGGCCGAGGCGGTGACGACGAGTCGACCGCCACCGGACTCGAGCCAGAGCGGGACGAGGCGGCGCGCCGCCCGGACCTGGGACATGACGTTGACCTCGAGCATCCGCGCCCACTCGCTGTCGGGGGCGTCCAGGCCGACACCAGACGCGATCCCGGCGTTGGCGACGAAGAGGTCGATGCCGCCCTCGTCGCGGAACTCGTCGAGCGCGGCCGCGACGAGCCGGTCGACCCCCTCGGCGGATGCGGCGTCACCGGCGACGGGCACGGCCCCGATCGCGCTGGCGGTCTCGGCGAGGGCGTCCGCGTCGAGGTCGTTGACGACGACCCTGATGTGCTCGGAGACGAGTCGTGCGGCGATGGCCCGGCCGATGCCGCGGGCGGCGCCGGTGACGACGGCGGTGCGAATCGCGGTCTCACGGTCGGGCATGGCACTCCTGCGGGCGGGTCGGCGCATGACTAAGCGCTTGCTTACCTTGGCGCGTCGTCCCGGGTCACGTCAAGTGGAGCAGGGCAATGGTGCTCGTCGTCTGGCTCGTGGTCTGGCTCGTGGTACGGCTCGTGGCCCGCGACGCCGACGCAGGGCAGGATCGACTCATGGCGCTTTCCCTTGCCGACGTCGTCGCGACCTCCCGCACCGTCGCGACCACCTCGTCCCGCACGGCCAAGGTCGAGGCCCTGGCCGCCTGCCTCGCACACGCGTCCGCCGACGGCCCGGAGACCGTCGAGGTCGTCGCGGCCCACCTGGCGGGCGCCCTGCCCCAACGTCGCCTCGGCGTGAGCTGGCGAGGACTGCGGTCCCTGCCGGAGCCCGCCGCCGGCACCTCGCTCACCGTCCTCGAGGTCGACGCCGCCGCGACCGAGCTGGCGTCGGTGAGCGGGAGCGGCTCGGCCGCCCGGAGGTCGGCCCTGGTGCGGTCCCTCTTCGGGCGCGCCACCGCCGACGAGCAGCAGTGGCTGCGCGGGCTCATCACCGGCGAGACCCGACAGGGCGCGGGGGACGGGGTCATGCTCCAGGCCATCGCCAAGGCAGCCGGCGTCCCCGACGCCGCCGTCCGCCGCGCCGTCATGCTCGCCGGACACGCGGGACCCGTGGCCAGGGCCGCCCTCCACGGCGGGGCCGAGGCCCTCGCCCGGCTCACCCTCGACGTGGGCAGGCCCCTGCGACCGATGCTCGCGGGGTCGGCCCCCGACGTGGCTGCCGCGCTCGCAGCCATCGGCGACGAGGCACTCGTGGAGACGAAGCTCGACGGCATCCGCCTCCAGGCCCACGTCGACCGGCGCGGCCCCATCCCGGACGTGCGGCTCTTCACGCGGACGCTCGAGGAGGTCACGGACCGCATGCCCGAGATCGTCGAGGCGCTCGCCGAGCTGGAGGTCGACACGGCCGTCCTCGACGGCGAGGTGATCGCCCTCCGGGACGACGGGAGGCCCGAGCCGTTCCAGGTCACCGGGGCCCGGACCGCGAGCAGTGCAGACCCTGAGCGGTTGCGCACCGATGTCCCGCTCACGCCCTACTTCTTCGACCTGCTCCACGTCGACGGCGAGGACCTCGTGGACGAGACCGCCCACACCCGCTGGGGTCGGTTGGCCCTGACCGTTCCCGGCGCCTGGCTGCCACCTCGGGTCCGCACCGCCGACGTCGACGAGGCGCAGGCCTTCTTCGACGACATCGTCCGGGCCGGGCACGAGGGGGTCGTCGTCAAGGACCCCTCGCTCCCCTATGCCGCCGGGCGGCGCGGACCCGGCTGGATCAAGGTCAAGCCCCGGCACACGCTCGACCTCGTCGTCCTCGCCGTCGAGTGGGGCAGCGGCCGGCGACGGGGCTGGCTGTCCAACATCCACCTCGGCGCCCGGGACGCCGAGACCGGTGAGCTCGTCATGCTCGGCAAGACCTTCAAGGGCATGACCGACGAGATGCTGCGGTGGCAGACGGAGCGGTTCCGCGAGCTCGCCGTCGACGACCCCGACGCGAGCGAGTGGGTCGTCCGGCTCCGGCCCGAGCAGGTGGTCGAGGTGGCCTTCGACGGCGTGCAGCGCTCCACGCGTTACCCCGGAGGGATGGCCCTGCGCTTCGCGCGGGTGCTGCGCTACCGGGACGACAAGCCGGTCTCGGAGATCGACACCGTCCAGACGGTGCGGCAGCTCTCCGGCTGGTGACCCTCCCCAGTCGAGTGGCCCCAAACGCCCAGTCGAGTGGCCCCAAACGCCCAGTCGAGGGACCCTCCACCAGTCGAGTGGCCTCATATGCCGTGCCGACCGACTGCCACGAGCTGACGCCGCCAGCACGGCCGGCCGATTCGAGCCGGGTCGTGGTAGTCCGACGGCCCACCCAGCCGGCGCGGAAGGGCGGCCCCGAGCGGGAGCCGGCCCAGCGGCATACGGGCAGAGGGTGCGTCACCACGTCGTAAGGACTTGTCACCACCCTGTCATGGCCCCGCGCCCATGCGAAGTGCTGCGCTGGGAGCATGTCGAGACGCATCTGGTTCCCTGTCGTGACCGTGGGCTTCGTCCTCGCGGTCGTCGCCCTGGCCCTCTTCCAGCCCTGGCGGCTGTTCACGCGCACCACGGTCGACGAGCCGCTGCCGATGGCCGCCCCCGCTGCCACGTCCGTCGCGTCACCCGAGGCCACGGCCCCACCCCCGCCAGCGACCACAGGGCCCTCCCCCGCGCCGACCGCCTCCGTGTCGCAAGAGCCGCAGGAGCCGCGGGAGCCGCACACCCTCGCGCAGGGCGCCTTCGTCGACGGGGAGCACGCGACCTCCGGACGGGCGCGCCTGCTCGAGCTCGAGGACGGCTCCGTCCACCTGCGGCTCGAGGACTTCTCGACGAGCGACGGCCCCGACGTGCACGTCTGGCTCACCGACCAGCCCGCGGGCGGCGACGACTGGGGACGCTTCGACGACGGGCGCTTCGTGGCCCTCGGCATCCTCAAGGGCACCGACGGCAACCAGAACTACCGGGTCCCGCCCGGCACCGACCTCGACGGCCTCACCTCGGTCGTCATCTGGTGTGACCGCTTCGACGTGGCCTTCGGCTCTGCGCCGCTGACCCCGGCCTGACGCAGCGGCGGCTTGGCGGTCAGCCGCTCCGTTCCGTGGCACGATCGGAGCGGCTCACGAGAGCCAGACCGCCGCACCCCAGGAGCCCGCCGTGACCCAGCCGAGGACGACCGGCATCGGATCCATCCCGCTCGACGGGCGAACCGCCTTCCGGGTCTGGGCTCCTCATGCCGAGGCCGTTTCCGTCACGGGAACGTTCAACGACTGGTCCGAGGACGCGCATGCCCTCGAGGCGGAGGACGGCGGCTACTGGTACGGCGAGGTCGAGGGTGCCGGACCGGGCGACGAGTACAAGTACGTCATCACGACGGATGGCAGGCGGTTCCACCGGGTCGACCCACGGGCCCGAGCCGTCACGAGCTCGGTGGGCAACGGGATCATCTACGACCGCGACGCCTTCGACTGGCAGGACGACTCCTTCGCCACGCCGAACCACAACGAGCTCGTCATCTACGAGACCCACATCGGCTCGTTCGTCGCCGAGGAAGGCGATCCCGGCGACATCACGACGATGGCGAGCCGGCTCGGCTACCTCCAGAGCCTCGGCGTCAACGCGATCGAGCTCATGCCGGTGGCCGAGTTCGCCGGGGACTACTCGTGGGGCTACAACCCCGCCCACCCTTTCGCCGTGGAGTCGAACTACGGCGGCCCCGACCTGCTCAAGGCCTTCGTCCGCGAGGCCCACCGGCACGGCCTCGCCGTCATCCTCGACGTCGTGCTCAACCACTTCGGCCCGAGCGACCTGTCGCTGTGGCAGTTCGACGGGACGTCGGAGGGCGACAAGGGCGGCATCTACTTCTACCAGGACGAGCGCTCGCACACCCCGTGGGGCGAGACGCGCCCCGACTACGGGCGTGAGGAGGTTCGGCAGTACTGCTACGACAACGCCCTCATGTGGATCGAGGAGTACCGCATGGACGGGCTCCGCTTCGATGCGACGCTCTACATCCGGACCGTGAGCGGCGTCGGCACCGACATCCCGGAGGGGTGGGCGCTGATGCGTGACATCAACACCGCCATCCGCCGTGACCTGCCGAGCAAGATCCTCATCGCCGAAGACCTCCAGAACGACCCGATGCTCACCTCGCTCGACGGGGCCGCCTTCAACGCCCAGTGGGACGCGGCCTACGTCCACGCCGTGCGCGCGCTCGTCACGACTCCCGATGACAGCGCCCGGTCGATGGAGTCCCTCGCCGGCGCGCTGCGCACGGAGGGGGATCCGTGGGACCGGGTGATCTACACCGAGAGCCACGACGAGGTCGCCAACGGCAAGCTGCGCGTCGCGCACGAGATCGACGGGGACAACCCCTCCGGCTGGCCCGCGCAGAAGCGGGCCACCCTCGCCATGGCGATCACCCTGACCAGCCCGGGGATCCCGATGCTCTTCCAGGGCCAGGAGTTCCTCGAGGACGAGTGGTTCCGTGACACCGTCCCGCTGGACTGGGACAAGGCCGAGCAGTTCCGCGACATCGTCCGCCTCGCTCGAGACCTCATCGCCCTGCGGCGCAACGCAACCGGAACGACCGCAGGCCTCACCGGCTCGCACACGTGGCTGCTCCACGTCGACGACCAGGCCAAGACGATCGCCTGGGCCCGGGGTCTCGACACCGACAGGGGGATGGACACGGTCGCGATCGTCGTCAACGCGAGCACTGAGCCCCACGACGTCACGATCGGGCTCCCTCACGCGGGCCGGTGGTCCGTTCGCTTCAACTCGGACGCGTCCACCTACAGCGCGCTCTTCGGCGGACACACGACCCGCCACGTCGACGCCGTGCCGACGCCGGTCCACGACCAGTCGGCGAGCGCGACGGTCTCCGTCGGGCCCTACACGCTCGTCGTCCTCAGCCCCGAGCCGGCCTAGCAGGAGGACCGGCAGGAGGCTCGCCAGGCGGCCCGGCGGGCGGCCCGGCAGTAACCCCGCCAGCAACCCCGCCAGGGGGCCGGGGCAGGCGCACCTCGAACCGGCAGCCGCGCCCGACGTTGCTCGCCCCGACGCTGCCACCGTGGGCCTCGACGATGCCGCGGACGATGGCCAGGCCGAGTCCTGCGCCGGCCCCCGGCCCCGGTGTGCGCGCAGCATTCGTCCGATAGCCGGCCTCGAAGATGCGTTGCAGGGCATCCTCGGCTATCCCGCCACACTCGTCCTCGACCCGGACCACGGCCTCGTGGGCGGTGGCGTCCATCGCCACCGCGACCCTGCCACCGGAGGGGGTGTGCCGCACGGCGTTCGAGACAAGGTTGTCGAGGACCCGCGTCAGCTCCTCGGCGTCGACGTGGACAGTGAGATCGGATGCTGCCGGGCTCGTTCCGGCGGCCACGGTGACGCCAGCGGCGGCGGCGGGAGCCCGGGCCGCTGCGACGACGTCTGACACGACGTCGGCCAGCGTGACGGACGTGCGGTGTCGGGCCACGGCTCCCGCGTGGATGCGGGAGAGCTGGAGGAGGTCGTCGACCATCCCGTCCATCCGGGCGATGTCGTGTCGCAGCCGCGCGAGGGCTGCGGGGACGTCCTCGACGACGCCGTCCTCGAGTGCATCGGTGATGGCCCGCATCCCGGCGAGCGGGCTGCGCAGGTCGTGCGACACCCAGGCGACGAGCTCCCGGCGCCGCTCCTCGACCTCCAGCTCTCGCATTCGCGCCGACTCCGCCTCGGAGATCGAGCGGCCGAGGCCCTGCACGTGCCGGGCGATGATCCATCCGGTGACGAGGGCGACCGGCACGGTGGCGAGCAGGCCGAGCAGGACGAGGCGGGAGTCGTGCTCCGACAGGAGCATGGCCCGGGCACTGGCGTAGATGCCCGCAGCGACCGCGAGCACGACGACGACGGGTGCCGCGATCGCGGCCCCGGCGGCGGCCCGGACGGAGGGCCTGCGGGTCAGCAGCAGCACGAGCACGGCACCCGCCGCGCCGACGAGGGTCGCGATGCCCGCGGACAGCGCGACGGCCTGCAGCTCGGGTCCCATCAGTCGCTGCCGGTCTCTTCGCCACGGGGGGCAGCGGGGTCCCATCGGTAGCCGACGCCGAAGACGGTGACGAGCCGCCGCGGGCTCCCCGGATCGGCCTCGACCTTCTCGCGGACCCGACGGACGTGCACCGTGACCGTCGACTCGTCACCGAACTCCCAACCCCACACGGCCGACATGAGCTCCGCTCTCGTGAAGACCTGCCCGGGGTGGGCGACGAACCAGCTGAGCAGGTCGAACTCCCGCGTCGTCAGTGAGAGTTCGCGTCCGCGGAGCCGCACCCGGTGGCCGGCCCGGTCCACGACGAGATCGCCGTCGACGAGCTCGGTCGGCGCCAGGGGCTCGGCGTCGGGTCGTCCCGCGGCGGGATGGGCCACGCGGCGCAGCACGGACTGGAC
>NZ_JAJJPG010000069.1:0-9555 GCF_032907665.1 Intrasporangium sp.
TGGCCACGAATGCAGCCCTTCGGGCGGGACTGAGCCGCACGCCGTCGAGTGGCCACGAATGCAGCCCTTCGGGCGGCATTCGTGGCCACTCGACCGGGGGCAAGGGCGCGCGACGGCTGGGAGTGCCCGACGGCTGGGAGTGCCCGACGAGGGGAAGGGCACGACGCCTGGGAGGGCTGGGAGTGCGGCTGGGAGGGCAAGCGAGCTCAGCGGCATACGGCGGGGCCGTCGGCCCTCGCCAAAGGTCACCGCCAGCGGAAGAGCTTCGCGGCAACCGGGAAGAGCAGGACCGAGTAGGCGACCATGACGAGAACCGCGGTCAGCGGGAAGTCCGCACTGAACCACGCGGTCGTGAGCGCCTGGCTGCCGGCGCCGACCGGGGTGTAGACGCTGACGTCGGCGAGACCTTCAGGCATCATCGGCCCCGGGGTCCACACTCCGGCGAAGACCATCATCGGGAAGAGGACGAGGGAGCCGATGCCCGACGCCGTGCTGCCCTTCGTGGCCACTGCGGCAATGATGAGGCCGACCCCGAAGATCGCCGCGGCCGCAAGAACGAAGGCCAGCAGGGCGACGACCGGCTGTGCCGGCGCCGGGGCGCCGAAGACGAGTGCTGCCACGGTGACCCCGAGCGCGGCCGCGGCCACGAGCGCACCGACGTTGATGACGAGCTGCGCGGCAAGGACGCCCTGGGGCCGCATCGGGGTCGTCGAGAGACGTCGCAGGACGCCCTGCTCGCGGTAGGTCGCGAGGAACACCGGCAACGTGCTCAGGGCGACCGTCGCCGCTGCCGTCGCGAGAACCACGGGGAGGAAGATGTGCACCGGCTGCCGGCCGGCCCACGGGGCGGGCAGGTCGGTGATCGGCTCGCGCATGCCCGGGATGATGAACCCCACGCCGACGAGCAGGACCGTGGGAAAGGCGAGGCCGAAGAAGACGGCTCCGGGGTCGCGCAGGAAGAGCCGCACCTCGGAGGCCAGGAGAGCCCGGAAGCTGCGACCGGCGCGCCGCCTCTTCGGTTGGGCCGGGTGGGTCGGGGTGAGCGTGGCGGTGGTCATGCAGAGATCTCCTCAGGGGCGGCGCCCACGACATCGACGAAGACGTCCTCGAGCGAACGGGACAGGGTGCGGATCTCCTCGGGAACGACGTCGTGCTCGGCGAGCGCGAGGAGGACCGCGGGGATGACTCGGCGGTTGCCGGTGATCTCGAGCTCGTCGCCGTCGCGGGTGACGGTGGCGACCTCGGGCCGAGCCACGGCAGCGGCGACCACGTCTGCGGGGGCGTCGGAGGCCACCCGCATCCGGAAGGTCCGGTGGCCGTCCGGCGCCGCCGTGAGGTCGGCCGGACTGCCCGCCGCGATGATGCGGCCGTCGTCGATGATGACGAGGCGGTCGCACAGGCGCTCGGCCTCGTCCATGAAGTGCGTCACGAGCACGATGGTCACGCCCGTGTCGCGGACCCGCTCGATGAGCGCCCAGGTGTCGCGCCGCGCCTGCGGGTCGAGGCCGGTGGTGAGCTCGTCGAGGACCGCGACCTCCGGGTTGCCGACGAGGGCCAGGGCGATCGAGAGCCGCTGCTGCTGGCCGCCCGAGAGGTCCTTGAACGCCGTGTCCCGCTGCCCGTCGAGCCCGAGCAGGGCGAGGAGCTCGTCGGGGTCGGCCGGGTCGGGGTAGAACGACGCGTAGAGCCGAACGGCCTCCGCCACGGTGATCTTCGCCGGCAGCCGGGACTCCTGGAGCTGGATGCCGAGGCGCTCGCGGATGGCCTGCGGGTCCTTCTGTGGGTCGACCCCCAGCACGCGGACGACGCCCGCGTCCGGGACGCGCAGACCGGCGAGGATCTCGACGGTCGTGGTCTTGCCGGCGCCGTTGGGTCCGAGGATCCCGAAGATCTCGCCGCGGGAGACGGTGAGGCTGACGTCGGCGACGGCGACCTTCTCACCGTAGGTCTTGCGCAGGTTGCTGATCTCGATGACATCGGTCATGTCAGGACTCCACTCGTCGGATGGGGATGCGTCGGGTCAGGAAGTGGACCGCCAGCGCCGCCGCCGCGAGGACGGCGAGCGCGACGGCAGTCGCTCCGGGCAGGGACAGGTCGGGCCTGACGGGCGACCACTGTCCGGTGGGAAGTCCGCCCGCGCCGACGAGGAAGATCGGCGCGAGGGTGAGCGGGAGGCAGAGGGTGCCGACGACCCAGCCCCAGCGGTAGTAGACGAGCGTCGTCAGCAGTCCTCCCAGGTGGCCGGCGATGCTGACCATGCAGAGGGTGACCAGCAGGGTGGGCAGGCCGACGCCGGCGAAGGGGTTGCTGTCCGTCTCGGCGACGAGGGGCCAGCCCTGCGCGGCATACACCCGTCGCTCCACCACGAGACCGGCTGTGAGCAGGACGCCGTGCGCCACCCCCATGAGCACGGACACGGTGACCGTCGCCCGGGCGAAGGACCGGCGAGTCAGGCCGCTGGCCACGTGCAGGGGCAGGTAGGCCGTGGCTGTGATCGCCATGATGCTGAAGGGGAACCACAGCGCGCCGTAGCGGGCGAACTGCACGTGCGAGATGGTGACCTCGCCGACTGCGACGACGACTGCGGTCCCGACGACGGCGGCGACGACGATCGTCAACCAGAAGCCGGCGAAGGTCGCGAGCTGGGAGCGCATGAGGAAGCGCACCGCGCGGAGCCACTGCGGCGGAGCGGCGGAGACGGCGGGGGAAGCGGTGACGGTCACATGCCCTCCTTGGCACAGGCCATCGCGCGGATGGCGGTGGGACGGGCGAGCACCGGCACGAGGGCGAGCGGGGCGAGCGCGGTCCTCGGCCAGGTCGCGCTCATCGTGACCCCGTGAGGTGGATGAAGAGGTCCTGGAGCGGCACCGGGCCGATCTCCAGCCCGGCATCGCGGGCGGCGGCGAGGGCGCCGTCGTCGAGGTCGTCGAAGACCGTCACCTGCCGCACAGGGCCGAGGTGGCGCTCGCCGACGACGTTGAGGCCGTCGACTGCGCGGGCCACGGTGGCAGCGGGGCCGGTGAGCGTCGCTCCCCTGCCGCGCAGGGTGTCGGCGTCCTCGGCGATGGCCACTCGGCCGGTGTCGAGGATGAGGACCCGCTCGAGCAGGTGGTCGATCTCGTCGATGAGGTGGCTCGAGACGATGACGGTCCGGGGGTGGGCCACCGTGTCGGCGAGCAGCTCGTCGTAGAAGCGCTGCCGAGTGGGCGCGTCCATGCCGAGGTAGACCTCGTCGAAGATGGTCAGCGGCGTGCGCGACGCGATGCCGACGACGGCGCCGAGGGCGGAGCGCTGACCCCGCGACAACGCTGAAACCCGCTTGTCGGGTTCGATGCCGAAGGCCTCGACCAGCTCCCGTGCGCGGGTCCCGTCCCACGTGGGCCGGACGGAGGCGAAGTACCGGAGGTTGGTGCTCACCCTCTCCGTGGGCAGGAGGTCACCGCCCTCGCGGATGATGCAGGTGCCCTCCATGATGCGAGCGTTCTCGAAGGGGTCCTCGCCGTCCACGAGCACCTGCCCACCGCTCGCCGGGCGCAGCGCCGCGACGACGGACAGCAGAGTCGTCTTGCCCGAGCCGTTGCGCCCGAGCAGGCCGTGGATGCCGCCGGCCGGGAGGCTGAAGGTGGCGGCATCGAGCGCCAGGGTGCTGCCGTATCGAAGTGAGAGGTCCCGGGCCTCGACGGTGAACCCGCTCATCGGGCCTCCTGCCCCGCGGACGGACGGCTGTCGCGGTGCGCTGCGGCCTCGGTGGCCGGGGGCCTGCCGGAGCCCTCCCGGATGCGTGCGACGAGCTCGTCGGGTGAGATGCCGAGGACCGCTGCCTCACGCAGGACGGGCTGGAGGGTCTCGGTGAAGAACCGGGCCCGCCGTCCTTCGCGGAGCTGCTCGCGAGCACCCGAGGCGACGAACATGCCGACCCCGCGCCGCTTGTAGAGCACACCCTCGTCGACGAGCTCCGCGAACGCCTTGGCCGCCGTCGCCGGGTTGATGCGGTACGTCGTCGCGTACAGCGTGGTGGACATGACCTGCTCCTCCTCCTGAAGGGTGCCGTCGACGACCTGTGCGCGGATCTGCTCCGCGATCTGCACGTAGATGGGCTCGCGTCCCTCGAACACCCAGTCGCCTCGATTCGGTCCCTTGGTTCTTTACTCGACTAATGAACCATGTAACCCATCACGTCGCAACCCGCTTTCTCGCGTCACCGTCGCCGGGACGCGAGCCCAGCGGCATACCCGCGTGTATCAGCGAGGGCGCTCACCGCACTTTCAAGGACAAGCCTGCGGAACCGGGTGGATACTGGACGATGGCCAACGGTCCCCTGCTCATCGAGGGAAGGGTGAGCCAGGGTGCCGTGTGAGGCTGCCGATCGATTGGGGGATCGATGTCCGGACGAGCATGCACGATCAGACTGCTGGGTCACTGGCGTCTGGATCTCGACGGGAAGAGGGCCGAGGTCGGCAGTCGGGAGCAGCGCGTCACGGCGCTGCTCGGGTTGCGGGGCTCTCAGCCGAGAGCCGCGGTCGCCGGGACCCTCTGGCCCGACAGCACCGACGTGCGCGCCCGCGCGAACCTCCGCACCTCGCTCCATCGCCTGCGCGACCTCGACCCCGGCCTGGTGAGGGCGGGCCGGGCCAGCGTGGCGCTCGGACCGCAGGTCCTCGTGGACGTGTGGCCCCTCCTGGACCGGTTGGAGCAGGTCGAGCGGCTCCCGGGATTCGAGGGGTGTCACGACCTGGACGGGGCGGTCCCTCGGGATCCCCTCGACCTGCATGCCTGCCTCGCGACGCTCGCCGGCCCGGACCTGCTCCCGGGATGGTACGACGACTGGGTGCTCTTTGAGCGGGAAAGGCTGCACCACAGGCGCATTCGCGCACTCGAGAAGATCGCTGCCCTGCTCCTGGAGCGCGGCGACACCGCCATGGCGACGTGCTTCGCGGAAGAGGCGGTGGCCCTCGAGCCGTTGCTCGAGAGCGCGGTAGCCCTCGTGATGCGGGCCGGCCTCGATGCCGGCAACACCTCGGCTGCCATCCACGCGTTCCAGAAGTACCGTGCCCGGCTCGACGCGGAGCTCGGGATCCCACCCTCCCGGGAGCTCGTGGAGCTGCTCGCCACGCGGCCCCTGGCGCGGGCGAGGCGCTGACCGCCGCTCGGCCAGGGCGGTCCGCCGCTCGGCCAGGGCAGTCCGCCGCTGGCCAAGGGCTGTCCGCCGCTCAGCCGGGGAGGCAGGCGCCCGTGTCGACCTCGCGGTCGGCGCCGCGCGCGGCGTCGAGGACCGGCATGGCCTCGTCGAGGGTCAGGGCGTAGCCGGTGTCATCGTCCTCGAGCGACTTGGCGAAGACGACCCCCGCCACGCGGCCACTTGCGTCGAGCAGCGGTCCGCCGGAGTTGCCGGGCTGGACGCGGGTGTAGAGCGAGTAGATCTCGCGGACGACCGGGTCGTCGCCGTAGATGTCGCGCCCCCTCGCGTCGAGGACCTGCCGCACCCGAGCAGGCACGACGGTGTAGGGCCCGTCGAGCGGGTAGCCCGGGATGGCGGCAGCGGTGCCGCGGGTCAGGTCGGCGCCGAGCTCGAGGGCCGGGGCGTCGAGGCCGTCCGCCTCGATGACGGCGAGGTCGCGGTCGGGGTCGAAGATGACAACTCGCCCGGTGACCTCCTCCTCCTGGCTGCGGATCCGAACCAGGTCGGCACCCGCGACGACGTGGGCGTTCGTCACGACCCGCTCTGGACTGAGGACCCAGCCGGTCCCCTCCTGCCCGCGCCCGCACGTGTCGGAGGTGGTCGTCACCTTGACGACGGACGTCGCTGCCCGCGTGATCGCACCGACGTCGGAGATCCCCGGGTCCGGTGCCTCGACCGGCGTGATCGGCTCCGGCACGAGATCCCCGAAGACCTGCGGGAAGCCTTGACTGGACAGGAAACCCCGGAAGCCGGCGAACACCTGTCCGGCCTCGTCGGGCACGACCGCGTCGATGGAGCGCAGGACGCGCGACTCGGCCATCGCCTTGGCCACTGCGGGGTTGCCTGCGGTGCGCAGCGACCCGCCGAGGAACCAGATCATCAGCGAAGCGGCGAGGACGACGACGATCGCGCCGAGCACCGAGTCGGTGCGCCGGACGCCCTGCTGGCCCATCCGGCGGCGGATCTGCGCGCCGAGCAGGCTGCCGAGCACCTGGCCGATCCACCCGATGCCGACGACGCCGACGATGAGGACGAGGACGCGCAGTCGTGGGTCGTCGGCGACGGCGTCGAGGTCGGCGAGCGTCGTCGGGAGGATCCACACGGCGATGAGCGCACCGGCGAAGAAGCCGAGCAGCGAGAAGACGCTCGAGACGAGCCCGTGACGGTAACCCGAGATGCCGTAGGCGACGAGGATGAGCACGAGCGCGAGGTCGAGCAGGAGGCCGCCGGTCATCGACGGTCCCGGAGGTAGATCTCGGGGAGTGGCCGCTGCCGCGACTGGTCCCATTCCTCAGCCAGCCCGGCCAGCTCGAGGACGCGGCTGAGCAGACCCGCAGTGAACCCCCAGAGCAGGAGGTGGTCGAGCTCGAAGGCGGGTCCGACGAAGCCGCTCGGGTGCGTGACGGTGAACCGTGACTCGGGGTTGACGAGGTGGGAGATCGGCACTGAGAGGACCTCGTGGACCTCGGCCGGGTCGCGCGCGGCGGTCGGGGTGGGACCGGTCCACCAGCCGAGCACCGGGGCCACGACGAAGTTCGCCGGCGGGAGGTAGAGGCTCGGGAGCACGTCCACGACGTCCACGCCCGAGGGGTCGACGCCGGTCTCCTCCTCGGCCTCGCGGAGCGCGGTCGCGACGCTGTCCTCGTCCTCGGGGTCCCGCGATCCGCCGGGGAAGGCGATCTGAGCAGGCTGCGTGCGCATCGTGTGCGACCGCTCGATGAGGATGATGTGCTCGCCCTCGGACTCCTCGCCCTCCGGCGGCGGCCCGAAGAGCATGAGGACCGCCGACTCGCGGCCACCCTCCTCCGGTGGCCGGAACCGGGAGAACCAGTGGGCATCCACGGACGGCACCCGGTCGGCGACGTGCTCGAGCCAGTCCGGCCGCGGCAGTCCCGCCGGCCCGGGCGGGATCGTCCCGTCCGGCCCGGAGTGGACGACGCGCGCGCTCCTCGGCTCCGTGGGGTGCGGTTCGGTCATGTGGGGGCCAGCTCGAACTTCAGCAGCTTGGCCGCGCGTTCCGGGTCGGTCTCTCCGATCCCGTAGCTCGGGCACCAGCGGGCGACGGGGCAGGCGCCGCACGCGGGCTTCTTGGCGTGGCAGGTGCGGCGCCCGTGGAAGATGACGACGTGGCTGAGCATGGTCCAGTCGCGCCGCAGGAAGAGGTCCCCGATGGCGTGCTCGACCTTGACCGGGTCGGTCTCCTCGGTCCAGCCGAAGCGCCGGACGAGTCGGCCGAAGTGTGTGTCGACGGTGATCCCGGGGACGTTGAAGGCGTTGCCGAGCACGACGTTGGCCGTCTTGCGCCCGACGCCCGGCAGCGTGACGAGGTCCTTCAGACGACCGGGCACCTCGCCGTCGAAGTGCTCGACGAGCGCCTGCCCGAGCTTGATGAGGCTGTCGGCCTTGGCCCGGAAGAAGCCGGTGGGCTGGATCATCGTCTCCAGCTCCTCGCGGTTCGCCCCGGCGTAGTCGGCGGCGGTGCGGTACTTCGCGAAGAGGGTCGGCGTCACCTTGTTGACGCCGACGTCGGTCGTCTGGGCCGAGAGGATGGTTGCGACGAGCAGCTCGAGCGGAGTCGTGAAGTCGAGCTCGCAGTGCGCGTAGGGGTAGCGGTCGTGCAGCGCGCGGTACATCTTGCGGGCGCGCCGCGTCCGCGCGACTGGGCTCTCGTCAGTGGTCACGACGGCACGGGCAGACACAGACGACACTGTATGCCGCTGTGCTCGCTCCCGTGCACCGGCTTCCCGGGTGCCCTCCCGCGCCCACGTCCGGACCCCCGCCTCCCGGTCGAGTGGCCTCGAACGCCGGCACCCCTCCGGTCGAGTGGCCCCGAACACGGGCACCCCTCCGGTCGAGTGGCCCCGAAGGCCGCGTGACGACCGCCATGTGCAGGACGCCGCCCGAGTGGGTACATCTCCGGTGGCCCAGTTGGGTCGGGGATCGGTGGTGTGGGAAGGGTGGACCGATGACGATCGAGGCGAATCCGGAGGAAGCGGGCGAGACCGCGTCCCTCGAGCGGCTGCTCGAACTGCTCGCCGAGCAGCACCTCGAGTCCGCGGCGGAGGACGAGATCGCACGGGCCCTGGAGATGATGGTCATGCACGTCGAGTTCCCTTGTCTCGGCGCCAAGTCTGTCTTCCGGAGGGAGTCGGTGACGCATGTCGTCCTCGACGACATGGAGGCCGCCGACACCCCGCCACGGCTTCTCGAGCACCTCGCCGAGTTCGCCGAGCGGACCGCTGGCAACGACGACTTCCGCTCCTTCCTGGTGAGCTTCCGCGGACCAGTACCGACGACGGAGGCCGCGTTCGAGGCGTCGCTCTTCGCCCTCCTCCAGCGGCTCCACGACGCCGATGAGGAGCCCTGGGCGCCCGGCGTCGCCACCGACCCCAGTGACCCGCACTTCGCCTTCAGCGCCGGCGGGCACGCCTACTTCATCGTCGGGCTGCATCCCGCCGCGTCGCGAGTGGCGAGGCGAGCGCCCCTGCCGACCCTCGTCTTCAACGCCCATGACCAGTTCGAGCGACTCCGGGAGGAAGGGCGCTTCGAGGGCATGCGCGAGACGATCCGACGACGCGACGAGGAGCTGCAGGGCACGGTCAACCCGATGGCGGCGGACCACGGCGAGACGTCCGAGGCCCTGCAGTACTCCGGCCGTCGACATGACCCCGACTGGGAGCCACCCCTCGAGGTCCAGCCATCCGCCGCCACCGAGGCTGACTAGGGTGACGCGATGGAGCTGACCCGACTCGCACCCCAGACCGGCACGGCGTTCCTCCTCCGGGAGGGGCAGCGGCTCACCGTCGTGGACCCGAGTGGTGAGCAGGTGAGCGACTTCTTCGCGGTCCTCGCTGAAGACCACGACGAGTGGCTGTCGTCCGGTCGGACCATCGACTACGCCAACTCGATCGCCGTGACGACCGGGACGGTGCTCTACAGCAACCGAAGCACGCCGATGGCGACCGTCGTCGAGGACACCTGTGGACAGCACGACTTCCTGCTCACGCCGTGCAGCCAGGAGACGTTCGACCTGCTCTACCCGGAGCTCGAGGGCGCCTACCACCCGAGCTGTTTCGAGAACCTCGCGACGAACCTCGGCCCACTCGGTGTCCATCCTGACCGGATCTCGACGACACTCAACATCTTCATGAACGTCTGGGTGGAGCGGAATGGTGAGCTGCACATCGACCCGCCGACGTCGACAGCGGGTGACCGATTCGTCCTGCGCGCCGACGCTGACCTCCTGGTCGGGTTGACGGCATGCTCAGCCGAGAAGTCGAACAACGGCGTGTGCAAGCCGATCGACTACCGGATCGATGGGTGAGTCAGCGATGGGTGAGTCAGCGATGGGTGAGTCAGCGATGGGTGAGTCAGCG